>NZ_AP024897.1:1900578-2217341 GCF_024529975.1 Vibrio quintilis | reverse complement strand
CGAGTTCTTCTTCAGGCATACCCATATTTTTCATATAGCTACTGTAGAGTTCCAAAGCGGCTTTGGA
This sequence comes from Vibrio quintilis, assembly GCF_024529975.1. Taxonomy (GTDB): domain Bacteria; phylum Pseudomonadota; class Gammaproteobacteria; order Enterobacterales; family Vibrionaceae; genus Vibrio; species Vibrio quintilis. Next base: position 2,217,274 of record NZ_AP024897.1, on the reverse strand, counting down.
GGTGAAGTTGATGACGACTAACCCCGAAAAGCCACCATCAAAAAGGACAAAACATCCGAAATCAGGTTTGAGCGCTGTTTTGTTAATCTTTTGTACCATGGCAGAGTAGGTGACCTGGGTTGAAGTCGCTGTACTCAGAACGCCGGATACGGACTGGCAAAGTTTCAGTAATATATCTTCGGTGGTGATAACTCGGTTTTTTTTCATGTGCTCGTCCATTAAAGAATTAGCTTTCAGGCATACCTCATCATGAAGCGCCCGGGGGTACAAAATTGTATTATCTCTCCGGCAACCAGGTTGATTGGCTGACAGGTTGACTGGTATCAGAACTTTGGTTCAATCCATCACACTTGCTTTATTGTTACACTGAGATTCTGTTTTGAACACTCTCCTAAATGTTGTAAAGTGACTTCACTCAAAGATCAAGAATAAAAATATTAATTCACTCAGCTTAATGTAACAGAGTGAATGACAGATGAGCAGGAAGCAAATGTTACCAAGACTTCAACTTCAATCAGACATTAATCCGGTTGTTTCAGATTTTTTAAAAGAACTTGAATTACAGGGATTTGCCGGAGATATAGAAACATCCTATTCCAGCCGGCATGCTGTCTCCACTGATAATAGCGTATACCAGCAGCTGCCTCAGGCTGTCGTTCATCCGAAACATACCCGGGATGTTGTTCTCATAGGACAGCTGGGCTCAAAACCGGTTTATGAATCGGTGACTTTTTCTCCCCGGGGTGGCGGAACAGGAACAAATGGACAGTCATTGACCAAAGGTATTGTGGTTGATTTGTCCCGGCATATGAATCAGGTACTGGAAATTAATACTGAAGAAGGCTGGGTGCGGGTTCAGGCTGGTGTGATTAAAGATCAGCTTAATGATGCCGTTCGTCCTTATGGGTATTTCTTTTCACCGGAACTTTCTACCAGTAACCGGGCCACGCTGGGCGGCATGATTAATACGGACGCTTCCGGGCAGGGGTCTTTAAAATATGGTAAAACCTCTGATCACGTTTTATCGTTGCTGGCCGTTTTTGCAGATGGCTCTGTACTTGAATCTGATATGTCTGGCGCAGCTCCCGCAGCGGAGACTGATGCGGCCAGGGCTCTGGCTGTGACTGAGTCAGTTTGCCGCGAAAAACGCCAGCAGATTGTAGATAAATTTCCGCCACTGAACCGTTTTCTGACAGGTTATGATATTAAAAATGCACTGAATGAAGAGGATGACTCGTTCAATATCACCCGCGTATTGTGTGGTGCTGAAGGCTCTCTGGCTTTTATTACCGAAGCGAAGCTCAATCTGACTCCACTGCCGGCAGTCCGGGTTTTGGTTAATGTGAAATATGATAGTTTCGATGCCGCATTGAGAAATGCGCCACTGATGGTAGAAGCGGACGCCCTATCTGTGGAAACCGTTGACTCCCGGGTGCTGAATCTGGCGAAGGAAGATATCGTCTGGCACAGCGTTAAATCTTTGCTGACAGATGTTCCGGGTAAGGATATGCAGGGAATTAACATCGTTGAATATGCAGGTCAGGACAAAGAAGAGATTGATGACAAAGTCCGTGCGCTGACAGCAAAACTTGATTCGATGATGGACAAATCTGAAGCCGGTATTATTGGTTATCAGGTCTGTGAAGACTTATCCGGCATACAGCGCATTTATAATATGCGAAAGAAGGCTGTGGGTTTACTTGGCGCAGCCAAAGGGCATGCGAAGCCTGTGCCGTTTTCAGAAGATACCTGTGTGCCACCGGAAAATCTGGCAGATTATATTGCTGAGTTCAGGGCTCTGCTGGATTCCAAATCGCTCGATTATGGTATGTTTGGCCACGTTGATGCCGGGGTATTACATGTCCGGCCTGCCCTGGATTTATGTGATCCGAATCAGGAAATCCTGATGCAGGAGATCTCTGATGAAGTCGTGAAGCTGGTGGCAAAATATGGCGGCCTGATGTGGGGCGAACATGGTAAAGGCTACCGCTCTGAATATGGCCCGGAATTCTTTGGCGAAGAGCTTTTTACTGAACTGAGACGAATTAAAGCTGCGTTTGACCCATATAATAAAATGAATCCGGGCAAAATCTGTACACCACTTGATACGGATTTTGAGCTGGTGAAAGTTGCAGGTGTTAAACGGGGTTATTTTGATCGCCAGATTGATGTTGATGTCCGGGACAGCTTTAAACAGGCGATGGAATGTAACGGTAATGGCTTGTGTTTTAATTATGATGCCAGTTCACCCATGTGTCCGTCGATGAAAGTGACAGCAGACAGACGGCATTCCCCCAAAGGTCGTGCCGGTCTGGTCCGGGAGTGGCTCCGGCAATTGACAGAGCAGGGGATTGATATTCTGGATATTGAGCACCAGACATTGAATTCGACGCTGTCTGTGAAGACAATGATTGACCGGATTCGCCATACATGGAATAAAAAGCATGAGTATGATTTTTCTCATGAAGTTTACGAAGCGATGAATGGGTGTCTTGCCTGTAAAGCCTGTGCAAGCCAGTGTCCGATTAAGGTGGATGTTCCAGGCTTCAGGGCTCGTTTTCTGAACCTGTACCACACCCGCTATCAGCGTCCGGCCAAAGATTATCTGGTGGCCAATATTGAAACAATGCTCCCCGTGATGGCGAAAATGCCGGCTTTGGTGAATGGCATCCTTGAACAGAAATGGACCAAAAATCTGACCAAATCACTGTTGGGTTATATTGATACGCCTTTGCTCAGTGTGCCTACGCTGGCCAAAAGAGTGACGAACAAAGCTATAGTGTCATTTAGTCTGCAGGGGCTGGCTGAAATCCCGGCCATCCAGAAACAGAATTATGTCATCATTGTTCAGGATCCGTTTACCTCTTATTACGATGCAGCAGTAGTTGAAGATTTTATTTCACTTGTGATTAAACTGGGTATGAACCCGGTGTTATTACCGTTTAAACCGAATGGTAAAGCGCAGCATGTGAAAGGTTTTTTAAAGCAGTTCTCATCCACTGCAAAATCAACGGCTTCTTTTTTGAGAGAGATTGCTTCGCTGAATATTCCTATGGTTGGTGTTGATCCTGCAACTGTACTTTGTTACCGGGATGAATATCAGGAAATTCTTGGTGATGAAAGAGGTGATTTTGAGGTCTTGTCGGTGCATGAGTGGCTTCATCCAAGGCTGGATGAATTGTCTCTTCCTTCTGTGTCAGCAGACGATGAACCATGGTACCTCTTCGCCCATTGTACAGAAAAAACGAAACTGCCGAATTCAGAAAAAGAGTGGTGTGACATATTCCAGCGCTTTGGTGCTCAGCTGAAACCCGTATCTGTCGGTTGTTGTGGTATGGCGGGTACATTTGGCCATGAAGCCGATAAGTTTAAGATGTCTGAAGACATCTATGACTTAAGCTGGCGGGGCAACCTGGCCCGATTGCCATCAGAACGTTGCCTGATCACCGGGTATTCATGCCGGAGCCAGGTGAAAAGGTTTGAGCACATTCAACCCGGACATCCGTTACAGGCACTGCTTCAAATGTTGTAACAGATCCCGGCCAGATACTGTCTTTTGCTTATCCGGATCTGTTGATCTTCGGCAAGACAGTATCTGGTGACGATCAAGCGTCACTATCCCGCCTATTGTTCTTTATTCTTCCGGATTTATCAGCAAAGTCCGGATGAAATCCCTCTACTGTTACCATCAGACAAAATAATGCCATATTACTATTGTGATTTATCAATTGAAAAATGATTGAAATGGGAGCAATAAAACAGATTAAAAATAAACATGTTGTTTGTTTAATGTTCAATTTCTAATGTGCAATTTGTTGTATTAACATGGCGCCTGTTTATTTCTGACTTTGTTGCACAGCATGAATGAATATGAGATGGAGATGATGTGCTAAATCTTTGAAGAAGATTTAAGGATAATGTTTCTTCTTCTGATAACTTCTTTCCTTTATGTTAATTAATTGCTGATTTTATTGAGTTTTTTCATCAATAAATAGAAATAAATGATAATGAACCCGTCATGTTGAGCTGATTTGAGCTGAATTATTCTTGCTAAAATCATGAGGCACTGGTGCCGATTACAAGCTCCTGACGAGAATAGAATTAGTGAATGTAAAGGAGATTACCTGTTATGAATGGACCATGCCGCTTAAGACTGCTGGCGAAACCCAGTGCTCTGTCTCTGTTGATTAGTGCAACTTTAATGAGTGCCGGCGCTTATGCGCAAATTAGTGTTGATTATTCGATTTCACCCGATGAGCAAAATCACACCATCAGTGATTTGATTTATGGGACAAATCACCGGATGAAAATGACCGGGAAAGAAAATTTTGGTTTTTACCGTTTAGGCGGAAACAGAACCACAGGATACAACTGGGAAAATAATTACTCGAATGCAGGTGAAGACTGGAAGCATTCCAGTGACACATATATGGTTCCTGACGGTGCAGATGAAACCGTTCCCGGAATTACCCTGACTGACTTCATTGATAATGATGTGATTACTGGTGCAAAAGCCATGATTACTTTACAAATGGCTGGTTATGTTTCTGCGGATAAAAACGGTACGGTGGAAGAAGGAGAAGTTGCACCTTCTTCGCGATGGATCCCTGTTGTTGCCAAGAAAGCCGGAGATTTTTCATTAACGCCGGACTTAACTGACAATGCCGTTTATATGGATGAAATGGTGAACTTTCTGGTGAAGCGGTATGGCAAAGCTGAAGATGGTGGTGTTTTTGCCTACTCACTGGATAATGAACCTGCTTTATGGTCGCACACGCATCCCCGGATTCATCCTGAACAAGTCAAAGCGAAAGAATTAGTTGAGCGCTCAGTTGAGATGGCGTCTGCTGTGAAAGATGTCGATCCAAGTGCAAAAATATTCGGCCCGGCATTATATGGTTTCAGTGCTTACGTCTCTTTGCAGTCAGCCTCTGACTGGTCAGATTATTCTGATACATATCACTGGTTTATTGATTACTATCTGGCTCAGATGAAAGCTGCTCAGGCTGAATCCGGTAAGAGATTACTTGATGTGCTTGATTTGCACTGGTATTCATCAGCAACGGGGGATACCGGTATTACGTCGAGTGATGCGACTTCGGACAAGGATAAAGTTGCCCGGATGCAGGCACCACGGACACTATGGGATTCTGACTATAAAGAAACCAGCTGGATTACGCAGTGGAATTATTCAGAGTTACCATTGATTCCTCATATTCAAAAATCTGTTGATACTTATTATCCGGATACAAAAATTGCCTTCACCGAGTACAGCCACGGCGGGGGAGATGATATCTCCGGGGGTATCGCTGAGGCAGATACCTTAGGTATCTTTGGTAAATATGATATTTATGCCGCAAACAGCTGGATATTGAATAATGCGGATGATTATCTGGCAAGTGCTTATCGCCTTTACCGGAATTACGATGGGGACAACAGCACATTTGGTGACACCAGTGTGACTGCAACCATGAGTGATAAAGAAAATAGTTCGGTCTATGCCTCTGTTGATTCAGAAACCGGGGATTTACACGTTATCGTACTGAATAAAAATATGAGTGATGCCATCAGTGGTTCATTTACGATTGATTCGACTAAGACTTATAAGTCAGGTCAGGCTTATGCGATGACATCAGCATCGACTGATATCAAAAAAGTGGGTGCGGTAGATATTTCAAATAACCAGCTTCAGTATGATATTCCGGCATTGTCTGCGTATCACTTTATTCTGAGTAAATCTGATTCTAACGGTGGCGGTGAAGATGAAGGTGTGACTGCAACGGTTGATATTCCTCAGAATGGAAATTCCTCTTACTGTACCAATGTTGTCGTAACAAATAACGGTACAGAGGCGGTTGACTGGAAAGTTTCTGTTGAGATTGAAGGCACCGTGAGCAACCTGTGGAACGCGACATGGACTCAGGAAGGTACAACGCTGACGCTTGAAGGTGTTGAGTGGAATAAAACACTGCAACCCGGAAAAAGTACAAACTCAATCGGCTTTTGCGCCACCCGGTAGAAACCTGCTGCTTTTGTCATGTAGTCAATTTAATCCCTCATATGATGAGGGATTTTTTTGTCAGTCATAAAAGACATTTCACCGTGTTTGAGTGTATATTTGGGACTTATACCCAAGCAACCTGAACCCTGTATCTTCAGGTTGTTTGGGTATAGTGTTAATCGCGGAAGAGATAATCTGCTCAGGATAATATGGTTTGATATGAATAAATTGCCATTAAAAGTCACACCAATTGCTGTTTTTATCATTGCAGCCGGGCTGATTTGGACTTGCCCGGAGTGGTTCGTGTGGGGAGATTATCCTTTGCCTTTCCGGATTTATATTGTTGCTCTGAGCCTGATTCTTTCAGGCTGTTTCGGATTAAGTGCCTTATATTCATTTTTTGTTGCCAGGACGACCGTCAACCCGTTACGTCCTGAAACGGCCAGTACATTTGTATGTCAGGGCGTTTATAAAATATCCCGGAATCCTATGTACTTAGGTCTGTGTATTTTATTAGTCGGTTTTACTTACTGGCTGGGTAATCTTGCCGGTTTTGCTTTTGTGTTTGGCTTTGTGTGTTATATGAATCGTTTTCAGATTATTCCGGAAGAAAAAGCGCTGGAAACATTATTTGGTGAGGAGTACCGGGTTTATAAAACCCAGGTTCGCCGCTGGATTTAAAACCCCGAAAGAATCATGTGAAATCAGGATGATTCCACATGATACCGCCTTATATTCAGACAACTTCTGTGTCAAACTGAGCCAGAAATCTGGATTTGTGATCGTCCAGTTTCCGGACAAGCTGATCGATTGCCGACTGATCATAGGGGCGAAGACCACTGACAACCATACGTTTGACCCCTTTACCGACAAGTTGCCCTTCATTTTTAAACTGAAAATTCAGTTCAACAGCGCCCCGTTTACCATCGACATCAAAGGTCGTATCCGCCAGTTTGACTTCCGGGCGGGAAAGGTCCAGATGGTCAAGATCAATATCCATACTTTCATAAATAACTAAAGGACGTTCGCAGTTGATCATGACTTGTTCTTTTTGCATTAACGGCACAAGAATATAAGGGAAGTTCATACCGGAAAATCGTACATAACTGGTCACCAGATGCTGAATCAGCTCCTGATTATGATTCATTTCACCTTCTCTGCACATATGCAGATATTCTTTCCCGTTTTCATCAACAACAGCACTTTCTTTCTCCGTTTTCTTCTCAATTTGCAGGGCTGTCTCTGCGTTAACCATCCCGGAAAAATTGAATGACATTTTCTGGCTGATACCTTCTTTCTTAAGTAGAACGGCGAATAACAGATCTCCGGGAACACAAAATCGCTTGTTATCTTCATCGTGTATTGGATTAAAGTCGCCCGCAATTCTTTTAGCAAAGTGGCTTGCCTGCTGGCGCGTGAACTGAAACTGATGTTGAAAAGTTGAGAAATAAGGTGCTAAAAACATAGAGATCTATTGTCTGATGTAAAATTTTGAGCGGTATTATATCTGACATTCTGCCGTAAATGGTCGATCCAGTCCGAAGAAATACCAGTGTTTCCTGTATAACCTGATCAACAATACACTGGCCATTACAAAAAAGGCCAGTAGTATCAGATAGATTAATCTCTTTTCCAGAATATGTGGCAAAACTTCTGCGATGGATCCCGGCTGATAAGCATACGCGCAAAAATATCGTCGAGTGCATCATTTTCTTCATTGACCAAGCCAATAAGAACCTCGGCATAAGTTGTTTTATCAACATCAAAACCGACTTCTGCAGACCAGTCATCTGCCACTTCTACCAGCTCAGCAGCACCGCGCTCATCAAATTGTGCGGTGAAGAGCAGTACATCAGCAGGTTCCAGGTTATCCGCTGCCATTTCGAGAAAAATATCGTAGGCTGTATCGATGGAATCATCGTAAGAAAGTAGCTGAGTCATATTAAGCCCGGCTCATAAATTTACGTTCAGCGGTATTGATAATCACACGTTCACCTGTCGCAATATATTCAGGAACCTGCACAACCAGCCCCGTGGCAAAGTGAGCAGGCTTGGTTCTTGCCGAAGCGGATGCCCCTTTAATTGAGGGGTCTGTCTCTTCGATCACCAGTTCGACTGAAGCCGGTAATTCGATTGCAGCCACATTGTCATTAATCAAAATGACATGCAGTCCCTGCGTTTCTTCATTGATGAACAGCAGTTCATCTTTGATATCTTCTTCCTTAAATGTGTATTGGTCGAAGTTTTCTGAATCCATAAAGATATAGCTGTCGCCGTCAATATACGAAAAAGTCACTGCACGCTTGGTCATGGCCAGTGTTTCCAACACATCGTCTGACTTGAAACGTTCATCTACTCTGGAACCGGTTGTTAAATCAGAACAACGGAATTTGTAGATTTTTGCACCACCTCTGCCGCCCGGAGTCGTAATTTCAATATCTTTTACCAATAGAGTTTTACCATTAGATTCAATCGCAAACCCTTTTTTTATTTCACTTGCCTTTGGCATCTACTATATCCTTTGTTGTGAATCTTCGTGTATTATACCGAAAGCATTCAGGGAAAAGGAATATTTTGAAGTATTCTCGAAGAGAAAAGGTTCCATTTCAGAAACGGTTATCTATGCAATTACCTGTAATTAATCCAAAAACACCATTCCAGAAACACTATCAACCAGCAATCAAATCATTAGTTGCTTACCTGACAGCAGGGCTGGGTGAAAACTTACACAGTATCTATGTTTATGGCAGTGTTGCCCGGAAAACGGCGCGGCCGGAGCATTCGAATCTGGATATTGTTGTCGTGTGCCATGAACCTTTTGATGACCGGAAAACCACGGTTTTTAATACCTTACGCTGGCGTTTTCAAAAGTCATTTCCGTTTATTACGGATATTGATATCAGACCAGCTTTAGTCAGTGAAGTCGCTTCGTTGGAGAGCCTTTTTTCATGGGGTTTTTTATTACGTCACTGTGCTGTCTGTATTTACGGCGAAAACTTATCAGAATGTTTCGGGAATTATGAGACCAGCTGGGAGATTGCAAAATTCTGGAATATGGATATTGAAGACCGGATTGTTTACATGAGAGACAGGCTGGTGAAAGCAGGACAGGAGTCTGAGCAACTGATGATTCAAACAATGCTGGCTAAAAAACTATTGCGGGCAAGCTACTCTTTGATTATGTACAGGGATAAGTGGTGGTTTGATGATCCGGTTGAGTGTGGACAGCATTTTCTGAAATATCATCCGGAAAAAGAGAAAGATATTGAACGTTTGAGCATTCTGTTGAGACAGAAAGTGATACCCAAACGTTCAGTCATCGGATTGCTGGATGATTACGGTGCATGGCTGACGAAACAGTATAAGAAGACTGAATTCCGTATTGGTTAAACCGGTTCTGCTATCAGAATAAACCCAGCTGAGGTTTGGTCAGATCGTCAAACTGATAGCCTATGAAAGGTAAAATCGCATCAGCAACGGGTTTTAACTGTTTATCTATATAATGCTGGTAGTCTAACGGACTGTTTTGAAATTCGATTGGTTCAGGTCCGTTGAGTGTGATGACATATTCAATTGTCCCTTTGTTCTGATATTGAAGCGGTTTTCCCTGCCGCCGGTGATGTTCATCGGCAAGCCTTGCTGCCCGGACCTGGGGCGGGATATTTTTTTGATATTCGCTTAGCCGCCGCCTGAGTCGTTTTCTGTAGATGAGTGCCTGGTCGAACTCTCCGGCTAATGTCTCTTCCACAAAATTACGCACGTAGTCGCAGGGATTTTCCTGATGAAATACCCGGTGGTAAAGCTCCTGCTGGAATCGCTGTGCAAGTGGTGTCCAGTCAGTCCTGACACTTTCCAGACCCTTGAAAATCATCTGTTCATCTTCACCGGAACCTGTGAGTCCGGCATAACGTTTTTTAGAGCCGGTTTCAGCTCCCCGGATAGTAGGCATGAAAAATTTTCTATAGTGGGTTTCATATTCAATTTCCAGGCAACTCTCCAGCTGGTATGTCTCTTCCAGATATTTTTGCCACCACTGGTTAATGGTTTGGGTCAGTAACCGGCCGGTTTTGCTGGCTTCTTCCGCTGAATGCTCTTTTTCTAAAGAAACAAATGTGGAATCTGTATCGCCGTAAATCACTTTATAGCCGCTGTTTTCAATCAATTGCCTCGTTTGCTTCATGATTTCATGGCCACGCATGGTGATACTGGATGCGAGACGCGTATCAAAGAAACGGCATCCTGAAGAACCAAGCACCCCGTAGAATGAGTTCATAATGATTTTGATTGCCTGAGAAAATGCAGCTTCGTTATTCTGTTTGGCAATATCTCTGGCTTGCCAGAGTGACTCAATCATCTTTGGCAAAAAGTGTCGTGTCCGGTGGAACTGACCACCACGAAATCCGGGAACCGCCTGATCTGCTTCTTTACCGGCGGTCAGCTTCAGACCTTCGATGAGTCCAAGTGGGTCAATCAGGAACGTGCGGATAATTGAGGGATAAAGGCTTTTAAAATCCAGCACAATGACCGAATCATATAATCCGGGAACGGAATCCATGACATATCCACCCGGGCTGGCCTGCCAGTTTTCCGAAATCAGATTTGGGGCAATATAGCCAGCCCGGTGAAGGCGGGGCAGATAGAGATTTGTAAAAGCGGCAACCGAGCCACCAATCCGATCTAATTCAAGCCCGGTCAGTTTTGAACGCTGGACCATAAAGTCTGACAGATGGGTATGATCAAAAATCCGCCGGACTAACTGGCAGTCCTTCAGGTTATAAATGGCCAGTTTGATCTTGTCATGTCTGAACATATGATTAATTTCTGCCATCCGGTCGTTGACGTTATGAATGGCTTTACCTTCATTGAGCAGGGTTTGTGATACGGATTCCAGTGACCATGAACTGAACTGGTAAGTGGCTGTTTTTAATGAGTCTATCCCATCTAATACCACCCGGCCCGGAATGTAGATAAAACTCTTTTGTGACTGACCTGAGGTCCGGAAAGAAATCGTTTGCTGATCCCGGCCCAGCGCCAGCCGGATATGGTGTTTTTCCGCACGTTTATGTAACAGGCGAAAGTCAAAATCAACCACATTCCAGCCGATGATAATATCCGGATCATAAGTGCTAAACCATTGAATTAAAGTATGCAGCAGTTGTACTTCATCAGCGACCCACTCGATATGAAAGGGAAGCGATGTATGCGGTGCTTCTCCGGGCTGGCCAATCATAATTACCCGGGCATCCTTATCACTATCAAGGCCAATCGAATAGAGTTCTCCCTTTTCTGAACATTCAATATCTAATGAGACAAGTTGCAAATCCGGATGGAAATCACCTTTGCGGCATTTTGCGTGTGTAACCATTTTATGAGTGTTTTTTTGTGTCACATTCCCTGTAAATTCGAGGCTGCCGCAGATAAAACGTTCCATTAAATACCGATCTGCCAGCCGTATATCGCTTTCTAATACATCGATTTTTTTACGGACGCAAAGTTCATTGAAATGCTGAGAGGCTTTAATTGTCCGGTGATAGCATGCAATTAAGGGAGTGGACCCGAAGTTTTTTAACGGAAGTTCTTTATAGGTGACATTGTCACTATTTCGTTCGGATAACTGTTGAATTTTATCTTTGTCTGAATCGGGGATAAAACAGACGGGCTGTTCGTTTTCAATCAATATTTGAGCGGGTCCATGCGTGGTAGAAACCCAAAGTTCGATTTGCGTTTTTCCTCCATAATCTCTGGCGTGACGGGTGAGAAGGAACCCCTTTTCTATAGTCAAGGTTAAGTACTCGTTTTACTTTTTTCTGTTAAGACTATTTCATCAATTTATCTAATCCAGATCAATCTTCATGATAGTTTTGCCACTAATACGCTTTCTGTTATCTACACTATAGATGGGAGTCTGAAGTAAATAAGCATGTCTGGAGGGCAGTATGATCACAGTTCACAGAAACTACTTTATGCATGATCACAATCATAATAAGGCACATTTTCAGGTGAATCCGGTTGGTCATCTTGATATAGATATTATAGGTCGGAATAAGTTTTATCACTGTGAGTTCGAGAACGTTTTCTTCGAATCACATGGTGAAAAAACCAAAGTGACCGGACGTGAACCAGGAAAAAGAGCCTGGCATGTCGTGTTATCAACTCAAGATGCAGCGGAGCTGACACATCTGATAGAAGATGCTCATGAACAATTTGAAGTTTTAATGAAAGATTTGTAGTGTCTGACCACTGTGACAGTTTTACTGTATAATATAATGTTGGCTGGTTATCATGTTGTTATTCTTGGTAGCTCGGTTTATCGGGTAAATCTGCCGCATATGTGGTTTGGCAAACAGAGTTTTTCTTAAACCAATTGAATTTAAAAATGTTACTTTTATCATCCGGATTAACAGCCAGTTGATAAAAGTACTTTCGTTTTGGCGCCTGTGTATCTGCTTTTTTCAGATTCATGGGCGATTTATTATTTTGAGTGCTTTTTAAACATATTGATAAGCGATATATTTATTTTTATGTAAAATGAGAGTCTTAGGGGTAATTCATCCTGACTAAGTCTTGTAACTGAATGAATTATCTTATAAAACGTCTATCCGGAAAGAAATACTTGCGAAAGTTTTTATTTAGGCTCATAGTCAGAGGATAGTCAAAACTAAGACTGAGTTAAGACTCGGCGAGAGTCGTGTTGAGCCAATTGATTGTGGAGATACAAGTTTGATTAGTGTATTCCTTGTAGATGATCATGAGCTGGTTCGCACAGGGATTCGGCGTATTATTGAAGACGTCCGTGGAATGAATGTAGCAGGGGAAGCTGACAGCGGTGAAGATGCTGTGAAGTGGTGTCGTAATCATCATGTTGATGTTGTTTTGATGGATATGAACATGCCGGGCATTGGTGGTCTGGAAGCAACAAAGAAAATATTACGGTACAACCCTGACATTCGTATCATCGTATTAACCGTACATACCGAAAATCCATTTCCGACAAAAGTAATGCAGGCCGGGGCTGTTGGATATCTTTCAAAAGGTGCCGGGCCGGATGAAATGGTCAATGCGATTCGGGTTGTAAATAGTGGTCAGCGCTATATTTCACCAGAGATAGCTCAGCAAATGGCTTTGAGCCAGTTTTCTTCTGCTTCTGAAAATCCATTTGCTGATTTGTCTGAGCGTGAGTTACAAATCATGATGATGATTACGAAAGGACAAAAAGTGACCGATATTTCTGAACAGCTGAATTTAAGTCCCAAAACAGTGAACAGTTACAGATATCGTTTATTCGCAAAGTTAGATATTAACGGCGATGTTGAATTAACCCATTTAGCCATTCGGCACGGAATGTTAGATACTGAGACTTTATAGTGGTATCAACATTTGACCCTTCTGCTTTTTTAGCAACTGTAACCAATCAGCCTGGCGTTTATCGTATGTATAACGCTGTGGCTGAAGTGATATATGTCGGTAAAGCGAAAGATTTGAAAAAACGGTTATCCAGCTATTTCAGGAAGAAGCTGGATAATGAAAAAACCAGAGCGCTTGTCAGTCATATCTGCCGGATTGATGTCACTGTCACTCATACTGAGACAGAAGCATTAATTCTTGAGCATAACTATATTAAGCAATATCTCCCGAAGTATAATGTACTGTTACGGGACGACAAATCATATCCATATATCTTTATCAGCGCCCATCAACATCCCCGTGTGTCGGTTTATCGTGGTGCAAAGAAGAAGAAAGGGGAATATTTTGGCCCTTATCCCGATGCCAGTGCGGTTCGGGAAACTTTGCACCTGATACAAAAAATTTTTCCGGTCAGGCAGTGTGAAGATTCTGTATATGCCTACCGGACACGGCCTTGTCTGATGTATCAGATTGGTCGCTGTGCTGGTCCGTGTGTTTCTGACTTGATTTCAGATGACAGCTATAAAGAACTGGTCGGCTATCTGAAGCTATTTCTGCAAGGTAAGGATCAACAGGTTGTCTCAACTTTGGTTGATAAGATGGAGCAGGCCAGTCTGGCATTACAATTTGAAGATGCGGCAAAATATCGCGATCAAATTCAGGCAATCCGCCGGGTACAGGAACAGCAATTTGTTTCTGAAGATAGTGATGATGATATTGATATCCTTGGTTTTGCGCAGGAAAACGGTATAGCCTGTATTCATATTTTGATGGTCAGACACGGGAAAGTTCTGGGAAGCCGAAGCTTTTTTCCTAAAATTCCTGGGAATACCACACACCAGGAAGTTTTTGAGAGCTTTGTGAAGCAATACTATCTATCTCATAACGGTGCCCGGGCATTACCATCACGGGTGATTGTCAGTCAGGGTATTATTGAAGATAAGTTGCTGTTTCAGTCTCTGTTAACTGATATTGCGGGCAAGAAAGTTGTGTTTATGGTAGAACCGTCTGGTTCACGAGGGCGTTACCTGAAGTTAGCAAATACCAATGCACTCACGGCAATTACGACCAGACAAAACCATAAAATGACTGTTTTTCAGCGAGTTAAAGAGCTTCAGGAATTACTTGAGTTACCTGCATTACAGAGAATGGAGTGCTTTGATATTTCTCATACGATGGGTGAGAATACGATCGCTTCCTGTGTTGTATTTAATCAGGAAGGTCCGGTGAAAGCTGAATACCGGCGATATAACATTTCCGGGATTACCGGTGGGGATGATTATGCCGCAATGGCTCAGGTTTTGGAACGCCGTTATTCAAAGCAGCTCGATGCAGATAAAATCCCGGATATTATCTTTATTGACGGGGGAAAAGGACAACTTTCCAGAGCATTTGAAATCGTTTCTCAATATTGGGATAACTGGCCCAAAATGCCACTGATGATCGGGGTTGCCAAAGGTGTAACCCGTAAGCCGGGTCTGGAAACGTTGATCATGACGGATGGAGAAGAGTTTCATCTGGAAAGTGATGCACCGGCATTGCATTTGATTCAGCATATCCGGGATGAAAGTCATAACCATGCCATTACCGGACATCGTAAAAAGCGTGGGAAATCCCGCAGAACCAGCGCACTTGAAGGTATTGAAGGGATTGGACCTAAGCGTCGGCAGGCATTGCTGAAATATATGGGAGGTCTTCAGGAGTTGAAGCGGGCAACTGTCGAAGATATCGCCAAAGTGCCGGGAATCAGCGACTCATTAGCAGAAAATATTTATCAGGCATTGAAACAATAAAAAAAATACAGCAACATAGTCAACGCGACCTACAAGAGCGAAGCATATATGCGTTTAAATATTCCTAATATTCTCTCCCTTATCAGACTTTTTTTGATTCCGGTTTTTGTGATTGCTTTTTACCTGCCTTATACCTGGTCCCCATTTGCGGCAGCTCTTGTATTCTGGGTTGCAGGAGTCACAGACTGGCTGGATGGAATGCTTGCCAGAAAGCTCGGGCAAACTTCACGTTTCGGGGCATTTATCGACCCTGTGGCAGATAAAGTCTTAGTTGCAACGGCTTTGATTCTGATTACTGAACATTTTCATAGTTTTTGGATAACTGTACCTGCAGTCACCATGATTGCCCGGGAAATTATTATTTCTGCATTAAGAGAGTGGATGGCAGAAATTGGGAAACGGGCCAGTGTGGCTGTGTCATGGGTCGGAAAAGTAAAAACAATGACGCAGATGCTGGCTTTGCTGGCATTAATCTGGCGTTATGACGACTGGATGGTTTGGCTGGGCTATGTTGCGATTTATATTGCAACCGTTCTGACTTACTGGTCGATGGGACAGTATTTGGTTGCTGCGAAGAGTGATTTGCTGAACGCAGATAATGAATAGTATTTGAAGCAGTCGTGATTCGGGTCAGGCATTGTGTCAGTAAAACAATCAATCTTTCCGTTACTTATCCACATTTTCTGTGGATAAGGTGTTTTAAAGACGGTGAGTAATCAGCATGATGCCTGATAATTTGAACAAACATCTCAAAACAATTATTTTTTGCTTTTATTGTTGAACCGGATCAGTACACGTCCTTCTTTATTCACAATCACTTTAAATAGGTATTCTATCGAGAATGCCATCGACAGATTCAGCACAACAAAGATCGCAACCATAATGATAAACTGATACTTAATCGCAATAATAGGTGCCGTTCCTCCAAGTATCTGCCCCGTCATCATTCCTGGCAGAGTGACAAGGCCAATAGTTGTCATCGATGCGAGCACCGGTGCACTCGCTTTTTGCATTGCACTTGTGATAAATGGCCGTGCCGCATAGCGGGGTGAAGCACCTAAGGATATGGCGGCTTCATATTCATCTTTTCTTTCCTCAAATGCCGTAAAAAGATTCTGAAGTACAATAATATTTCCGCTGAGTGAGTTCCCCATCAGCATCCCGGCAATGGGAATCATATATTGTGCATTATATAAAGGGACGGGTTGTACAACAAAGATACTCAGGATGAGTAGCACCGGAATTAATCCCTGAATCAGCGCAAGAAATAATGGCAGTATGAGCCGGGTTCGTGGGAGCATGGCTCTGGATAAAATGGCGCTGGCACCGATAAAAACGATCAGGATCAACCAAATTGTATTCACGAAAAAATTATTGAGATTAAACAAATATTCCAGATACACCCCGACAAGAGACAGCTGTAAAGCCATTCTTATCAGAGCAATAATCATGTCTTTGCCGAGTAGTAAGTGATAATGTGAACTGATATAGAGCGGAATGAGAATAATCAGGCTGAATAACCCCACTTGCAGCCATCCGATATCAATCACACTATCCATTGCGGTTTTTCCTCAGGTTTTCCCCATCAGGTGTTGGCTTTAAAAACCGGAGCCTGATGAAAGTGACTTTCTACCATTCTCTGTGTGACCGGGTGAGCAGGGGAGGATAGTACTTCCTCTGTGTAACCTGATTCTACGACTGCTCCTTCGTGCATGACGATGATTTTGTCCGTGATGTGTTTGATGACACCAAGATGTTGAGATACATAAATAAAAGAAACGCCCATTTCTTCCTGCAATTCCAGAATCAGGTTAATAATCTGGGAGCGCATGGCCATATCAAGACCATTTAATGCTTCGTCTGCAACGATAATCGAAGGTTGGAGTACCATTGCCCGGGCCAGACAAACCCTCTGTTTTTGGCCGGCTGCCAGCATCTGAGGATAAAAATAAGCATGCTCCGGCAGCAAGCCCACCCGGACCAGCGTATCTTTGACCCGTTTTTGCCGCTGTTCAGGTGTCATCTCCGTATTTCTCTTGAGAGGGCCTTCCAGAATCCGCCCAATCTGAATTCTTGGATTCAGAGAGGTATTCGGATCCTGAAATATCATCCGGATTAATTTACACCGGGTTGCGTAATCCTTGTGCTCCAGTCTTTCGCCATTGACTTTAATCTCTCCGGTTGTTGGCTCGATCACACCCGCTAACATTTTTGCCAGTGTTGATTTTCCTGAACCATTTTGTCCGATAAATCCGACAGTCTCACCGGTTTCAAGATGGAAGCTGACAGGCTTTACTGCTGAAGTCAGCTTCTTTCTGAACAGGCTGGCACGGTTGACGAATGTTTTTGATAAGTCAGTGACTTCTAAAAGAGAAACACTCATGATGAGCTCTCCGTATTCAGTGGATAATGGCAGGAGAATTTATGATTTTTAATCCGGCGTGAACGGGGAACTTCGACACACTGCCTTTGTGCGTACGGGCATCTGGGACCAAGCCGGCAGCCGATTGGCAAATGCTGTAATGGTGGAATAGAGCCGGGCAGAGACAGTAATTTCTGCTTATGCGGAATTGAGGAGCTGAAATCCGGTATCGCTGTCAACAGTGCAGATGTATATGGATGCTTCGGGGCGTTGAGGATGTTTTCTGTTGGGGCTGATTCAACAGATTGTCCGCAGTACATCACAGTGATTCGGTTCGCCCATTGCGTGATCATCGTCAGATCATGGCCAATTAAAAGTACCGTTGTATTATTCAATTGATTTAACCGGCTGATTAAGCGGAAAATCTGGGACTGGGTAATCGGGTCCAGATCGTTTGTTGGTTCATCCGCGATTAATAGCTTTGGTTTGGCGGCAATTGCCATGGCTATCATTACTTTCTGGCATTCCCCATCCGTGATCTCATACGGATAACTGCTCATAATACGTTGGTGATCTTTAATGCCGACTTTATGCAATAAAGCAATGGCCTGTTTTTTCCGCCAGGAAAACCGCTGCCACCAGGAGCCTTTAAACGAGTGAGCGGGAATCGCCTCAATCAACTGTTCGCCAACTTCATCAGAAGGGTCAAGGCAGGTGGAAGGTTCCTGAAATATCATCGCAATGTCCCTGGCTATGATACGTCTGCGTTCTCTGGCCGTTAACTGTAGTAAGTCAACATTGCCTAACCTCAGCCGGTCTGCCGTGATTTTCCAGTTTTCTTTACACACGCCGACAATTGCTTTGGCGACCAGACTTTTTCCTGAGCCAGATTCTCCGACGAGTCCGCGGATTTCACCTTCAGTCATGGTCAGGTTCATTCGATCAACCGCTTTCACCAGTCCCTGAGGGGTATCGATTTCTATCGTCAAATGACGAATATCAAGCATCGGCATATTATTCGATTCCTGCGTTTAGGGCCTGTCTGGCGCCTTCACCAACAAAATTAATGGTAATCACTGTAAACATGATGGTTAACCCCGGCAGGGTGACAGTCCATGGTGCAAGGTAGAGCAATTCCAGAGAGTCACCGAGAATCGCTCCCCATTCTGAGCTGGATGACTGCGCCCCCAGGCCCAGAAAACCAAGTGCGGTGATATCGAGAATCGCAATTGTCAGCGCAAAAGTGATTTCTGCAATGATGACGTTCAGAATGTTCGGCAGAATGGAATTCCACAGTAAATAGATGTTTCTTGCACCATCAAGCCGTGCTGCAATGATATAGTCTTTTTCTATTTCGGTATGAACAGCGGTATAGACGGAACGGATAAAACGAGGGGTCAGGGCCAGACAAATTGCAATGAGGACATTGAACTCGCCGGTTCCGAGAAATGCAACAAAGATGATGGCCAGGAGCAGCGAAGGAATTGACATCACCGTATCAAGCAGGTGGTTCAGGGTGCTGGATAAAAGCCCGGAGGTCATACCGGCCAATACACCGACCGAGCACCCGATTGTCATTGCCAGAACCGTGACAATTATGGCATAGCCAAAAGAGTGGCGGGTACCGTCAATCAAACGCGACAGAATATCCCGGCCTAAGTCATCTGTTCCGAAAAAGAAATCAACACTGCCAGCTGGATCCCAGGAAGGCGGCAGCAGCAAATTACCTGAATGTTCCAGTGGGCTATAAGGCATCAGCCATGGCGAAAAAATGGTAATCAGAGTGAGAAATCCAAGGCACCATAATCCGAACATAGCCAGATTATTGGTTCTGAAACTTCGCCAGAAACGTTCAAACTGGGTCGGAATCCGCTCTTCCTGATAGACACTATTCGTGAGCATACCAAGTCTTCCTTACTAATGGGTTAACCATGGCACCAACCAAATCTGACAAAATATTTGCAGTCAGTACCAAAGAAGCAACAACAATAACACCTGCCTGTATGGACACCAGATCTTGCTGCGCCAGCGAATCAAGAAGCCATCTGCCAATGCCGGGCCAGTTAAAAATTGATTCGGTGATAATGGCACATGTAAACATCGTTGATAACTGCACGCCAAATTTAGGAATAATTGGCGGAATGGCATTGCGTAATACATGCTGGGCAATAATCTGATAACGGGAAAGACCCCGGATCCGGGCCACCCGGATGTAGTTTTGGTTGATGACTTCAGCAACAGAAGCACGCATCAGGCGAATGACCTGCGTTGTCGGAGAAAGAGCCAGTACAATACAGGGTAAAATCAGGTGCTCAATGACACTCTGTAAAATTTGAGCCCGGTAAGGGCTGGTCGACAGAAAAGCGTCCAGCAATGCAAATCCGGTGACGGGTTTGAGTTCATATAACAGATCATATCTGCCAGAAATCGGGAAAAGCTGATATTTAAGCGATAAAATCAGAATCAGAATCAGCGCCACCCAGTATATTGGTGCTGAATAGCCGCACATGGAAACAAAAGAAATCAGCGTATCTGACCATTTCCCCTGCCTCATACCGGCAATCGTGCCAATCGGAATGCCAATGATCAGTGAAATAAAAAAAGCAAAGAGACAGACTTCAAGGGTTGCCGGGAATACGACCATGAGCTCATCAACCACCGGCACACCCAGCCGGTTGATACCAAAGTTTAAATGCATGAGTTCCCGCACATAATTTACCCAGCCACTCCAGAAACTTTCCATCGCCCAGTGAGAGGCAGGATCAAATCTGAGAATGTTATATCCGACTAATGTCAATATGAGCAGCGTGATGATAAACAGATTCAGTTTACGAATCGTATAAACAAACATTAGTGTGTCCTCTCAACCGTATTGAAGGGTTGAACATTAAACGGACTCAGCCGGAATCCGGTCAAACTGTCACTATAAGCTTTAAACTGCATACCGTGAGCCACGGGAATCACGGGAAACTCCTGATTGATAATATTCTGTGCCTGTTTATAAAGATTTAAACGGTAACGCTGCCGGTCAACCTCCAGCGCTAAATCGAGTAAGAAATCAAAATCTTCATTACACCACCGGGACAGGTTAATTCCTTCACGGACTGCATCACAGGACAGGATGGGGCGCAAGAAACTGTCCGGATCGCCTGAGCGGCCTGACCAGCCGGTCAGATATAAGTCAACGTCCATCCGGGATAATTTATTTTGTCTTTCTATTTTTTCTTCGGGAATTAAATGGAGTTTGATCCCGATATCTTTAAAGTTTGCCTGAATTAATTCAGCTGTTTTATGCGGGCTGGGGTTAAAAGCAGTTGGCTCCATCGGTACCAGCATCGATAATTCCAGCCCATTACTGAATCCGGCATCACGCAGCAGTCCCAGTGCATAATTCTTATCATAACGGACCTGGACCGGATCCCGCTGATAAGCCCATGAGGTTGGCGGAAGGACATTGTAAGCAATACTACCGGTGCCATAGTAAACTGAGTTCAAAATGTTTTTTCTGTTAATTGCAAAGCTGAGAGCCCGGCGAATTCTGGTATCGCTGATTACCGGGTGAGATGTATTAACAGCAATAAACGAAACATTCATGGCCGGTGTTGATTTCAAAACAATATGCTTATGTTGCTCAATGATAGGAATCTGGCTGGAAATTGGTGTACTCAGTACATCGCATTCGTTTCTGAGTAACTTGGCCAGCGTCCCGGTTCCCCGCTGTGCGATGTCAAAGACGACCTGAGATAATTTTGGTGAGCCTTTCCAGTAACCGGCGTTTCTTTTCAGCCGGATAAAATCACCCGCCTGCATTTCATCTAAATAAAACGGGCCGGTGCCAACCGGGTGGCTGTCCAGCATTGGCTTCTCATCAGCAAGAATCAGTTGATCGGCATATTCTTTGGAAAGAATCACGGAATGCGTTGTGGCAATATTCGCCAGAAAGCTGTTATCAGGCCGGTTAAGTACAAACTGGACTGTGTATTTATCGGTTGCTTTGACGCTTTGGATTAAATGTCCGAAGTTTATTCCTGCAAACCAGGGATAATTGCTGTGTCCCGTATGGTGAAAAGGGTTCTCCGGATTAATAATACGATCAAAACTGAAAACAACGTCTTGTGCATTTAATGGCCGGGAAGGGGTAAACCACGCTGTTTTTTGAAAAGCGATGTCTTTTCTGAGGTGGAGTGTATAGCGGATGCCCTGACGATTCACTTCCCAGCGTGTTGCCAGATTTGGCGATGGGCGCTGTGTTTTGGGATCGAGAATGAGCAAAGTGTCAAAAATCTGAGGCCCGAGTGCTTCAGCCACAAGTCCGCTATCGACCAATTGTGGATTAAATGTATTCGGATTTCCCTGACCACAATAAACAAAACCAGTTTTTCTGATCTCATCATGAGCAGATGTATTGTCATTGCATGCAACAATAAAAGGCAGGCAACTAAGACCCAGAATAAGTTGTTTCAGTATCTTCATATAGAAAGCGAATAAATCTGCAGCGAGGTATTAAAGTGTATCCGTTTACCCCAATAACGCGCTAATTTATCATTTTTAAATTATTGAACCAATGGGAAACACTATTTAAATCATTATTTATCAGTGTTTATTGACTAAAATCTGATACTTCCTGATCAAACCTCTCAACTGATGATAGCTCAAGCCCAGTAATTCGGCTGCATTTCTCTGATTATATTTTGCCTGTTGAAGCGCCTGGTGAATGAGTTGCTGCTCTTGTGTATCAAGCCATTCTTTGAGGTTTACCGGCAGTGATGGCTGGTTGTATGACATGGACTTTATATCCTCAGGATCCTGTTGCGGTGTACTTTCTTCCATCCATATGGATTTAAAGGGATTTAAAATCAGTCCGGGAATGGGATCCTGCTCTGACTGGTGCTGGCACACGGCTCTTTCCACCACATTTTTCAGCTCCCTGATATTGCCGGGCCAGTGATAGGTAAACAGTTGTTCCAAAGCGTTGTCACTAAAGCCCGGAAAGCAGGTCAGGTTCATTTCCCGGGACATACGGATTGCATAATGTTCTGCCAGTGGCAGGATGTCTTCATGACGGGCCCGGAGCGGGGGCAGGTGGATGACATCAAAAGCCAGCCGGTCCAGTAAGTCAGCCCGGAATTTCCTCTCTCCGGCCAGCTTTAACAGATTTTCATTGGTTGCACAGATAATCCGGACATTGGCTTTCAGGGTCCGGCTGCCGCCGACACGTTCGTATTCACCATACTCAATGACCCTCAGCAGCTTCTCCTGAACATTGAAAGGCGCATTTGCCAGTTCATCTAAAAACAGGCTGCCACTTTCTGCCCGTTCAAACCGACCCTGATGTCGTCCTTTTGAGCCGGTAAATGCGCCTGATTCATGGCCAAACAGCTCAGAGTCAATCACGCCTTCAGAGAGTGCGCCACAATTCATGGTGATCATAGGCTTTTCCCATCGGGATGACAGATAGTGCAGCCGTTGGGCAATGAGTTCTTTGCCGGTTCCCCGTTCTCCGGTGATTAATACCGGACGTTCGATGGAAGCAAGGCGGGATACTTTATCTAAAACAGCCAGAAATTCAGCTGATTCGCCAATGAGATCATTTTTCATGGGGTTCATCCCGTGTTGTATCATATGGTTAAATTAACCAAATTATGGTGAAAAATACAAACTCATTGTCTGTGAAATTTGAATTTATCATTAAGTCTTTGATTTTTAATGGCATAAAACCTGGTATAAAACTTGTTATGTATACTGCGTAGCACGTCATTCAATATTGTACGTATAAAGGAGTAACATGATGGGTATTTTTTCTCGATTTGCAGATATTGTGAACTCAAATATCAGTGCATTACTGGATAAAGCGGAAGATCCGGAAAAGATGATTCGTTTAATTATTCAGGAAATGGAAGATACGCTGGTTGAAGTCCGGAGTCAGTCTGCGAAAGTCATTGCGGATAAAAAAGAACTCTCCCGGAAAATTGGGTCACTTGAACATCAACAGCAGGACTGGGCTGAAAAAGCAACGCTGGCTCTGTCGAAACAGAGGGAAGACTTAGCCCGTGCGGCGCTGATAGAAAAACAGAAAGTTCAGGGTGTCGTTCAGAGCCTGAAAGAAGAGTATGCTTTAGTTGAAGAAACGATCGGTAAACTGACCGGTGAAATTGCTAAACTTGAATCTAAAATCACCGAAACCCGGGCGAAGCAAAAAGCGATGATGATCCGGACTGAAACCGCTGGTAACCGGCGTAATGTTCAGCGTCATCTGCATCGTGCCCGTACTGAAGAAACCGTGGCAAAATTTGAGCAGTTTTCCCGCAAAGTGGATGAACTTGAAGCAGAAGCGGATCTGTTTGAAAAAACCGGCGCAGGGAAGTCACTGGATCAAGAGTTCATGGATTTAAAAGCTCAGGATGAAGTTGAGCAAGAACTTGAGAAATTAAAAAAACAACTCGAAGAGCGTCAGTAACGGTATGCAAGGAGGGCGTTAATGTCGGTTATGTTTATTACAGTTCCGTTAATTATTTTTATGGTCATTGTGGCACCGCTATGGCTGGTTCTCCATTACCGAAGTAAGCGGCACTCAGATCATGGTTTGAGTGAGGATGACTTTGAAAGGCTTCAGTCTCTTTCGACAAAAGCTGAAGCGCTTCAGGAGCGGATTCATACATTGGAAAAAATACTGGATGCAGAGACTCCGGCCTGGAGGTCAAAATCATGAGCCGTCATCTATACAGAGCGACAGAAAATAAGCGGATCACCGGAGTTTGTGCAGGCCTGGCAAACTATTTTGGCTGGGAAGCCTGGCTGGTCAGAATGATAGTTGTATCCGCAACGTTGCTTGGCGCCGGAGGACTGACGATTATGGCTTATATTGCTTTGAGTCTGATGCTGGACAAACAGCCGGAGAATTATGAGCAGACTGTGGAGAAGCAGCGGGCCCACAAGCTGAAAAGCCGCCCCTGGGAGCAGGGGCAGTCACCGGAAAAGTTACTGGAACATATTGAGCGCGAGTTTTCTGCGCTTGAAAATCAGGTTTGCCGGATGGAAGCATATGTGACGTCAGAGTCATTCCGGGTCAATAAAGCATTCAGAGATTTATAATCATACAGAACGTACAAGTGGCTGCTTCCGGCCACCTGTATTGTTTGCTCAGTTTGATGAAACAAATGATTATTTTTCTTCTGCCAGTATTTCCTGATAGCGCTTCAGGCCCAGCTCTAAATCGGCAATGAGATCGTTGACATCTTCCAGCCCGATGTGAAGCCGGATCAATGTCCCCGGAAAATCAGGATTTGAGACGGTACGAAGTGCGTTGAAACTTTTTGGCTCATTGGCAAGAATCAGGCTTTCGAAGCCTCCCCATGAATATCCCATACTGAAATGTGTCATGCCATCAAGCAGTGCTGTTGTTGCCCGTGGACAGCTGCTTTTCAGAACAAAAGAAAACAAGCCGTTGCCGCCTTTAAAGTCCCGTTTGAAAAATTCATGACCGGGGCAGCTTTCCAGTGCCGGATGACGAACATGATCAACCAGCGGATGCTCTGCCAGCCATTTAGCAATCGTCAGGCTGCTTTCGGCATGTTGCTTTAAACGGACATCTAATGTTCTCAGTCCGCGCAGGCCGAGATAAGCATCATCAGGAGAAATACACTGACCCATCAGGTAGCTTTGCTCCCGGAGTTGATCCCAGTATTTTTCATGAGTGACGGCCGTACCGAGCATGACATCACTGTGTCCGACAATATATTTGGTTGCCGCCTGTACTGAAATATCAACACCATGGTCGAATGGTGAAAAGTTCACCCCGGCTCCCCAGGTATTATCCAGCATTACAATCATGTCATGTTCATGAGCAATTGCCGCAAGAGTCGGAATATCCTGTACTTCCATGGTGACAGAGCCGGGAGATTCGGTGAATAGAATTTTGGTTTCAGGCCGGATTAATGACCGGATATCTTCACCAATCAGTGGATCATAATAGGTGGTTTCCACCCCCATTTTTTTCAGAATCACTTCGCAGAAGTCTCGTGTCGGTTCATAACAGGTGTCGACCATTAAGATGTGATCACCGGCTTGAACAAAAGACAGAATAGCATTAGTGATTGCTGCTGTTCCGCAAGGGTAGAGTGCACAGCCGACACCGCCTTCAACCTGTGTCATTGCATCCTGAAATGCGAAATGGGTGGTAGTTCCTCTGCGGCCATAAAACAGCGTTTTGTCTGCCCGGTTCACCATCGCCCGGTGTTTCTCTGCGACAGTGTCAAATACAATCGTTGATGCTCTCTGGACCGGTGGATTGACACTACCATGTGTCCATTCTTTATTGCGTCCTGCATGGATGAGCGTTGTCTTCTTATTTTCTGACATAATTGGTCCTTGTTAGCAGATGAACTCCCTGTTTAAACCGGTGTGGGCAGAGAATCTCAGTGCCAAATGATAAATGATTACAGTTTGCTGAGTGTTTGGAACAGACCCCGGCGGTCAACGTTACCAAAGGGGCGTGCTGAACGCAATTTCCTCTTCACGGTCGCTATTTGTTCAAAGCAGAGGGTTAAACAGATAGTACATCCGTTCCAGAGCCCGGTTATAAATCGGACGCATTTGCCATGACTGATAATCAATCTGGCAGGCCTGTTGTATATATATTTGCTGCAATTCAAATAGCTGATGCGTAAATTCAATATCATCAACAGCCAGCGTGACTTCAAAATTCAGCCAAAGGCTTCTCATATCCATATTGACGGTTCCGACCAGGCAGAACTGTTCATCAATCACGACTGATTTTGTATGCAGCAGGCCGCCATGAAATTCATAGATATTGATCCCGGATTCTAATAAATCGCCATAAAATGATCGGGAAGCCCACTTGACCATCAGTGAATCATTTTTCTGTGGAATGATTAAATCAATTTGAATCCCCCGGTATGCCGCCGTTTTCAGGGCAGAGAGTAAATCAGCACTGGGGACGAAGTAGGGCGTTGTAATGCGTATCGAATGATTTGCCTGATGAATCGCCAGGACCAGTGCCTGTGAAATCAGGTTTTCAGGCATACCCGGCCCGGATGGAACGACCTGAATCGGGTGCTTGGGTAATTCATCTTCAACTGCGCACTGCGGAATCTGGGGAAACTCACGCTCACCGGTTTCAAATTCCCAGTCCCAGCTATGGATTGCAGCCAGAACGTTGACGGTCGGGCCGACGATCCGGACCATGATATCGACCCACTGCCCGACACCTGAATCCCGTTTAAAATACTCGGGATCAACCATATTCATGGAGCCTGTATAGGCAACAGTGTCATCAATAACAATTATTTTTCTGTGCTGACGAAGGTCAAGTCTCCGGAGGAAGATACGCCACGGGCTCACTTCTAAAGCCTGAACGACATGTATGCCAGAGTCCACCATCAAGCGATACCAGTGACTTTTCATAAACTGATGACTGCCGGCAGAGTCCAGTAACAGTTTCACATTTACTCCCCGCTTGGCAGCCTGAATCAGTCTGGAGGCGACAGAGTCAGCCAGACCTCCGGGATGCCAGATATAAAAAACCATCCGGATTGAATATCTGGCCTGCTCAATATCGTGAATAATTGATTGCAGGGTTTGCTTGGGTGAGCGTTGTAAAGAGAGCTGGTTACCACTTAAAGCCGGAATCCCCATCCGGTGATTACAGAGTTCATCAATTTTATAAATATGTGCGCCCATCGTTTCAGTGATATGTGCCTGACACTGACTCAGCTGGGAAAACCAGTCCGTAAAGGAGGTTAACATTTGCTTAGCTCTTTCCGCTCTTTTCCGGCCAAGGTTTAACTCACCAAACAGAAAGTAACAAAACACGCCCAGCACCGGGAGAATATAGATGATCATTAGCCATGCCAGCGATACACTTACCGCTCTTTTTTTAAACACGACCCTGAAAGTGACCGTGGCAACAAGCAGCCAGTACAGTCCGATACTGACTAATGTGAGAATATGATAGATTTTATCCATATGATTGATGACGAATATCTGACAAATCAGTGACTGATGTTAATGCGAAACGGAAGTTTAGGAAAGTTTATTTAAAACGATGGTTGTTGCCGGACTCAAACGCAAAGGGATTTATTCCGGATAATTATCAATATTCAGCCTCAAAGCCCATATGAACCCGCATTTTTACCTTATTATAATGACTTTAATGTAAATACCGGGTTGGGTAATTGTTATATATTTTCAGGAAAATGTATTTTCAGGCTATAAATGCAAATTTTAAACACAGACATCGATTTTTTTGATAAAAAACATTGTAAAAACTTTCAATTTCCCCCGCAAACTGGTTTACTTGCCGGCCTTGAAACAGCCTTACTCTATAGGTTGCTTCAGGACTGTTTACGCAAATACAACATCGGTAATAAAAAATATGGTAAGTAATACAAGAGGCCAGTTTTCTTCAAAATTTGGCTTTATTATGGCGGCTGCCGGTTCAGCCGTTGGATTAGGTAATGTATGGGGGTTTCCGACCAAAACCGCAAGTAACGGTGGTGCCGCCTTTCTGGTGATTTATCTTGTGATGGTATTCCTCCTGGCATTTCCGATGCTGGTTGCAGAATTAACTCTCGGAAGATACGGCCAGGCAAACCCGGTATCGACGCTTCGCTCAGTCTGGGCCCGGAATAAAATAGTTGCCGGTTTGATGGGACTGATCGCGATGGTGACCTCATCATTCATTTTGAGCTTTTATGCTGTTGTCGCGGGTTGGCTGGTCGCTTATGCGCTGATCCCTGTTTTTGATGTTACCGGATTTCATTCCGTATCTGAATGGCTGGTGAACTTCAGTAGTGAGAGAAACATTCTGTTGGCAGTTTTATTCTCTTTGCTGAATATTTTGGTCGTTCAGAAAGGTATTTCAAATGGGATTGAGCGTTGGTCAACCCGTTTGATGCCTGTGCTGTTTGCTCTTTTTGGTGTAATGATCATCTATATTTTCACCCAGCCCGGCGCAATGGAAGGGCTGAAAATGTATCTGGTTCCTGATTTTTCCCAGATTCATGGTGGTTTGTTGGTTGATGCGATGGGGCAGGCATTTTTCTCTCTGTCACTTGGCTGCAGTACCATGATGGTTTACGGCTCTTATCTGAAGAAAGATGTAAATATTCCCAAAACAGCGGCTCAGGTTGCCTCGATTGATACTGGTGTGGCTTTTGCGGCGGGACTGCTGATTCTGCCGGCAATGTTTGTGGCAAAGAATCACGGTGTTGATATCTTCACTGAAGATGGCGTCCTGAAAAGTTCCGGTGATCTGGTCTTTAAAGTATTGCCGGCAATGTTTGACTCGATGGGCGGTGTCGGTATTGTGCTTGGTTTCGGCTTTTTTGTATTGATGGTTATTGCAGCGCTGACTTCATCAATCTCTCTGCTTGAAGTGCCTGTATCCTGTGCGCAGGATGAGCTGAAAATGAACAGAACACCAGCTGCATGGGTGATTGGCGGCGTGATTATGCTGATCAGTGTTGTCATTTGTTTGAACTTCGGCACTTTATTTGGCCTTGTCGCTGATATTACAACCGTGTATATGCAGCCTTTACTGGGCGCTGTCTGGGCGGTTGTTGTCGGCTGGATATGGCACCGGAATAAACTTTTGCAGGAGCTTAAACAAGGCTATCCGGAAATCGAGTCCGGGCTGTTTTGGAAAATCTGGCCATGGTATGTTCGTTTTATTTGCCCGGTAGCTATTGTTATGATTTTTCTTTATCCCATGTTTTAATAGCTAATGTTATAACAGCTGTTTTTTATAGTTGTTTTTTAACAGATAGTGATAAAGCCTTCTGCAAAGAAGGCTTTGTTCTTTACGACGCCCGAAGCCGTTTTCATTTGATTCAGAGGTTATCCGAAAGTTCTTTATGTTCCAGATCATTCATCTTCACTCCGACTTTGTTGTGATTAATAAGTATCCCGGTGTTTCGGTCCACAAAGATGATCAGGAAGTGATGTTATTGCAGGAAGTGTGTCAGAGTCTCAATGAAACTCAGCTCTATCTGGTGCACCGTCTGGATAAGATGACTTCCGGATTATTATTACTGGCCCGTTCTTCACACGCAGCCCGGTTGTTGTCTGATGCATTTGCACAGCGTCAGGTCGAAAAGTACTATTTGGCAATTGGCTGTAAAAAACCAAAGAAAAAGCAGGGGCTGATATGTGGTGATATGGTTCGCAGCCGTCGTTCTGCATGGAAACTGACTGCGGGTAAAGAGAACCCTGCAATCACTCAGTTTTTTTCAGCTGCCGGAGAAAATGGCGAGCGGGTCTTTATCTGTCGTCCGCGGACCGGCAAAACGCACCAGATCCGGGTTGCCTTAAAGTCGGTTGGCTCTGCAATTGTTGGTGACCCTGTGTATAACCCTGCCAGCCACGCTGATCGGGGCTACTTACATGCATATGGTTTGCGTTTTGATTATCAGGGAGAGCAGTTTAGTTTTACCTGCGATCCGCGGGAGTATGATTTTACCGGCACCCGGTGGCATCAAACTGCTGTGTCCAATGCGATTGAGCAGTGGTTCACGCCCTGGCAGCTGACCTGGCCTGAGCTTTAGTCATGGGATATCTTTTTGCTGTCGACAGATAACACATCATCTATTTCAATCAACAAACCTCAGAGAAACTGAATCAGAGATATGGATTTAAATCAACTGACCACTTTCATTCAACATATTGAAACACAGCTGGCTTCTTCGCCGGTTTCCGTCAAACGCTTATTTCATGGGCGGGGAAGGCGCTGGCCGGGACTGGAGCAACTGACAGCAGACTGGCTGGCGAACCAGCTGATTATCAGTCTGTTCAAACAGCCAGAGCCATTATTTATCAGGGCGCTGGAAGCTGAACTGACCTCACTGACTCAACGGGAGAACTGGCGTAATACAGGGGCGACATGTATTGCCATTCAGCACCGCTATCAAACAAATCAGCAGCTTGAGGTGATTTGGGGAACGCTGGAAGAAAAGCCGGTTGTCGATGAGCATGGGCTGAAGTTTCAGCTGGACATCGGGAAAAACCAGAATTTCGGCCTGTTTCCGGATATGTCAGAAGGGCGTCAGTGGGTGCAACAACATGCAACAGGCAAGCATGTTTTAAATTTGTTCGCTTATACCTGCGGCTTTTCAGTGGCTGCGATTGCCGGTGGAGCGGAGCGGGTAGTCAATGTAGACATGGCGAAAGCGTCGCTCTCTAAGGGGCGGGAGAACCATAAACTGAATCAGCACGATTTAAGCCGGGTGCAGTTTATGGGGCATGATATTTTTAAATCATGGGGAAAAATCAGGAAATCAGGCCCTTATGATCTGATTGTTATCGATCCACCGAGCTTTCAAAAAGGAAGTTTTGCATTAACCAGGGATTACCGCAAAATCCTGCGGCGTATGAATGAGTTACTGGCTGATCAGGGAAGTGTACTTGCCTGTGTGAATTCTCCCGTGGTTGACTGCAATTTTCTAATTGAAACCATGAAAGAAGAAGCACCGTTTATTAATTTTCAACAGCGTCTGGATAATCCGCCTGAATTCGAAGATATTGACCCGCAGGCCAGCTTAAAAGCACTTGTTTTCCGGTAATTAATTACGTAAAACAAGCGCTTTGCATTCAGTCATCTTATTTGCGTTTCGCTTCGAAAATAAGCGTGTGTTTTTTGTTTTTCAACGTCATTTTACCTTGCAGTATCTGAATGTGTGTCCGCTGGTTTAAAGCCTGAACAATGACTTTTTCCTGCGCCACCTGCTCTTTCAGGCAAAGCTTTTGAGATGAGATCATCTTGATTATTTGAAACTCATGATTGTCTGTGTTGAGAACCGCCTGACCTAAATAGTCATTACATCCGGAAAATCCAGTCGCTGTCATCCGGCTGTCGACTTTCAGACTGGGAGTACGGTTGTCAGCTGAAGGCTTGATTTCTTTTCCATCCAGACTGACCAGGTGCCATACCGGATTTTTCAGGTCCTCGACTTTGACCGCAGGCTCTTCTTTTCCCGCACAGGCGGTCAGTAAAGTTGTTAAAACAATTGCTGAAAGCGTATTTTTTCCACTAAGCTTCATATAATTAACCTTAGGTGTTGGTATTGAAACGTCAGGGTCAACTCATCACGTTTCATAGATGCAATAGAAAGATAACAGGAATTGTAAAGCAAGATTATGATATTTCAATCGATTGCTTAAAGAGCCTGGACGGACTTCTTGTTGTGAAAGAGGTAATGATGGAGCAGTTAGAGTTTTTTGATGTCCCCAGCCCCTGTATTGGCGTGTGTAGTGTCAATGAAAGAGGTTACTGCAAAGGATGTTTGAGAAACCGGGATGAACGATTCCGGTGGATGGATATGACGCCGGCAGAAAAGCTTTATGTGATTAAGCTATGCCGGATGCGGTTTCGTCGTCAGATGGCAAAAAACAACAAAACCGGCGATGTTGAACAGCAACAGGATATTCATCCACAACAGAATCTGTTTTAAACCGGTCTTTCAGAGGTTAGTTTTTGATGCTCCACTGGTCACTGATCCAGCCACCAGCCCGTTCGTCAAAATGGACACCACTGAAATTAAGGTTGATATCTTTATTTTTTTTAGTTGCCGGCTTTTCCATCAGTAATTGATGAATGTAGTCAGCCATTGGATCTTGTGAGGTGGTTGACAAGGCGTCTTGTTTTTTCATTGCCACTTCTTTAATCATTTGCAGACGATATGTCGAGCTTGAGCGTTTCATAATTTAACCTCCATAAAATGACAAACTTGCTCAAAAAATAGACAGGTATAAACCGGGCGTCAACTGACGTATTCAGAAATTTATGAAGATTTGATCCGTAACAAATTCTCTTTCTCAGACATGTTGATATCAGAGCTCTTGGTGTGATTTGGCCTTATGAAACCGGGGAAACCACGGGAGCAGGTGAGTTCAGCAGCTGGCTACCGGCTTGCCTGTGCAGTTTGGTAATGATAATCGCGAAACCGGTGAGGTGAGGAGCACCGGGAAATCGGTTAAAGCTTCACAGTTTTCCTGAAATGTCCAACAGCGTTTGCTTCCGGAGGCAGGTTTGCCATTTCCGGGATATCTTATTTATTGAGATTTATCTGTATCGGTCACATCACAGTTCCCGGTTTGAATCATTAGTGGACATGATTATGAGTTGTCGGCAAATGTTCATTGCCAGGGAATTGGTATACCGAAATGATGATCGGTGAGTGACTTCATCTCTTCATTAAAAGCAATTTGTACAATTGTGTGCTGAAGAACAATCAGGCGCATTAGTATAACGTGAGATTGTTTTTTGTACAACGACTTGCGTAGTTAACTTGTGTATATACTACATCAGAATCCGGGTTATTTTTTTCCTCTGAAAAGAAACAACCCCTGAGTTGGTAGCTCAGGGGTTGTTTTATAACTGAAAGCCAGGTTGGTAAGGCCAGACTTTTTAATATGCAAAAGGTGAAAGATTACCGGGTAATCTATCAGATACGGATGAAATCCATATGAGTGACTTTTGGTTTGAACGCATGACGCTGAACGTCCTGAGGCTTAACTTTTACCTCAGCACCGTCAATCACCAGTGTGATTTCTTCGTAGAATTCTGGCTTATCCATCTGGTTGATGATGTCATCGTGAACCAGCGCGATTGATACAGGCGCTGCTTCTCCACCATAAACGATAGCCGGGAACTGACCAGCGTGACGTAGGCGGCGGCTCGCACCTTTACCCAGTTCAGTACGTAATACTGTTTCAAATTTCATATTATTTACTCTCAATTAGTAAATTTTAAACGCTGACATCTGACAATGCGACCTTGTCGGATGTCGTACTTAATTCGTTTTACATGCAAACATAAAAACGAGCGCGGATACTATCATTCTCTGCGCTTCAGAGCAATATCTTCAGGAGATTGAGTGAGTTCATCTGCGAAAATCTTATCCCTGATTTTCCAGAAGCGGCCGGTTTTATGAGCGATGATAAATTGCGGGAAGCGAAAGCGGTGCTGGGCTTCAACAATTTTTCTGGCACTTTGTTCATGAAAAGGACGATGTTTATCTGCCAGATGAGGCCTGACAAAGCGTTGCATGAACACAGATTTTTGTTTTTTGGTGGTGACCGGCCAGAATTCATGAACCTGTGCCTGGTTGTCTCCCTGATAGGTGATTTTAATCTGAGATCGATTGTGACTGTCTTTATGAATCCCCATTTCCATGTTGTGACATTCAAACACCAGTGCATTTTTCAGGCTGAGGGCTTCTTTTAGTTTTTTATCCGGATCAACAAGCGTTGCTTCACATTCATGACAGATACGCGCTGCAATGTCATTGTCAGCACCACATTCATGACAGTATTTAGCTCTGAAGCGATAACCACAGATTTCCCGCTCATGCGTATCTTCATCGGTAAAATATCCCTGACATCGCCGGCCATAATGTTCAATCAACATACCCTGACTATCCAGTTTTCCCCAAAAATTATTATTGAAGCCACAGGCCGGGCAGGGAATGGTTACGATTTCAGAGTCCCCGGATGGTTTGGGTTCGCCAACCTCAGGCTGCTCCAGATCATATTTATTACCGGCATAATCCAGTACCAGGCATTCCTGTTTACCGGGAGAAAGCCTTAATCCGCGACCAACGATTTGCTGATAAAGACTGACGGACTCTGTCGGGCGGAGAATGGCGATTAAATCAACATGAGGAGCATCGAATCCGGTTGTCAGTACTGAAACATTCACTAAATATTTCAGCTTTTTTTGCTTAAACCGCTGAATAATTTCATCCCGCTCAGCCTGCGGTGTTTCACCGGTGATCATGGCTGCTGACTCAGGAAGCAGTAAATGAATTTCCTGCGCATGCCGGACGGTTGCGGCAAAAATCATCACGCCTTGTCTGTCTTCTGCCTGCCGGATGACCTGTTGGACAATTTGCGGAGTGACCCGCTGCGCATCAGAAATCACCATATCCAGATCCGACGCTTTATAGCTTCCTGTTGGCATCGGATGAATCTGAGAAAAGTCGTAACTTAATACCGGTGCATCAATAATGTTGGCCGGGGTCAGGAAAGCTTCATCGAGAAGATAATGAATCGGTAACTCGAAAATACAGTCCCGAAAAAAACGGGGCGTCGTGCTGCGAATCTGCCCCCGGGTATGAAACTGATAAATCCATCCCATACCGAGGCGATAAGGTGTTGCGGTTAACCCCAAAACCTTCAGGTTCGGATTCTTTTCCTGCAAATGAGCGATGACCTTTTGATAACTGCTGTCCTTTTTGTCAGGAACCCGGTGACATTCATCAATGATCAGCAAAGAAAATTCATGAGTGAATTCGGTTAAATGGCGGACAACCGACTGAACAGAAGCGAAAATGACCTGTTCCCCGGTTTCCTTTCTCCCTAACCCGGCAGAAAAAATAGCGCCGGGTAACCCATATCCTTCATATTTCTGGTGATTTTGTTCGACCAGTTCTTTCACATGGGCCAGTACAAGAACTCTGCCTTTTGCCAGCCGGGCGAGTTCGGCAATAACCAGACTTTTTCCTGCGCCGGTTGGCAACACAATCACCGCTGGATCGTCATTTTTTCTAAAGTAATGGATGACAGCTCTGACAGCATCAGCTTGATATGGACGGAGTTTATACATAAATTATTTTTTCAATAAATGTGAAATAGCTCAACTAATGAGACATGGATGGTTATAATAACGCACTTCAACTTCATGAGGTATGCATGCGTCTGGATAAATTTTTATGTGATGCTCTGGGTATTACACGTAAACAAGCGACAAAGATTATTAAAAGTGGCGATGTTGTTGTCAATGAACTGCCTGAATCACGTGGTGCCAGAAAGCTGGCAGAAAGTGATGAGGTTTACTGGCAGGAGCAGCGGCTTTCTGCCCGGGGCCCGGTTTATATCATGCTGTACAAACCGGAAGGTTTTGTCTGTTCCCACACCGATGATTTTAACCAGACTGCGTTTATTCTGCTGGATGAGCCCAATCTGAATAACCTTCATTTTGCCGGACGATTGGATGTTGATACGACCGGACTGGTTTTAATTACAGATGATGGGCAATGGTCACACAGGATTACATCACCAAAACATCATTGTGAAAAGACATACCGGGTTTGGCTGGCCGATCCTGTGCAGCCTGACTATACAGAAAAATTTGCTCAGGGCATTCAACTGAATCAGGAAAGAGATTTGACCAAGCCTGCGCAGCTGGAAATTTTCAGTGAAACCGAAGTTTGTCTGACGATTCATGAAGGAAAATATCATCAGGTGAAGCGCATGTTTGCCGCATTAGGGAATAAAGTCGTCGCTTTACACCGTGAAAGAATTGGGGATATTGCGTTGGATGAATCGCTGGAACCCGGAGAGTACCGGTATTTAAGTGATGAAGAAATCCAGTCTGTCTGGTCGTAGAAGGTTGAGGATATATGAGCGAAAAACAACATGCAAATGATAAACAAACCCCATCGATCAGCCTGCTTTTGCTGATCATACTAGGTGCTATCGGTGCAGTGACGCCGCTGGCAATTGATATGTATTTACCGGCTATGCCGGTTATTGCTGATAATCTTGGTGTGAGTGACGGGCTGGTCCAGATGACACTGACTGCTTATATGGCGGGATTTGCTATCGGGCAGTTACTCCATGGTCCGTTGTCGGATACGTTTGGCCGCAAACCGGTAATGTTGGTTGGCCTGATTCTGTTCAGCATCGGTGCTTTTGTTTGTGCTACGGTGACCAGTATTGAAGCTTTATCCTGGGTCAGAGCAGCACAAGGCTTCGCCGGAGCCGCTGCTGCAGTTGTGATTCAGGCGGTTGTCCGGGATATGTTTGAGCGGGAAGACTTCGCCAGAGTGATGTCATTTATTACGATTGTCATCATTATCGCACCGTTGATTGCCCCGGTACTGGGCGGGAATCTGGCTGTTTGGTTTGGCTGGCGTTCCATCTTCTGGTTTTTGGTTATTTTCTCGATTATTGTCATTGGCATGGTGATTTGGCTGATCCCGGAAACTCTCAGACCAGAAAACCGTCAGTCATTCCATGTCCTGAATATTTTGAAAAATTATGCAGAGTTATGCCGGTCTTCGCGGGTTCTCGGCCTGATTTTTTGTGGTGCATTCTCCTTTTCCGGGTTGTTTTCTTTTCTGACTGCCGGCTCGTTTGTCTATGTCAATATCTTTGGCGTCAGCCCGGATATGTTCGGTTATTTATTTGGATTGAATATACTGACGATGATGGGAATGACCACATTGAACAGCCGCCTGGTGAAGCGTCTTGGTTCACGCTTTATGTTGCATTTTGGTCTGACGGTTCAGCTGATTGCAGGCATGGGATTGTTTTTGTGCTGGTTGCTGGATAGCGGACTATGGGGAATTGTGCCTTGTGTGATGTTCTATATTGGTTCCATTTCAACGATTGGCAGTAATTCGATGGGGCTTTTGATGAGCCATTATCCCCGGATGGCCGGTACCGCATCGTCATTAGCCGGTACTCTGCGCTTCGGCACGGGTGCCGGAATCGGCGCAGTTGTTGCCACTTTACCCGCCGGTGAAGTGTGGCCAATGCTATTCAGTATGGCACTATGTTCACTTGCAGCCTGCGGTTCTTATCTGATGTTGGGAAGAAAATAAATGACGTCACTTTATTCTCAGGAAATTTACCAGTTGGTTGAGACCGCCCTTGAAGAGTTGTCTCAGGAACATCAGCGTGGCAAGCTGGCTGATGCGCCGGTGCCGAATCAATATTATCTTGTGCGCTGGATAACGAAGTCACTTAAGCAAAAAAGATTCCCCCGGAGTGTCACTGATGACTTAATCCGCTGGCAGAAAGCCGGACGTTCTCAGGGAAACAGTGTGATGTTTGAACCGCTTTTCCGGAAAATTCTCGCCTATTATGATGATTTTTTTCAATCCGATCGCAGTAACCAGATTACGGATAAACAGATTGAACAGTTCCTGGATAAACTGGAAACGGCTGGTTGGGAAGTCTCGACTGCAGAAGAACTTGTCGGATGTGGAAAAGTTCAGCTATTTACTGAACAGCCCAATTCGATGGCAATCTGTTGTGGTCAGTGTGAAACATGCTTTGACGGTGAGCTTTTGATGCATCCGATGAGCTGGTTTGTCCGGGGGAACCATGCTCAGCTGATTGAACTGGCATGGCAGGCAGGTTTTATGGTGCATAAACGCACAGATTATAAGTCAAATGTGAAATATCATGGTGAATACCTGATTTATCCGGGCAACAGGGGAGAGCAGCTTGCCGAGATCCCTTTAGGGTTTGAGCCCACTCCCCGGTTTTAAAGACGTTTATCTGTCGCCATGCAGTCTTTTTGCTCAGCATGGCGGCAAATTACTTCAACCATTCCTCTGAAAATAAACAGGTGTGCTGGCATCATGATAAACCAGTAGAGTAATCCTCTGAATCCCTGCGGGTGCCACCATGCGCAAACCTGAAGGGTTCTTTCATCGCCTTCGTCCGTGATTGTAAATTCCAGTCTGCCCAGTCCGGGGGCTTTCATGCCAAACAGCAAAGAGAGAAATCTATTGTTTTCACAACGAATGATTTTCCATGAATCAATATAATCACCGACTTTGAGCCCGGGTAAATCAGGTTTTCTTCTGACCGGTTTGCCGCCGCCGACAAAAAAATCCAGCCATTCCCTTAACCGCCAGAGGGCATTGGCGTAAAAGTAGCCTTCAGGCTCCTGACCAATTCTGCGGATGACTTGCCAGAGTTGTTCTGAAGTCGCGCTGGTTTTACAGCTTGCTCCGGCTTGTTTGGCGTAATAGCCGAATCCTGGCTGCCACCTTTTCTGTGCATAAGGGTCGAACCCCCAGACCTGACTGCGGATAAATGTACCTTCTTCTGCAATGGTTTTTTCAACGGCTTTTCCGTAACTGATTAATTGTTGCGGGTATAACCGGCAAATTTCCTGGTTATCGGCGACATAATCATGTTTTAATCCGGCAAGGAGGGCTTTACCTATGCTTGCCGGGACCGACGTGATAATTCCCAGCCAGTAAGACGCTATTGCCGGGGTCAAAAAAGATGTTGACCATAATCTGAAGGGTTTATTGGCTGCTTTACATATTATCCGGAACTGCTCGCGGTATGAGAGAGTCTCCGGGCCCCCGGCTTCCAGTGTCTGGTGTGAAGACGGAGTCGCTTCTGCAAGAGCAAGTAAATAATGATTTAAGTTATCCAGTGCAATTGGATTTGACCGGGAATCAACCCATTTGGGTGCAATCAACACCGGTAAGTTGTAGACAAAATCTCTCATGATTTCAAAAGCAGCAGAGCCTGGTCCAATCACGACACCGGCCCGTATTTCCGTGACCGGGATAGCAAGCTGACGCAGAGATTCTCCGGTCATTTTTCTGGCCTGAACATGTAACGATGGATTTGCCCCTGGCTGAATAGCACTCAGATAAATAATGTGACGGGCCTGACTATGTGTTAATGATTGTCTGAAGTTTTCAGCCAGAGACAGTTCATAGCTGATGAAGTCTTCACCATATGCCATGCCGTGAACCAGAAAATAAATCAGATCAAAACCGGGAACCGCAGCTTGAGTTGCAGGAAAATCGGCTAAATCAAGGTAAATGATGGTCAAATTGGCATGTGGGGTCAAACGGGCTTTCAGCTGTTCCGTTTGCCGGGTTGCTGCAGTGACGGCGTAACCTTTCTCCAGCAATAAAGGGACAAGCTGTGAACCTATATAGCCTGATGCACCAAGCACAAGTACATTTTTCATAAGTAATCCTGATTTATCTGATATACCCAAACAACCTGTATCTTCAGGTTGTTTGGGTATAACCAGTTGAAACGCTCTTTTTAAGATAACCTGTCAACGGCTTCTTGTATATTGACCGGCAACGTCTGTCCGGATTCATCTCCATAATAGCCGCATGAAACGGATGAAAATTATGACCAGATTCCAGGGTGTTTTTTACATGTCAATTGCCTGTGATCCAAAGATTTGAAATCTGTGAAATCATTGAAAATACTTTCTCCAAAAAGGGATTTGGTGTAGATTCACAGTCCGTTGGGAGAATTAGGTTAGGGCGGGTTTGATGTTAGAGCTGACAGACCTCTGTAAAGGTTATCTGGACGGGGGAGAGTTTCACCCTGTTCTGCAAGGGGCTGCACTCAGGTTATCTCAGGGAGAGCAGGTCGCCCTGATGGGAGAGAGTGGTTCCGGTAAGAGTACGCTTCTGAATTTGATTTCCGGAATTGATACATCTGATTCCGGCGAAATCTGGTTTCCTAATTTTCCCATGCATAATACTTCTGAACATGCCCGTGCAGACTACAGACGTCATTTTATCGGCCATGTATTTCAGCAGTTTAATCTGCTGCCCACATTGAATGTCGCTGATAATATCCGTTTTTGCCGCCAGCTCCGGGGGATTCCTGAAGACAGAGGTTTATGGCGGCAAATCCTGTCAGCGCTGGACTTAATGCCTCTGCTGGGCCGTTATCCTGAAGAAGTGTCCGGGGGGCAGCAACAAAGGGCCGCCATTGCCCGGGCACTTTATATGGAGCCTCAGCTGTTGCTTGCGGACGAACCGACGGGAAGTCTGGATGAGAAAAATGCTGAAGCAGTGATGCGCCTGCTTACGACACTGTCAAAACAGCTGGAATGTACCTTGTTACTTGTCACTCACAGTGAAAAAGTCGCAAATCATATGGAAAGGTGTGTGCGTTTGCAGGGAGGGCAACTGCATGCTGTGTCCCGTAGTTAAAGCACTATTGGGCCATTATCGCCGCTACCCATTGCAACTGATTCTTGTCTGGCTGGGATTGACTCTGGGTGTTTCATTATTCGTAGGAGTCACTGCTATCGCAGAGCACACCCGCAAAAGTTATGAACATGGTGAAAAATTTTTTGCAAATCCGCTTCCTTACCACATTCGCTCCGATAATATTGATCAACCCATTCCATTTAGCCTTTATATTCAACTGAGACGAGCTGGTTTCTCTCAGTGCGCCCCATTCGCCAGTTACCGGGCGACAACGCGGCGGGGACTTAATCTTCTTATCATTGGTGTTGATCCGATTCTTTCTCTTCCTAAACCTGCCAGTATTCCCGGACATTCTTATCCGGTGATTATCAGCAAAGAACTGGCCAAGCGTGAAAAACTGACTAACGGCGACTGGATGATGACAGAATCCGGAGTTCAGCTGGGTCCGATTCAGATAGATCAGAAAAATCTGGTCTATGGTTCGAAAGTCATTACGGCGTTGCCTCTGGTTCAGGCATTAAAAGGGAATGCATCTTTATCCGTGATTGCCTGTGCTGATATGCCATATGTACAGCTAAAGCACCTGAAATCAATTCTGCCTGAAGGCATCAATATCAGCCGGGGACATCGTTCTGATATCGGCTCGCTGACAAAAGCGTTTCTGTTAAATCTGAATGCAATGGGCATGCTTTCGTTTATGGTGGGTTTGTTTATTTTCTATCAGGCCATTTCTTTGTCTTTTATCCAGCGTCAGCCCCTGGTTGGCATGTTAAGGCAAGCTGGCGTGTCCGGACTTGAACTGACGAAATCACTGGCAATTGAAATTGCGTTGTTAATTTTGGTGTCTTGTATTTCGGGCAATATACTCGGCATGATTCTCGCCAATCAGTTTATTCCGGTTGTCTACAGTGCTTTGGCGAACGAGAGTTCAGAGACGTATCTGTGGGTTGCCTGGAACTGGCGGTGGGGTGTTTACAGTGTCTTGCTTGCCACAATCAGCGCTTCCTGTGCCTGTGTGTGGCCCCTGATTCGTTTACTCAAATCGCCCTCAATCCGGCTCACTCCCAGAGTTTCCCTGATTCGCTTTGCCGGAGCGGAATTTGCAATTCAGGCGGTATTAGCGGTAATTCTTTTGTTAGTCGCCACTGCCGTATATTTTCTGGTTAAGGCTGCGTGTGCCGGGTTTATCGTACCTGCTTTAATTCTCCTTAGTGTCGGATTAATTACGCCTTATATTGTCTGGAAAGTGTTTGATCTGCTGTCCTATACCTTAAAAGATGTGAAACGCAGATGGTTTTTCTCCGATGCGGCAGCCAGCATGGGATATCGCGGTATTGCGACGATGGCATTTTTGATTGCTCTGACTGCAAATATCGGGGTGGAAACTTTAATCGGCAGCTTCAGGGAAACCACCGATCGCTGGCTGAATGAAAGATTAGCTGCTGATCTATATGTTTATTCTTCTCCTTCGTCTCAGAAAGAGATGACAGACTGGCTGGTTCAGCAGGACGCCGTTCAGTCGTTGTGGAAACGGTGGGAAAGAGATATTCCGTCTGACCAGGGATTGCTGCAGATTGTCAGTACAGGCAAAAGCTCCGGTGAACTTAATACGTTGACTGTGAAGGTTGCAGTGCCGAATTTTTGGGAGCTCCTGCACACTCAGAGAAGCATCATGATCAGTGAATCCATGTCGTTAAAACTGGATATCCGGCCGGGGGATGTTATTCAGTTACCTCCGCCACTGGGATTAGACTGGAAAGTGGCCGGAATTTATTATGATTACGGAAATCCGTTTTATCAGGTAATGATCGCTGAGCCTTTCTGGCACCGGCTCTTTGGCTACAATGGTAATATTGTTTTAAATATTACAGCCAAACCTGAATTCCCGCTTGCAAGACTCAGAAAAGAGTTTGAGCAAACATTTCATATCGATGAAGAACGGGTTTTTGATAATAAAACTATTCATCAGGCTTTGATGAAAACATTTGACCGGACATTCGCGATTGCCGGAAAACTGGGTCGCCTGACTCTGTTTATTGCGGTTGTGGGAATTTTCTTTGCGACTCTGGCCGGTGAAGTCACCCGGCAAAAACATATGACCTTACTCCGGTGTTTAGGCGTTTCAGGCAAAGAACTTGTTGTGATTGGTAGTATTCAACTGTGTATATTTGGTGCGATCTCACTCTTTATTGCGATTCCTCTGGGTATCGCACTGGCATCTCTGGTGATCGATATCGTGATTAAACAAGCCTTTGGCTGGTCGATTCAGCTCTATCTCATTCCTCAGGGATATCTTGAAACTTCTTTGTGGTCTCTGACCGCTTTGGTTGCTGCCGGCGCGATTCCGATATTAAGACTGGTATTACAGGCACCGATGCGCTCTCTCCGGGATGCACTTTAATTTTGTTCATGTTTCCGTAAAGGCACTGATTTGTAAACATAGTCATTCTGCGTTGAAAATCAGTCACGCAGAACAGGCGCCAATCCATCTTGCCCTTCTGGAGCGCATCAACAGGTTCATTTCTGCTTCAAACAAACTCGAAAGTCGTCATCATTCCTTCAGCTATTTTCCTTGAACTGAACCTGTTGATGAAGCAGTGAATCCTGCATCTTGAGATCATTTGGGTATAAAAGATCAACAGATTAAAAACATTTCAGAAATAACTTGTCACAAATATCTCCGCCAGATATCCGGGAAATACGGTATTTTCTCTGGAAGACGGCTGGAGGTTCCCCGGATTATTCTTTAGGTTTC
Source organism: Vibrio quintilis (assembly GCF_024529975.1). Classification (GTDB taxonomy): domain Bacteria; phylum Pseudomonadota; class Gammaproteobacteria; order Enterobacterales; family Vibrionaceae; genus Vibrio; species Vibrio quintilis. Next base: position 2,174,220 of record NZ_AP024897.1, on the reverse strand, counting down.
ATTTATTCCTGCTTCAGCCCTCTGGCGGGTAAGTATCTTTCATCGATATTTTTTAGATTTAAGTCAGATCCTTACTACAATTTAGTTGTGATTTTTTTATGTAATCAGATGATTACTTTTGCCTCTTCTTTTTCAGAACCTGATGTGGCATGGGAGAATAAGTATGAAAAACCTAATTCCAAAAAATTTGAATATCGACGCTGTCAGCGGTGTGTTGCTGGTTGTCGCTGCAATAATAGCGATGATTATCGCTAATTCTTCTTTTCGGGCTCCATATGAAAATGTACTGCATACTTATGTATTGGGCATGTCTTTACGTCACTGGATTAATGACGGTCTGATGGCTGTTTTTTTTCTTTCTATTGGCTTGGAAGTGAAGCGGGAATTACTTGAAGGGGCGCTGAAGGAGAGGGAGACTGCAATTTTCCCGGCGATTGCTGCCATCGGCGGTATGGCCGTCCCCGCTTTGATTTATATTTTATTTAATCGTCATGATGCTGCTGCAATTGATGGCTGGGCCATTCCTGCTGCTACCGATATCGCGTTTGCTATCGGGATATTGTCTTTGCTTGGCAACCGGGTGCCGGTAAGCCTGAAAGTTTTTCTGCTTGCTTTAGCCATTATTGATGATTTGGGGGTGATTATCATTATTGCGCTGTTTTATAACAGTGAATTATCAACCCTGGCGCTGACGGTTGGTATGACAATGGTGGCTATACTGCTGTTAATGAATTATCTCGGTGTGACAAAGCTCGTACCCTATCTGCTCGTTGGTGCGATTTTGTGGACTGCGGTTTTGAAGTCAGGTGTACATGCAACGCTTGCTGGTGTTGTACTTGGGTTGTCTATTCCGCTTAAGGGGAAACCTCAACAGAAGTCGCCGTTAAAAGCACTCGAACATGATTTGCATATCTTTGTGGCATTAGCCATTTTACCTATATTTGCTTTTGCCAATGCCGGGTTATCGCTTGACTCCTTTTCCATGGGAGATTTATTACATCACGTCCCGTCCGGTGCTGCTTTGGGATTGTTTCTCGGAAAGCCAATTGGTGTATTTTGCTTTAGCTGGCTGGCTGTCAAATTCAATATTGCAAAGCTTCCGTCTGACATCGATATGAAAGAGATCTTTGGCGTGGCGATGTTATGCGGCCTTGGGTTTACGATGTCGATATTTATCTCATCGCTGGCTTTTGGAGACGCCAATGCTCAGTATGATACGTATGCCCGGATTGGTGTGTTGATCGGCTCTTCTTTATCTGCCATCGTCGGGTATATCATTTTGGCAAAAACGCTGCCAAAGGCTCCAAATCCATAAAGATGAATGTATATAAGTCCGCCATACCATCATAAATTATGGCGGTTCTGTAACAAATAGTTGCAAATGAATCTCACTTTGTGTTAATTTCGCCTCAATTCCGGAACAGTGTCCGGAAGATACGCACAGCGATCATTCGGGCTGATTGTGTCGCTGTGTAGGGTAGGTATCAACAAGTCCTTTTGTTGATAGACGGGATACTCTGGTCGTGGGAGCGGCATAAACATGGGAAACCCAACATTGAATCCATATATTTCATCATTATTAATCAGCTTTATACTTCCTCAATGCCCTGTTCAGCAGGGACGTAGTATTACTGAACCTTGATTTCCTGATTTTTCCAGTTTTTGATTATAAATGTCTCTTTTTGCATTTGATGTAAAGAGGCTGTTGATTATTTTTGTCGTTTCCTTTTTTCAGAAGGATGTGACTTCAGGTTTTTGAGGTGGCTAATTATGACCACAGCTTTTGAAGTCGGACATCATGCGCCGACGACTTCTTCATTGGTTCCGAAATTGTATGGAACTTACGATTTAACACCCGATCAGGCTTTGATTGATCAAAGTGAAAATGAATCCGGGGTCCGTTCATATCCGCGCCGTTTGCCTATAGCAATTAAAAAGGCTTATGGGGCATTGGTTGAAGATACCCGCGGACAAATTTTTCTTGATTGTCTGGCTGGGGCAGGAACTTTGGTTCTTGGTTACAACCATCCGGAGATTAATCAGGCAATTAAGGAACAACTCGATTCAGGTTTGCCTTATCAGACGCTTGATATTACGACGAATGCAAAAAATCATTTTATCGATCAGGTGAAAGCATTTTTGCCGGATGCATTAAGTCATGATTGTGTGATTCAGTTCTGCGGCCCATCGGGTGCAGATGCGGTTGAAGCAGCAATTAAGCTGGCAAAACAAACAACCGGACGCAATACCATGTTTGCTTTCCGTGGTGCTTATCATGGCATGACCAATGGCACGATGGGACTGATGGGAAATCTGGGAACAAAAGCACGCCGGACAGGATTAATGTCTGATGTTCATTTCATGCCATTTCCATATCATCTGCGGTGTCCGTTTGGATTAGGCGGTGATGAAGGTGCCCGGGCAAATATTCGTTATATCGAGCGTTTACTGGGAGATGACGAGTCCGGAATGATGAAACCAGCCGCAATTATTGTTGAGCCTGTTCAGGGCGAAGGCGGTGTGGTTCCGGCTCCGGCTTTTTGGCTTCGTGAATTACGCAGGATCTGTGATGAACATGATATCTTATTGATTTTTGATGAAATTCAGTGTGGTATCGGCAAAACCGGATATAACTTTGCTTTTGAAGAAGCGGGTATTGTGCCGGATATATTGTGTTTATCAAAAGCGGTCGGTGGCGGTTTACCGATGTCACTGCTGGTTTTCAGAAAAGAGATTGATACCTGGCTGGCCGGGGAACATTCTGGCACATTCCGTGGCAATCAGTTAGCGATGGTGTCAGGGGCTAAGGCGCTGGAAATTATTCAGCGTGATAACCTGACTGAACATGCCAATGTGGCGGGTCAGTATCTCCGCATGGGACTGGAAAAAATCCAGGAGCGGGTGAATTGTATTGCAGAAGTCCGCGGAAAAGGCTTAATGCTTGGGGTTGAGATTCAGAACCCTGACGGTGAACGGAACAAGTATGGTGAGCCAAAGGCTGACGGAGAGTTAACCCTCAGAATTCAGCGGGCTGCACTTGAGCGGGGTCTGATTGTTGAAAAAGGTGGCCGGGAAGGCTCGGTAATACGCTTTTTGCCGCCAATCATCATTTCCTTTGAGCAAATCGATTTTGCTTTAAGAGCTTTAGAGGAAGCTATTATTGCTGCCGGTGGCGGGGTCAAAGAACCGGAAGCTGAGGCAGACCAGTGGAAAGCGCATTTTATTCACACTGGTTATGAAGGCGGACAGGAGTTTTCAGCCGTCATGAATCATACCACTGCAGCGTTAAAGCATGTGTTTGAGTCAGTGAATGCACCATACTCCGGCATCGAACCATCCGTTTTGGAAGCGGCGATTCAACAGGTTAATTTAGACCACCGGAATGCGCCATTGAAAGACGTGATATCAGAAACGGCTGAGCTGGTTGGAAAGAACTCGATTATTGTTCAGCATCCGGACTGTATTGCACATCTGCATACACCACCATTACTTTCTTCCGTTGCTGCGGAAGTGATGATTGGTGCACTCAATCAGTCGATGGATTCCTGGGATCAGGCATCTGCTGCAACTTATGTGGAGCAGCGGGTGATTGACTGGTTATGTGGTAAATTTGGTCTGAGTGAACACTCCGACGGCGTCATGACCAGCGGTGGTACGCAAAGTAATCAGATGGGTTTGTTGCTGGCCCGGGATTGGGTTGCGGATAAGCGTAGCAGTCACTCTGTACAAAAACATGGCCTGCCTGAATATGCGGATAAGCTGCGGATTGTCTGTTCGGAAAATGCACATTTTACCGTGCAGAAATCAGCTTCTCTGATGGGACTGGGTGAACAGGCGGTATTAACGGTTCCGGCGAATTCTGATGGCACGATGATCGTGACAGAATTAGAGCGTGTGATTCACCGTGCTCAGGATGAAGGTTTAATCCCGTTTGCGGTTGTCGGAACCGCAGGAACAACAGATCACGGTGCGATTGATGATTTAGCTGCCATTGCAAAAGTTGCTGCGGAATTTGATCTGTGGATGCATGTTGACAGTGCCTATGGCGGAGCTTTGATTTTGAGCAGCCATGCAGAGCGGCTGGCAGGGATTGAACTGGCGAATTCGGTTTCTGTCGACTTTCATAAGCTGTTCTATCAAACCATTAGTTGTGGTGCGCTGTTAGTCAATCACAAAGAGAATTTTAAATATTTTCTTCACCATGCGGATTACCTGAACCGGGAGCATGACACTTTGCCGAATCTGGTGGATAAGTCGATTGCAACGACAAAGCGTTTTGACGCCCTGAAAGTCTATATGACGATGCAGAGTGTTGGTCCGGAAGCATTAGGGCAGATGTATGATCATTTAATCGGGCAGACTCAATCAGTCGCTGCTTTGATCGACAGCCATCCGCATTTTGAATTGCTGGAGCAGCCTTCTTTGTCTACGGTGTTATTTCGTGCGGTTGCCGGACAGCCAGATTTACTGAATCAGAAATTACGGCTGGAAGCTTTAGTCCGGGGTATTGCTGTTCTGGGTGAAACGACAGTGAACGGGGAAACCGCACTGAAGTTAACCATACTGAATCCATGTTTGAAGATGTCTGATTTTGCATCTTTAATTGAGAAAATAGCGAATTTAGCCGCAGAGTTAATGAAATAAGTCAGGATTATATATATGTCGATTTTACAGATTGGTGCCGGCGGTGTCGGTTGGGTAGTTGCGCACAAGGCAGCACAAAACAATGACATTTTGGGTGATATCACGATTGCATCCCGCACCATTGCAAAATGTGAAAAGATTATTGAATCGATTCGGGGAAAAAATAACCTGAAAGACACAGCGAAGAAGCTGGAAGCTCGTGCGGTCGATGCGGATGATGTTGATGCTTTGGTCGCTTTGATTCAGGATGTTAAGCCTGATCTGGTGATTAACGTTGGCCCTCCGTGGGTTAATATGACGATTATGGAAGCTTGTTATCAGGCGAAAGTCTCTTATCTGGATACGTCAGTTGCCGTTGATTTGTGCTCAGAAGGACAGCAGGTTCCTCAGGCTTATGACTGGCAGTGGGGTTATCGTGAGAAGTTTAAACAGGCGGGAATTACCGGCATCTTAGGTGCTGGTTTTGATCCCGGTGTGGTAAGTATTTTTGCCGCTTATGCCGTCAAGCACCTGTTTGATGAGATTGATTCTATCGATGTGATGGATGTCAATGCCGGTGATCATGGCAAAAAATTTGCGACTAACTTTGACCCTGAAACCAATATGCTGGAGATTCAGGGCGATTCTTTTTTCTGGGAAGAAGGCGAGTGGAAGTGTGTTGGTTGCCATACCCGGATGCATGAGTTTGATTTCCCTGTGGTCGGTAAGCACAAAGTCTTTTCAATGGCTCATGATGAAGTCCGTTCACTGAAAGAATTTATTCCGGCAAAACGGATTGAGTTCTGGATGGGATTTGGTGATCGTTACCTGAATTATTTCAACGTCATGCGTGATATCGGTTTATTAAGCCCTGATCCGGTGACGTTGCCGGACGGTCGGGAAGTTCAGCCGCTGCATGTCCTGAAAGCGCTGTTGCCGGACCCGACATCTCTGGCACCGGGTTATACCGGCAATACTTGTATCGGTACCTGGGTTCAGGGAATGAAAGATGGGAAACCGCGTAGTGTCTTCTTATACAATATTGCCGATCATGAAGTGGCGTATAAGGATGTTGAGCATCAGGCTATCTCATATACAACCGGTGTTCCTGCGATCACTGCTGCAATTCAGTACTTTAAAGGAAAATGGGCCGATGCCGGCGTGTTCAATATGGAGCAGCTTGACCCGGATCCTTTCCTGAAAACCATGCCTGAAATTGGTCTTGACTGGGATTATCAGGAACTGGAAGTCGGGCAGCCGGATATTCAGATTCTGAAATAACTTTCCGGAATCACAGCACGCAAAAGCAGCCTCCGTTACTGGTGGCTGTTTTTTCATTGGGCAACATAAATGAATATGGTGCCAGACAGCGACTAAACAACAGTTGAGTAAGGACAATGCAAAACAGCGAACTGAAAACCCCATATTTTATGATTGATGAGTCGAAGTTGATTCATAACCTTGAGATTGCAAAAAAACTCAAAGAGATTTCAGGTGTGAAACTGGTGCTGGCTCTCAAGTGTTTCTCAACCTGGGGTGTGTTTGACATTATCAAGCCATATCTTGACGGAACAACCAGCTCCGGACCTTTTGAAGTTCAGCTAGGCTATGAAACTTTTGGTGGTGAAACCCATGCTTACAGCGTCGGATACAGCGAAGACGATGTAAAAGCTGTCGTTGAGCAGTGCGATAAAATGATTTTTAATTCTCAGAATCAGCTTGCGGCTTATCGTCATCTTGTGGAAGGAAAAGCTTCACTTGGCTTACGTTTGAATCCGGGGGTGAGTTATGCCGGGCAGGATTTGGCGAATCCGGCACGGAAATTTTCCCGTCTTGGGGTTCAGGCTGGCCACATAGATCCGGCAGTATTTGATACTATCGAGGGCGTCATGTTCCACATGAATTGTGAAAATAAAGATGTGGATGCCTTTATCGGTTTACTGGATGATATTTCAGCAAACTTTGGTGAATATCTTGATCGCCTCCAGTGGGTGAGTCTGGGTGGTGGTGTCTTTTTCACCTGGCCGGGATACGATGTTGAAAAGCTGGGCTGTGCGCTGAAATTATTTTCTGAGAAACATGGCGTGCAGCTCTATCTCGAACCGGGAGAAGCAATTATTACCCAAACGACTGATTTGGTGGTCACTGTTGTTGATATTGTCGAAAATGAAATGAAAACCGCGATTGTAGACTCTGCGACTGAGGCGCATCGCCTCGATACTTTGATCTATGACGAACCTGCTTCAATTGCTGAAGCTGATGAACAGGGCCGTCATGAATATGTGATTGGTTCCTGTTCCTGCCTTGCCGGAGATCAGTTCTGTGTTGCAAGATTTGAAAAACCACTGCAGCAGGGGCAGCGTTTACATATTATGGACAGTGCCGGTTATACCATGGTGAAACTCAACTGGTTTAACGGACTGAGAATGCCATCTGTTTATTGCCGGCGCTCAACAGGTGACATCGAGCTGTTGAACGAGTTTGATTACAGCGATTTTAAGCGCTCGCTCTCACAATGGTCAGTCAGCTGAAAAGGTTTCGGTTGAAGGTTTCGGTTGAAGTGATAATCCCGTCCGGCCGGACGGGATTAATTTTTGTGCGTTGATAACATTTTACGGGTTTATAACTTAAATTGCGTCAGTTGCATATCGAGTTGTTGAGACATACTGGCCAGATTTTCGCTTTCTGTTGCCAGATCCTTGGTTGAATCAGACATATCCATCGCCGCATCATTGATGCCTGAAATATTCTGGTTAATGTCTTCTGCAACCGCACTTTGTTCTTCTGCTGCTGTGGCAACCTGAGCCGATTTATCACTGATGTGCTGGATATGTTCGACGATCTGTTTTAAGTCATTCCCGCTTCCTTCTGCGCGCTCCACGCTGTCACCGGCGAGATCCTGGCTTTTTTGCATGGTTTCTGAAGTATTAATTGCCAGTTGTTGAAGCCGGTTAATGGTGTGCTGAATTTCTTCTGTTGACTCGTTGGTCCGGCTGGCCAGATTGCGGACTTCATCAGCGACAACGGCAAATCCCCGACCTTGTTCGCCCGCTCTCGCGGCTTCAATGGCTGCATTTAAGGCAAGCAGATTTGTCTGCTCAGAGATACTGCTAATCACGGTAGTGACATCTCCGATTTCCATCACACCTTCTTTCAGCTTATTGACCTGGTTGGTTGCCAGTTCAAGTTCTTTTGATAAAACGCTGATACTATCGATACTGAATGAAACATCTTTGTCGCCAAGTTCTGCTTCATTGGTTGCTTCTAATGTGTCTTTCGCCATCGACTCCGCATGATTTGCGACTTCGGCAACCGTCGTGCTCATTTGATTCATCGCCGTTGCTATCTGAGTCAGGCGATCTCTTTGCATTGAAACTGCCTGGTTGTTGGAATCCGCAGATGTGGCGATCCGGTTGGCGGCTTCAGCCAGCAGCTTTGCTGAGGAGACCGATTCATTAAGGGCTGTATGGACGGAGTTAATACTGTCATTGATACACCGGGCAACCATGCCGATTTCATCTTTTCCCATAATAGGAACTTTCACGGTCAGATCGCCTTTCACCAGTTTTAGCATGGCTTCCCTGATGTTTTCTAACGGAATAATCATCGAACGGGAAATAATCGAGCTTAAAATGGTCATGACAACAATAATCAACAACGTATATCCCCCCATCCGGAGCAGCTGTGAGTGAACCTGTTCATCAATGTTTTCTACTAACATACCTGAACCGAGCACCCATCCCCATGGTGAATAAAGTTTGACATAAGATAGTTTGTCATTGATTTTTCCGGCAGCATCCTTAAAGGGATACCGGACAACCCCGCCATCCTGGTCCCGGCTGACATCGATCATTCTGAACCAGTGTTCATCTTTAGGATTATTCCGGGAATGTCCCATCTGTTGTCCTTCAGAGCCCGGAACACCGGGGTTTAAAAGAATGGTCCTTGAAGTATCCAGAACGAAAACATAATTACTTTCATCAAATCTCATCGATCTGATCAGCGCTTTTGCCTGCTTTTCGGCTTCTTTTTCCGGTAAAGTCTGATCCAGATAAGATAACTGGGTCATGATGGCGTGAACAACGGCAGATAACCGCTGTTCTTTTTCATGGAGCAGGTTTGACTCCAGGGTTTGGCTTGCAGTGAACAACAGGACCAGAAAACCAAGGATTGCCACAAAAATCATTGAGGCGAGTTTTAGACTAACCTTGATATCTCTTAGTATCAGCATGATATATTCCTCCATAGCTCAGAGAGCGCTTATTGGGGAGAGCTCATTTTTTAATCTGATTTATCATTCATAATGGTTCATAAAATTTACATTTGTGAGATATATCAATGAATTTGCGATTCTTGTCATTCTTATATGTAACTGATAATAATGATTTTTTCATGAAAAGTGGAATAAACTGAGAAATACATCTTCCCGCCGGTCATTTATCAAGCATTACCTTGGTGTCTTCGCTTAATGACTTTAGTTCATTGACAATGTCATTAATAAACAGGTTCTTCGGCAGCCTGACAGAAATATGAGCAATGAACAGGTTGGCGTTGACACCATTGCTGTCTGATACAAATATGCGCTGACAATTCATATCCAGCACTCTGATCCGCTGACTATCGAGTAAATGCGTGATATCATTAACAATTCCAGCACGATCGTTGGCATCGATCCTGAGATGAAATTCAGTATTTTTTGCCTCCGGCTGGTTTTCACAGTCAGTAATATGGGTGAGAAGGTTTGACTGCGCAAGAAAAGCCTCTTTGATATACGGTGTTGTTTCTTCCGGAGCTTCAACTTTAATGAGTGCCGCTACTCTGTCTTCCAGATAGTTAATTTTGCTGGTCAGCCACCGGCCGCCATGTTCGTGAGTAATCGTGGTAAGCCTGTGGATGTCTGCCGGGACAGCATTTCCGATGAAGCTGACGATGAACGTTTGAGTCATTTTTTTATCACCTCATCTGTTAAGTCGCCTGATACTATCATTTTAGATGTCTGTGATGTGTCTATGTTGCAAAATTATGATTTTGTAAGTTGGATCAAATCGTTGTTTATGTACAATTGTTGCGTACTTTTTAGCAAAGATTTTATGACATAAGACGTTGCTTTAAGAGCAAAGTATGAATGCGTTATGAGAGTTCGTGTTTTCTGGTTTGGTCCTTCGTTTTGCTGGTGTATTATTCAGTGCAAAGTGTGATCAAAGATTGACTGATTTTTACGGAGAAAAAGCTTATTTTAAGTGTCTCTACTGGTAATCAGACCACTGTAATTGTTTTATCGGTATTCCGGGTAATATAGGTTTAAATAATGATTAAAGTAACAATGTTGAGTACGGGTGAAGAAGTACTTCATGGTGATATTCAGGACACAAACTCAACGTGGTTGTCACGTTTATTCTTTGAACGTGGTTATGCGCTGACAAAGCGCTCTACTGCAGGTGATAATCGCCGGGTGTTGCGTGAAGAACTGCTCATGCTCTCATTGAATTCAGATATATTGATTGTCAATGGCGGGTTAGGGCCAACCGGAGATGATCTTTCTGCGGAGATAGCAGCAGAAGTGTCAGAACAGTCACTGGTGTTATTTCCTGAGTGGCTGGATCATATGAAGTCTTATTTCGAAGCAAGAAATCTGGCGATGCCACAAAATAATGTCAAGCAGGCCATGCTGCCTGAGGGCGCGAAGATACTGAATAATCCGATTGGCACTGCGTGCGGTTTTAAAGTCGAAATACATGGGTGTCAGTGTTACTTTACGCCGGGAGTTCCACGAGAGTTTAAGCGGATGATTGAAGAGGTCATTCTTCCGGATATCGAAACGAACTTTACTGATGTGAGCAGCCTGGCCTGTCACCGCTTGTATACGATGGGAGGTAGTGAGTCGGCCCTGGAAGAAAAATTAAATCAGGTTACTTTACCTCAGGAATATTCGCTTGGTTTCCGTTCTTATCTGCCATTTATTGAAGTAAAACTGTTTGGCCCGCGTGGCAATGAAGAAGCCATGTATAAGCTGGTTGAACAGCTGTATATGCAGGTGTCTGATTACACGGTCAGTATTGATCAGCCAATGCTGGCTCAGTTATCAGACAAAATGCAGGAACAGAAAAAGTCACTGGCGCTTGCAGAACAGTCAACACGCGGATGGCTGGCGAACTGGTTGTTTGATGATAGCGAAATTTATGGCTTAAGCGGGAGCTCCTGGGTATTGAGTCCGAAGGTTTCCGGAAAAATTTCCACTCAGGATCCACTGGCTGCGGTGTTGGCTTTAGCGTCGGCAACCAAGGATAAAAGCGCAACAGATCTGGCTTTGGCAACCGGGAGCTGTCAGGGAAATGAATTCTCTGTTGGTTTATCTACACCTGAAGGGGAGTGGGCACAGAAACTGAAATTCAGCCGCCAGTATGCGCCGGAAGATCAGCGAATGATTATCGGTACGATTGCTGCGGATATGTTATTGCGCTATTTGTCTTCGAAGCCAGTATTTGGCCGGTACAGTTCCGTGACTCTTGAAAAGCAGTTGTATATTCCGGCTCATTCTTTGTAGGACCTGTTATCTCAGGGAGACACAAAATGTGCCTCCCTGAGTAGCGAAACAGCCGATTTAATGCGTTGAATTTTAATCTTATTACAGACTATAGAATCTGCTTCCTTCTTATGCGTAAATTATCTAATCTTTAATGTGCTGATTTCGCAGTACTTCTCAATTTTGCTCATTTTTCCCTGCTCCCAAAGCATCAGTTTCAGGCTAAAATCAAGATTCATGGGGTCACTTCGGCAGGAGGCTGATATGCAGAGTCATTCGAAAATTCTTGTTTGGTATAAGGTCGCAAGTCAACAGGTTGTCCTTGGAGAAGCTTGTCAGGATGTTTGTGATAATCTTGTTTCTCTTTGGGTTGATACACCAACTGAGGTCACAGATGATTTGGGATATCATATGTCGCTCTTTGGTGATGATGGAAGAAAAATTGCTGATAAATCAATTTCAATGCTGACAGCGGATCAATTATTAGGGGCAAAAAATAACCTTGGCGCCCGGATCTAGCCTGTATTTTTCCTTTTTATACACGAGATGTGTCTGCGAAAGCGGGCGGGGATACTGATGTATCACGCCTGCTTTACTTTTTTCTGCTGATACCTGACCTGATTCAGTTCAATCTCTGCCCGGGTTGCCCGGCAGATACAAGGTAATATTTCATTCTCCTGCGTACAGGCCATTGCAAAGCCTGTATATTCAACTTCACCTGAAGAGAGCTGACAGCGACAGGCACCACAGTGCCCGTCTCTGCATTGATACTCTACATCTAACCCGGCTTTTTCCATACTTTCAAGCAGGGTATCAGATGGTTCGGCTTCAATTGTAACTAACTGATTAATTGTAACTTTTGTCATTACAATTCAAAATCCTTAAAGTCATCCTGACTGACTTCATTGTCAATCTGTCCAACCAGATATGAGCTGATCTCAGCTTCCTGAGGCGCAACCTGTACGTTATCTGAAGATAACCAGGCATTGATCCATGGAATCGGGTTGGTAGTGGCTTCCGGATAGGCTATAGGTAAACCAACAGATTGCATGCGGATGTTGGTAATGTATTCCACGTATTGGCAAAGGATGTCTTTGTTCAGACCAATCATTGATCCATCTTTAAACAGGTATTCAGCCCATTCTTTTTCCTGCTCTGCAGCTTCTTTAAACAAGTCAAAACATTCCTGCTTACATTCTTCTGCAATCTGAATGAATGTGAAATCATCCTGACCATTACGCAGCAGGTTTATCATGTGTTGGGTGCCGGTTAAATGCAGCGCTTCATCGCGGGCAATTAACTTGATTATTTTGGCGTTTCCTTCCATGAGTTCTCTTTCTGCAAAAGCGAAAGAGCAGGCGAAGCTGACATAGAAACGAATTGCTTCGAGGGCGTTGACCGACATCAGACAAATATAAAGCTTACGTTTCAGCTCGTTGAGGCTCACTGTGATTGTTTGTCCATTCAGTTCATGCCGGCCTTCACCAAAGCGGTGATAGTCGTTAGTGAGCTGAATGAGTTCATCGTAATAGTGAGCAATGTCTTTTGCCCGTTTCAGGATGTGTTCATTTTCAACGATATCATCAAAAACAACAGCAGGATCGTTGACGATATTTCTGATGATATGTGTGTAAGAACGCGAGTGAATGGTCTCGGAAAAAGACCAGGTTTCTATCCAGGTTTCCAGTTCAGGCAAAGACACCAGAGGTAGCAGGGCAACATTCGGGCTGCGTCCCTGAATAGAATCCAGCAAGGTCTGATATTTTAAGTTTGAGATGAAAATATGTTTCTCATGTTCCGGCAGATTGTTGTAGTCAATCCGGTCAGACGAAATATCAACTTCCTCCGGACGCCAGAAAAATGAAAGCTGTTTTTCAATCAGCTTTTCAAAGATTTCATATTTTTGCTGATCGTAACGGGCAACATTGACTGGCTGCCCTAAAAACATTGGTTCTTTTAATTGGTCATTCTTTGTTTGAGTAAAAGTACTATAAGCCATAATTTCCTCAATATTAACAATCCCGCTAATCACATTTGTGGTTAGAAGCTGATACTATCTGTTCGCTTGTTGAGTGAACAAAACACCTTGATTTCATGAGACAGTGAATCAGATTTTACATGCGCCACCCGCACAGTCATCGTCTGCTGATGTCTCTACAGCATCCTTCTGATCATCTTTTGCACCATCTCTGGTATTGTGGTAGTACAGTGTTTTAACGCCGAATTTATACGCGGTGAGTAAGTCTTGCAGCAACTGCTTCATCGGTACTTTACCCGTTTCGTATCGGCCCGGATCATAATTGGTATTGGCAGATATAGCCTGGTCGAGGAATTTTTGCATGATTCCGACCAGATGCAGATAACCGTTATTTGAGTCAATATCCCACAGCAACTCATAGTTATCTCTGAATTTAGAATATTCAGGCACAACCTGTTTCAGAATACCGTCTTTCGATGCTTTGACTGAAATGTAACCACGAGGTGGTTCAATCCCGTTGGTTGCATTTGAGATTTGTGAAGAGGTTTCCGAAGGCATCAGTGCGGTTAACGTTGAATTTCTCAGTCCGTGTTGCATGATGTTACGGCGAAGCTCATCCCAGTCATAGTGAAGTGGTTCGCTGCAAATCAAATCAACATCTTTCTTATATGTGTCGACCGGCATCAAGCCTTTCGCGTAATTTGTTTCATCAAAAGCAGGGCACTTGCCTTGTTCTTTTGCCAGTTCCATTGAGGCTTTGAGCAGATAATACTGCATGGCTTCAAAGGTTCGGTGTGTAAGTGCATTGGCGCTGCCATCGGAATACTTCACACCATTTTTTGCCAGATAGTATGCAAAGTTAATCACACCGACGCCCAGAGTACGACGGTTCATGGTTGCTTTGTAAGCAGCAGGTAGCGGATAGTTCTGGTAATCCAGTAGTGCATCCAGTGCCCGTACAACCAGATCAGACAGTTCTTCAAAGTCATCCAGAGATTCAATTGACCCCAGATTGAAAGCAGAAAGAGTACATAAAGCAATTTCTCCACTTTCATCTTCGACATTTGCCAGAGGTTTGGTTGGTAACGCAATTTCAAGGCACAGATTTGACTGCCGGACCGGAGCAACAGAGGCATCAAATGGGCTGTGTGTATTACAGTGATCGACGTTCTGGATGTAAATCCGCCCGGTTGATGCTCTTTCCTGCATCAACAATGTAAATAAATCAACAGCTTTCACCGTCTCTTTTTTGATGGAAGGATCATTTTCATATTGCCGGTAAAGACGCTCAAACTCGTCCTGATCCTGGAAAAATGCATCATAAAGCCCTGGGACATCAGATGGGGAAAAGAGGGAAATCATTCCGCCTTCAACCAGCCGTGAGTACATCAGTTTGTTGAGCTGAACACCATAGTCCATATGACGGACACGGTTTTCTTCAACTCCCCGGTTGTTTTTCAGAACCAGCAAAGACTGAACTTCCCGATGCCACATCGGATAAAACACAGTTGCTGCGCCTCCGCGGACACCGCCCTGAGAGCAGCATTTTACCGCCGTCTGGAAGTATTTGTAGAAAGGAATACACCCGGTATGAAAAGCTTCGCCATTGCGGATTTCTGAACCCAGCGCCCGGATGCGTCCGGCATTGATCCCGATCCCTGCTCTTTGAGAAACGTACCGGACAATAGCGCTTGCTGTGGCATTGATTGAGTCAAGGCTGTCACCACATTCAATCAGTACACATGAACTGAATTGTCGTGTTGGCGTCCGGACACCTGACATAATCGGTGTCGGCAGAGAAATTTTGAATGTTGAAGTCGCGTCGTAAAAGCGCTTTATATAGCCAAGACGTGTCGATTGCGGGTACTTTGCAAACAGGCAGGCTGCGACAAGAATATACAGAAACTGCGCGCTTTCGTATATTTCACCCGTAACACGATTCTGAACAAAGTATTTCCCTTCCAGTTGCTTGACAGCTGCATAGGAAAAATTAAGGTCTCGCTTGTGGTCAATGTATTCACCAAGTTCATGCCACTCTTCCTGTGTATAATCAGCGAGTAAATGTTGATCATATTTACCCATTTCGACCAGTTTGACGACATGGTTATATAAAGAAGGTGGTTCGTACTGGCCGAATGCTTTTTTGCGCAAGTGGAAGACAGCAAGGCGTGCAGCCAGATACTGGTAGTCTGGTGATTCTTCAGAAATCAGATCCGCAGCCGATTTTATCAGGGTTTCATGGATATCAGAGGTGGTGATTCCTTCATAAAACTGAATGTGGGCCCGCAATTCTACCTGTGATACAGAGACGTTATTCAGATCTTCTGCAGCCCAGGTAATCACGCGGTGAATTTTATCGAGATCAATCTTTTCTTTGCGTCCGTCACGTTTCGTGACTGTGAGTTGTTGATTCATTCTGATTTATTTCCTAACAAAACTGAAAAGGCCGGGTCAGTTACACATTTATCGTTGAGATTCAAGATAACCATGAGCGTCTTACTTTACTTAATGTGAATGATGTTACTAGCACAAAAACACAATATATAGGGTTGGGTGATTTTTTTTTTACAAGATAGTGCTATTAGGGATTCATTTCAAGGTGAAGTTGTTGAACAGGTTGTGGATAACAAGCGCATGAAAAAATTTATGATAGTGTTTACTTACCGATGAAGAAAGTCAGTAAAAGCATGTGAAATATGTTATCGATTTTAATCTGTCTTTTTTTATAAAAATGTAAAAAAATTTTCTTGATTTATGGAAGGAAATGATCTTTTTGCAAGGTCGTTGTTAATTTAATCAATATGGGGTGTTTTTGCTCATAGCCCCTGATGTGCCAAGAATCAGGGGTTATTTAATCAGTTGCTTACAGTGTGGACAATGTAGTTGATATCAACATTATTTCCCAGTCGATAAGTGTCTGTCAGGGGATTATAGTGTAAACCAGTGATTCCCATATCCTGTAATGATGTTTTGTCTATCATCTCCAGTAGTTCAGAAGGCCGGATAAATTTGTCATGATCATGTGTGCCCTCCGGCACGATTTTCAACAGTTTTTCCGCCCCGATAATCGCGAAAAGATAAGATTTTATGTTTCTGTTCAGGGTTGAAAAGAAAACATGTCCGCCGGGTTTCACCAACTGAGCACAGGAGCGAATCACAGAAAGGGGATCAGGAACATGCTCAAGCATTTCCATACAGGTAATGACATCATAGCTGCCGGGGTTTTCCTGAGCATGTGCTTCCACTGTTTCTTCAACATAGGAGATCTGAAGTTGCTCTGAACGGGCATGAAGACGTGCAATTTCGAGTGGCTCTTTTCCCATGTCCAGTCCGGTTACGCTGGCGCCTTCTCTGGCCATACTTTCAGTGAGAAGACCGCCGCCGCACCCCACATCGAGCACTTTTTTTCCAAATAAGCCGCTGGCTTTTTCTAATACATAATTCAGGCGAAGGGGGTTGATCTGGTGTAATGGTTTGAATTCACCTGCCGGGTCCCACCACCGTGATGCCATTTCTTCGAATTTCTGAATTTCTTTAAAATCAACGTTTTGATTTGAAGTCATTTCGAATACGCTCTTCTGCTGAGGGTATGATTATCTCTGGCTCAGGAGAGTAACATAAATTTACAGACAACGAGAATGGCTTGTCGCCATTGAGTGATTTATGAACAACGCGCTGACGCAGAATGTTGGAATTGTAATCAGTTGTTCATTAATGAGACTGAAGCAGTGAAAAAGGTAGGGAAAGTAATGCCGAAAATCCGGAATCTGTGTTATATTTTCGGACCTTATACGTATCAGATTCATGATCAAAATATAGAGGGATAATGGCTCTATGAGCGATCTAGCTAAAGAGATCACGCCTGTCAGTATAGAAGATGAGCTGCGAGGCTCATATCTCGATTATGCAATGTCTGTCATTGTTGGTCGGGCTCTTCCTGATGCTCGTGATGGCCTAAAACCAGTGCACCGCAGGGTGTTGTTTGCAATGAGTGTACTGGGAAATGATTGGAATAAACCCTATAAAAAATCTGCTCGTGTTGTGGGCGATGTGATTGGTAAATATCACCCGCATGGCGACAGTGCAGTATATGATACTATTGTCCGTATGGCGCAGCCGTTTTCTTTGCGTTACATGCTGGTCGATGGTCAGGGTAACTTCGGATCGATCGATGGTGACTCAGCCGCCGCGATGCGTTATACCGAAGTGCGTATGGCAAAAATTGCGCATGAGTTACTTGCTGACCTCGATAAAGAAACCGTCGACTATGTACCGAACTATGACGGAACGGAACAGATTCCTGCTGTTCTGCCAACAAAAGTTCCCAACTTACTGGTGAATGGTTCATCAGGTATCGCTGTGGGTATGGCAACCAACATTCCGCCGCATAATCTGACGGAAGTCATTGATGGCTGTCTTGCATATATTAACAATGAAGCAATCACTATCGATGAACTCATTGAATATATTCCTGGTCCCGACTTCCCGACTGCTGCACTTATCAATGGCCGCAAAGGTATTATTGATGCCTATAAAACCGGCCGGGGGAAAATCTATCTTCGTTCTAAAGCTGATATTGAAACAGAGAAGAACGGCAGAGAGACAATCATTGTCACTGAAATCCCGTATCAGGTGAACAAAGCCCGCCTGATTGAAAAAATTGCAGAACTGGTCAAAGACAAAAAAGTTGAAGGGATCAGTGCATTACGTGATGAATCTGATAAAGATGGCATGCGGATTGTTATTGAGTGTAAGCGTGATGCCGTTGGTGAAGTTGTACTGAATAATCTGTATGCGCAAACTCAGCTGCAAACGACCTTTGGTATTAACATGGTCGCTTTGGATAATGGTCAGCCAAAATTATTCAACCTGAAAGAAATGTTGAAGTGTTTTGTTGATCACCGCCGGGAAGTTGTGACACGCCGTACGATTTATGAACTTCGTAAAGCCAGAGACCGGGCACATATTCTTGAAGGTCTGGCGCTTGCGCTGGCGAATATTGACGACATTATTGATTTGATTCGTCAGGCTCCGACACCAGCTGAAGCTAAAGCAGGGTTAATTGCCCGAGGATGGGAATTAGGTAATGTGGCAGCCATGCTTGAAAGAGCGGGTGTTGATGCTGCCCGTCCTGACTGGCTTGAGCCAGAGTTCGGCATTCGTGATGGACTTTATTATCTGACTGAGCAGCAGGCTCAGGCAATTCTTGACCTCAGACTGCATAAGCTAACTGGTCTGGAACACGAAAAAATTCTGGATGAATACAAAGCGCTGCTGGAGGAGATTGCTGAATTAATGCATATCTTGTCGAGCACAGAGCGTTTGATGGAAGTTATTCGTGAAGAACTGGAAGCGGTTCGTGAAGGATTTGGCGATGTCCGTAAGACTGAGATTACCGCTGCTTCTCATGATATCGACCTGGAAGAGCTGATTGCGCGCGAAGATGTTGTTGTGACGTTGTCACATGAAGGCTATGTGAAATATCAGTCACTGAGCGATTATGAAGCGCAACGCCGGGGTGGAAAAGGGAAGAGTGCAACGAAAATGAAAGACGAAGATTATATTGAGCGTCTTTTAGTTGCGAATACTCACGATAATATTTTGTGCTTCTCCACCCGTGGTAAAGCTTATCGTCTGAAAGTTTATCAGTTACCTCACGCGACCCGGACAGCAAGAGGAAAGCCAATCGTTAATATTCTTCCGCTTGAAGAAAATGAACGTATTACTGCAATTTTGCCTGTGGCAGAATATTCAGCTGATAAATATATCTTTATGGCAACCGGCGACGGTACGGTGAAGAAAACATCGCTGGATCAATTCTCCAATGTCAGGGCAAATGGCCTGATTGCTGTCAACCTCAGAGATGATGATTCACTGATTGGTGTTGATATCACAGATGGTGAAAGTGACATCATGCTGTTTTCCAAGCTGGGTAAAGTGGTTCGCTTCAACGAGCAGCAAGTCCGGTCAATGGGACGAACAGCCGCTGGTGTGCGGGGCATTAAGCTTGCGGAAGGTGATCAGGTTGTTTCTCTGATTGTTCCTGCTTCTGATGGTGATGTTCTGACCGTGACAGAAAATGGTTATGGTAAGCGAACAGTTCTGGATGAATATCCGGCCAAGAGCCGTGCAACTCAAGGTGTCGTTTCTATCAAAGTTTCTGAGAGAAATGGCAGTGTCGTCGGTGCTGTTCAGGTTGATTTAGGTGATGAGTTCATGATGATCACGAATGCTGGAACACTCGTACGGACTCGTGTATCTGAGGTCAGCCAGGTTGGACGAAATACTCAGGGTGTTACTCTGATTCGTACTTCTGAAGACGAGCAGGTCGTTGGGTTGCAGCGGATTGATGAAGTTGATGATGCTGATATTCCGAACGTAGATGAAGAAGCGGAAACCGATGACGCTGAAGTTGATCAGGAAAAACCTCAGGCTCCTGAAGATGAGTCATAGATTCTGTTTCTGATTAGACATAGTTCATGTTTTAGCCGGGTGATAAAATACCCGGCTTTTTTACATAGTTCTGACCTGATATCTTTTTTTTTCGATATTCTTATCAGATTTGTTAAAGAATGCCCGATAGCAGAGCCCATAGCAGTAAAATGAAATGAAAAAATTGATCTTGCTTCCAAAATTGCAATCTAATACAGACAAGCGTATGGAAAGTGGTAAAATTTTTTTATTCATTATTTTAATAAGTTAAGTGGATATCTGCAGTGGATTCGCAAGTAACTCAGTTGAGAAAAAATTTTTACCAACAGGTTCAGGCCGATAAAAAATATACAATGCCAGAAGTTTGTTCCACATTGTCTCTTTTAACTGAAGAAGAATTAAAACAGATTGAGCAGGTTTGGGTCGAGCTGGCTATCTGGAAGAAATCACAAAGCCATTAAGTATTAAGCCAGGCTTATTGATTATGACACTCAGGCATAACAGATGCTCTGAGTGTTTTGTTGTTTTCTCTTGTCATTCGTAAATTCATTGCTGTTTTTATTTGAAATCATTTCTCGTTGCCCCCATCTTATAGCAGTACATACCTGTCTACCGTATGAAGAAGATAGCGGTAGACAGATAACTGGTATGCCTGAAAAATTATTATTAATTAAATCAATCAAGTGAGAGCTGATATGGCAGAAGTAAGGGCCAGAGTTGGATTAAAGGTCGGAGCAAAAAGCAGCATTGATGCTGAAATTCTTTCTTTTGATGACTTGAAAACTGACAAAGAGCATGTCGCTCTGGTTTTTAAGTCAGCAGATAAAAATCAGGAAATTCCCCTGGTCAGAATGCATTCAGAATGTTTGACTGGCGATGTTTTCCACTCATCCAGATGTGATTGTGGTGAGCAGCTGGAGGAAACGGTGTCGTTAATGGGAGAAGCCGGCGGTATATTGTTGTACCTGCGACAGGAAGGCCGGGGGATAGGGCTCTACAACAAGATAGATGCCTATCTGTTACAGAATGAAGGTTACGATACATATGAAGCCAACCATCAGCTGGGCTTTGGTGACGATCTGCGTGATTTTCAGGAAGCTGCACAAATGCTTCAGGCGCTCAATATTCAGAAAATCCGGTTGATTACAAATAATCCCAAGAAAGTTGCAGAGTTGAGAAATTTTGGAATTGAAATTGTTGAGGTGATTCACACCTCTGCTCATATCAAAGAGGGTAACGTGAATTATCTGAAAGCTAAAGTTTCTCATGGCAAACATAAATTAGATTTGTAAGTCATCTTTTTCAGGGCTCCACGATGTGGAGCTTCACTTCAGTACTTGTCAAACTATTAAGGTAATGTCATAGTCCTTGCAACTAATAGATTTTTTCAAGGCAAATTATGGCACTTCAGTATCAAATTGTTCCTGTGACTTCTTTTTCTCAAAATTGTTCAATTGTCTGGTGTGATGAAACTATGGAAGGTGTAGTGATTGATCCGGGTGGTGAAGCAAAACGTTTGTGTCAGATTATCGGGGAGTTAGGTGTCAAGGTGATTAGTGTTGTGTTGACTCATGGGCATTTGGATCATGTCGGCGGAACTCAAAAGCTTGCTGAAGAATTAGATCATGTCAGTATCATCGGACCTCATCAGGCTGATTTATTCTGGCTGCAGGGGTTGGAGCAGCAGAGTCAGATGTTTGGTTTCCCGTTAACGCCCTCTTTTGAACCTGATCAGTGGTTGAAAGAAGGTGATGTTATTTCTTTTGGTCAACAGCAATTGAATGTGATTCATACTCCCGGGCATACACCAGGTCATGTAACGTTGTTTAATGAAGTCAGCCGGATTGCATTCGTCGGTGATGTTCTGTTCAATGGTGGTATCGGCCGGACGGATTTCCCTCAGGGGGATTTCAATATTCTGATTGATTCAATCAAAAATAAATTGTGGCCGCTTGGGAGTGATATGACATTTGTTCCCGGGCACGGGCCTAAATCAACCTTTGGCCAGGAACGAGTTTCTAATCCTTTTGTCGCGGATGAGTCACCATTATATTAGTCAGGCTGGTCTGCTAATCTTTTTTATTATTATCTGGTTCGGCGGCAGCAATGTAACGCCGGGCCAGCCCGATGAGTTCATCTCCGCTTCTGCCCATCCCCAAATCACTCACCGAAATGAACAGATCATAACCATGTAACCGGCGCTGGTATTTCATTCTGTTGGCTAACATCGCCTGAAGCCCCGTATAGCATTTACCTGTATCGCTGATGAATTGCCGGGAGTCCAGAACAATATCTTCAAAGTTGAACCGGTATTCCGGGTGCTGTTTTATTCCCAGAAATAATAAACCTCTCTGGTTCAGGAGTATTTCGCTAATGATACGCGGACAGATACTTTCAAGGTAAGGTGTGTAAGATTTTAAGCGTATGCCTATCCATGGAATTGGCTGATGCCAGCCATGATGATCTAATGTACATTGATTAATTTCGCAAATGTTATTCCATTTGATAATCCAGCCACCACGGAATAAATGTTGCTGAAAGTGAGTTGCCGTGAGTGAAAATGCAACCTGACTTTTAATGATCATCCAGTAAACAAAAAAATAAAAAGCAATTAGTAGCATTGCATATATTATTGCATGAGTGAATGAATTTGCTGTCATAATAATGATTATACTGACGGTAAAATATACAAAACCTGATATCCGTATCGCAGGGCTGTGTCTGTCAAATTTAAAGTTCTCAAAGTAGACAGTTTGCATATTAATCATCACTATTCTCACCATTTATACTCATTTTAGTATGGGGCAGGAAATAATTATTTTACTTTAATATTGTCCAAAAAATAATCATACGCACTCAGGTTTAGTCGGTTCCTCTACATTTTCTGTGGTGACCCTACAAATGGGAGTGAAATTTTGATATAAGAAGCGCTTTGTTGTTAGTTCTGCTTCAGGCAGTGAAATGGAGAATACTCTATGAGACTTTCTCATAAGCGTAATGTGCAAAAAAAATTGCAGAAACGTGTTATGGCATTCGCTTCAAATCTTGTTCAATTTGAACAACCCCGTCAGGCTGAGGTGAAAACCGTTGTGGCAGCTAAACCTTCTCAGGTTAAGCGCGAGGTTACGGTAAATCTGACTCCCAAGCAACAGCAGGTCTTGGATATTGTCAGCCAGCACTCAGATGGAATTAATCCCAAATCAATTGGGCTGGAAGCCGGGCAGGAAGATACAAAAGCTGCATCCTGGGCAACAGGGGCACTGAAGAAGCTTCTTGAAGAAGGGCTTGTCGAAAAAGTTCAGCTTTCAGGAAACAAAGTTATTTATAAAACGTTGTAATTAACTTTGTTACAGACCGAAGTATCTGCTTCGCGGAACGTACTCACGAATGTTAGCGTTTAAGAAGCAGATATTTCAGAAATTTGATAACCCTCGGGTATGCTTGTATGAGAGCAGAAGAGGATTGTTATTCGCTTTTGGTGATGCTTCCGATTTCAAGCATTGGCGCGACGTCAATATTATCCGCTTTCATCATGTTCGAGAGTCTCTGAATGGATGACAACAGAAGGCTCTGTTCCCAGTCTTCCAATTGCTGAAACTGAGAGACAAAGTTGTCTTGTAAAGGTTGCGGTGCTTTATTGAGCAGATCTTGTCCTGTCTCTGTCAGGTATGCATGAACCTTTCTTTTGTCAGCAACGCTTCTGACCCGGCGAACATAACCATTACGCTCCAGACGATCAAGAATGGTTGTCGCTGTGGCCTGACTCATATTTGTATGGTTTGAAAGTTCACGAATAGTCACTTCTCCCAACTGTTCTATAGAACGCATCAATATCAGTTGCGGTCCGGTCAGGCCTGCAACCTTACTGAGTTTTTTTGAGTGAAGATCAATGGCTCGGATTATCTGGCGTATTGAAACCAGAACTTCTTCATATTTTTCCAAAATCAGTATCCAGGAAATGTTTTTGCTCTTATAACGCGGACATTACATGAGTTGCTCCCAGAAGAAAAGTCCTGATGTCATAGTTTTGGATGCTTTACATTCTGAACGATGAACTGTCGTCAGAGGGCTATGATCTTTCCGGGTGGAAAACCATTCAATTCAGGTTGTTTTATATGCGCGCGTGAGCATTTGTATGGTTATATAATAAATAGCATTTATTTATTATCCGGGGGATTAAGAACAGCATCATTGGATCGTTATAAATAAAACACAATTGTTATTATAAGATGAAGTCAATGTATTTAATCATGAAAATTTAGCACAATATACTTTACAGATATTATTCATCTGAGCCGTTCTGTGATTTAACTTATTCTTATCATAATAAATTGGCATTTCTATTATTTGAAGTGCATTCAAAAATAAAGTTTGTTCTTTGTATGAATGCCGCTCATTTATATTATTACTGGTATTTTTTAATGAAAGTATCACATATGCTATGATAAAATCCTGATTCTTCACATTTTTCCTGAATTTTATTCCCCTTGTGTAAGGAAAATCAGTTTAATGAAATTGACACTGAAAAATAAATTAATAGTAGCCAGTTTATCGGGTGCTCTTTTTATGGCGGTCGCTTTAACATGGCTGGCGGCTCAACAACTTTATCAAGAAACCCGCAGTAATGTTTATGAGCGGGCCAGAACATTGTCTGATACCGCATCGAAAGGGATTTCGGACTGGCTGATTATGAAGAAAAAAATTGCCGGCTCCGTGAATCATTATGTGAATGATGAAAATCTTGTGGTTCACTTGCAGCAAGCCCGGGTTGCCGGTGATTTTGATGACAGTTACTATGGGACGGCAAAGGGAGAAATGTATCGCTCCCGCCCGGAAAGAAACCGGGCAGATTATGATCCCCGTCAGCGTCCCTGGTATCAGGAAGCGGCCAGTCAGGGAAAAAGTATTGTGACAAAGGCCTATTCTGATGCGATAACCGGTGCATTAATGATAACGATTGCCACGCCAATCAAAGAAAACGGCGTGCTGACCGGGGTTTCCGGTGCAGATGTGCTTATTGATGAAATTGTGCGCGATACGCTCAGTCTGAATGCCGGAGAAAATGCATCCACCATGCTGATTGATAGTCATGACGGGTATTTTCTTGGACACCGGGATAAAAATACAGCCATGAAGCCCGTTTCTTCTCTTTCTTCTCAGTTGACGATGGCCATGCTGACAAAAGCAGCCAGAGACCGGGAAATAGTGACGCTGAATATTGATGGAAAAGAAAAGTGGTTTTATTTTGCTGATGTACCGCATTCCGGCTGGATCTTTGCTGTTGAAATGGACAGAGCGACCGAAGAACAGGCCTTTATGAATACCTTCATCGGTCTGCTGTCTATTGCTGTGATTATTACACTTTTAGTCATTGGGCTGATGTCATGGCTGGTTAGTTTCCTGATTAAAGACTTAGGGCGTGTTTCCGTCGCACTGGGAGAAATTGCTTCAGGTGAAGGGGATTTAACACAACGTCTTTCACCGAAGAATGATGATGAAGTCGGGCAGCTTGCGAACAATTTTAATAAATTTGTCGGTAATATGCATACGATGGTGACGAAACTCAGCAGTATCGCTTCATCTTTGTCAGAACAGGCGCAACACGCAGCGAAACACTCTGAAACCAGCAGTCAGCGAATTGGTGTTCAGCAGGACGAAATAAATATGGTCGCAACTGCGATTAACGAGATGGCGTCAGCAACACAGGAAATTGCCGGAAATGCAGAACATACAGCGCAAAGTTCTAACGATGCTGTATCTGTATGCCAGGAAGGGGTGAAACAGGCATCAAAGACTCAGGCATCGATACATAGCCTGGCGGAGGAAGTCCAGGTGGCAACCGACGTTATTCAGGAACTGGACGAGCATGGTAATCAAATCAGCATGATTCTTTCGACAATTCAGGATATTGCTGAGCAAACTAATCTGCTGGCACTGAATGCTGCAATCGAGGCTGCAAGGGCAGGAGAACAAGGTCGTGGCTTTGCTGTCGTTGCAGATGAAGTGCGTTTGCTAAGTCAGAGAACACATGCTTCAACAGAGGAAATTCAGCAAATGATCAATACGCTTCAGTCAACAACGGGCAAAGCGGTTCAGATCATGTCAGAAAGCCGGACACTTGCGACTTTAAGCGTTGAAGAAGCAAATGCTGCAGAGAATAGTTTAATACAGATCAATGATGCTGTGACCAATATTTCTGATATGGCAGCACAAATTGCTTCCGCGGCAGAAGAGCAGGCCTCAGTGACCTCTGAAATAACCCGGAATACAGAAGGTATTCGTGATGTTTCAAATGAATTTGCTCTTGAAGCTGAAGATGCGGCAGAACAATCAGCAGAATTGTCCCGTTTGTCGGGGGAAATGAAAAATGAAATTGGTCGTTTTAAGTTGTAAAACGGTATTCATTCTCCCGGGTAAAATTTTACGATTATTTACGGTGAAACGGGTAACCTTTGGTTACCCGTTTTTATGTTAAAAATTATGTTTGACTTATTTCTCAATATTTTTCTTGCAACCTTTCCCTTTTATTTTGAGGATGAGATAGTCATATTTTGTGCTGCATTGGGGAAGTTCAATGAAAAAAACTTTAGTCATTGTTGATGTACAGAATGATTTTTCTTCTGAAGGCGCATTAGCTGTGCCCGATGGTGAATCAGTGGTTCCTGTTATTAATCAGATTATGCCTTTTTTTGATTTTGTTATTGCCACGCAAGACTGGCATCCGGAAGCTCATGCAAGCTTTGCTTCAACTCAGGAGTGTCAGCCCGGAGATGTGATTGACCTCGGTGGTTTTCAACAGGTCATGTGGCCGGACCATTGTGTACAGGGGACAAAAGGGGCTGAGTTTATCAAAGGATTAAATACAGATAAGATTAATCACATTATACGTAAAGGCACTGATATTGAGATTGATAGTTACAGTGGCTTTTACGATAACAATAAGAAAAAGTCGACTGGCTTAGCTGAATTTCTGGCATCTCCGGATCTGCATGAGTTATATATTGTTGGTCTGGCAACGGATTATTGTGTACGTTATACCGCACTTGATGCCGTTGCTTCAGGATTTAAGACCTATGTCATTCAGGATGCATGCAGGGGCGTCAATCAGCAGCCGGGAGATGATGAAAAGGCGTTTTATGAAATGTCAAAAGCCGGGTGCCTGCTGATACTCTCCGGAGACTTGCCTTTGAATCAGGTATAGTCTGAGGCATAAAAATTCAGACACTATTTTGCTGGTTGAGCTGAGCCAGATAACGATGAATGAATTGAGTGTCAACGCCCATCAACTGTAATTTAAGTTCAAGTTTGTTGATTTTATGTAAGGTGCTTTTTGTTTCCGGGTGATTATTCTCCCGCTGGAACGAAAAAAGCAAGTCACACATTTTTAGTGCTTCTTGTCTTTGTTCAAGTTCCGGGGGAATAAAGCCAGCATTTTTCAGGACATGGTACCCAATGCGTAAATGTTCGGGAACCATGCGTAAGTCTTCGATTTCCAGGGGCTTTCCTGCACCCCGGAGGTGATCTAACTCACCTTGTTTGATTGAAGACTGAATGCTTTGCTCTGCCAGCTGATCAATTAACGATTGCATTGCGGTAACAATTATCCAAATCAGAAATTAGTGTAACTGGGTCATGATTCCTGCCCAGAGTGCTGATACAGGCATCGCCAGAATGAGTGCAGGAATCATATTGGCCACGGGGTAGCTTACAATATTACAAATTCTGAATCCGGTTGCAAACATGACCAGACCACCGACAGCAGAAAAATCAGCAACCATTTCGGCATTAGTTAGTGGAAGCAGGGCGCTGGCAGAAAAATATAGAATGAGTTGTATCAGGCATTGTGGAATCGCCAGTGTGGCAACAGGAAGACCAAGGCGAATCGCAAAAATAATCGCGGTAAAAAAGTCCAGAAAAGATTTGACGATCAACAGGGATGCATCTCCGGTCACGCCTTCATTCATTGAGCCAAAAATACCTGTGCCGCTCATACTGAACAAAATTAAGATCGAAATGAATGTATCCATATATTCATTTTGTTGCATTGTGGGGTTTTGAGGCGGGGCATATTTTTCTACCAGTTGCTTCAGTTTGCCGGCAAGCACTGTGATTTTTTCTTCTAACTGAATTAACTCACCAAGAATAGTTCCGATCAGGAGGGTCAGAATGACGACGGGAAGTGAGTTCAGTTTCATCACCATTGCAATGCCAAGACCCATAGAAGCGAATCCGAAAACAATGGGCATTCTTTTTTGTATATCAGATGGGATTTTATCCCCGAAAAGTGCGCCGACTCCGCTGCCGATAATTATCGCAGCAGAGTTTATAACAGGACCGATCATCGAATATCCTTTATTTTTTAACGAAATTTGAAATAAAAACAACCACGGAAAGAGTGATGTTGTAGCATGCAGGACTTAGCGGGAGCTAAGAAAGGATATTCCCTTATGAAACAAGAGGATGTAAATAAAGGAATATCGCATCAGAGTGCTTATTCTATACTTTTGTTAGCAAAATAAAAAGAGATAAGGAGAAATTGGTCACAAAAACTCGCATTAACAGTGTGAATTAAAATACTTTACAGGCGAAACCTTTCAGATAAAAGCCTTCAGGATAAGCACTGTCAACCGGGTGATCTGCCGCCTGGCCGAAACGTTCAATAAATTTTACGCGGCGGCCGGCATCAATCGCAGCGTCTGCGATGATTTTTTGAAACAGCGCCTGATCCATCAGGCCTGAACATGAATACGTTAATAATGTGCCTCCGGGTTTTAAAATCTGCATGGCAAGCATGTTGATATCTTTATAGCCCCGGCAAGCACCATTGAGCTGAGATTTGGATTCAGCAAACTTGGGCGGATCCATAATGACCACATCAAACAGAGTGCCTTGATCGCGATATTCTCTAAGGAGTTTAAACACATCTGCGTTAAGAAATACCATGCGTTTTTTCGAGGTATCGAAATGGTTCAGTTCAGCATTCTGCTTTGCTGCATCAAGTGCCGGTTGTGAAACATCCGCATTGATGATTCTTTGTGCGCCACCTTTCGCCGCATAAAGGCCAAACCCGCCGGTGTAAGAGAAGCAGTTCAGCACTTCTTTGTCTTTGACATATTTCATCGCGTGATAGCGGCTGTCTCTCTGATCGAGATAGAATCCTGTTTTATGGCCATTGATAATATCTACACTGATTTTTATGCCGTTTTCTTCAATAACGACGGGCTCTGATGGTGTGTTGCCATGCAGCAGGCCGGTAACTGGTTTGAGCCCTTCTTTCTTTCTGACGGCCACATCAGAGCGTTCATAGATATTGATATCCGGGAAACAGCGTAACAGTGCCTCGGTAATCACCGCTTTTTGGTAATCAGCACCGGCACTCAGAAACTGGCAGACCAGATAGTTGTCATATCTGTCTATTGTGATGCCGGGAAGGCCATCTGATTCTGCTGCAATCAGCCGGTAACCCGTCAGTTGTCCTTGCTGAATCATATCTTCCCTGAGTTGTTGTGCCTGAGAAATACGCTCAGCAAAAAATTCTGCATCAATCTCTCTCTTTTCAAAGCTCCAGACTCTGGCCCGGATTTGTGAATGAGGGGAGTAGGCTGCTTTAGCAAGCCACCGGCCATCATAACTGTAAATGTCTACGGTTTGTCCGGTTTCCGGGGTGCCATCAATCCGTTCAATCGCACGGGAAAAGACCCAGGGATGGCGGCGGATAAGAGATTTTTCACGGCCTTTAGCCAGAATAAGAGAAGTCGTCATTGAAGCGTTCCGGGTTAAAAAATAAAGAAGCGGTATTTTTATTGATGTTGCTCCGAAAAGCAATTGCTGTTGCCGGATTGATATTGACACACGGGAACATTCTGCCGGATTTGGTGCATACTATAAAGAGTCGCTGCCCGTTGTTGCAGAAAAAACAGATTTTAGATAAGCGGGGATATCGCATGGTCCGGAAGACAGAAATATATGTGGTGAAAGGTATCGTTCAATGTGTGGGTTTTCGCTATTACACGTCACACAAAGCAATGAAGCTTGGATTGACGGGATATGCTAAAAACCTGAACAATGGAGATGTAGAAGTTGTTGCAAGCGGGGATGAGTCCCGCCTTGAACAATTATTTGAATGGCTGCATCAGGGGTCTCCGGGAGCAAGTGTTTCAGAGGTAAGCAGAACTGAGCTGAAAACTGACAAAGTC
The DNA here is from genome assembly GCF_024529975.1 of Vibrio quintilis. GTDB lineage: Bacteria > Pseudomonadota > Gammaproteobacteria > Enterobacterales > Vibrionaceae > Vibrio > Vibrio quintilis. The sequence goes on along the minus strand of NZ_AP024897.1, from coordinate 2,144,468 downwards.
TATCAGGGATTTGCGATTCAATAAGCGTTTTCAGAGACACTTTGCCGGTTTCGGCAAGCCTGCCAGCTTGGTGGCCTGTTTCGCAGGCCCCTGACGAAACAGCTTAAACAGGTATTTACTGTTTCCTTTGTCCGGGCCGTATTCTTTTTCCATCGCTTTGACCAGCATACGAACGGCCGGGGCAGTTTTATACTCTTCATAGAAGTCACGGACAAAATGGATGACTTCAAGATGTGAGTCTGTCAGTTCAATCCCTTCTTTTTCAGCCAGGATAGTAATCATCTCAGGTTCCCATTGGGTATGATCCAACAGATAGCCTTCTTTATCTGTCTCGATGACTGAACCGTTATATTCGAACATGATGACCTCTTGTATCCACAATCCGGCCATAGGCTAACGAAGTGATGTGCATTTCGCAAGATTTGAAAATAAAAAAGCCCGGAAAAGTTCCCGGGCTTACACAATCATTCATGACAATTGTTTATCTTAGTCGTTACCACTAAATGCTCTCAGAATATTTAACAGGCTGAGGAACAGGTTATAGATAGAAACATACAATGTAATTGTCGCTGAAATATAATTTGTTTCACCACCACGGATAATTTGCTGCGTTGTCAGCAAAATTGCACCTGTTGAAAACAAAATAAATAAACCACTCATCGCAAGGTAGATAACTGGCAGTTGCAGGAAGATGTTAGCAATCATGCCAACAATCAGGACAACAAACCCGGCCATTAATAATCCACCCAGGAAGGATAAATCGCGCTTGGTGGTTAATGCATAAGCTGATGCAGCCATAAATGTCAGAGCTGTGCCACCTAAGGCAGTCAATACCAGATCACCTAAACCGTTACTGATGTATACATTAAGAATCGGGCCTAACGTATAGCCAAGGAAACCAGTAAACAGGAAGGTGAAAACCAGCCCCATGCTGTTATTGCGGTTTTTCTCAGTCAGGAAAAGTAAGCCATAGAAGCCAACGATTGTGATTAAAAAACCGGGATAGGGGAGATTCAGTGCCATAGAAACACCAGCAACAGCCGCTGACCATAATAAAGTCATTGACAGGAGTGCGTAGGTATTTCTGAGTACTTTATTTGTTTGTAAAGCGCGGGTTTGACCCGTAGAGCTTGAATATATCGGACTATTCATACTTTCCTCGTATGTCTTGTTGCCTGTATCTTCGACCATGAGTCAGGGTGAAAGTTCTGAATTCAACCTGTTGGTTTATATTTCTATCATAATAAAAGATGATACAAATGCCGAAACAAAGATGTAACACAATCTTTCTGTAGGAGTATATACGTATCAGGTCTTAAGTTATAGAAATAAAACCGCTATTAAATAAAAAGAGGCATTCCCATGATGAAAATGCCTCTTGTCATTAACAGAGAGTCGCTTAAAGAGATATCAATTAATGATGCAGTATCTGAGACAGGAAATTTTGAGTCCGGTCAGACTGTGGATTACCAAAGAATTCTTCAGGATTATTTTCTTCAATAATCTCGCCGGCATCCATGAATATCACCCGATCGGCAACTTCTTTGGCAAAGCCCATTTCATGGGTTACGCAAAGCATTGTCATGCCTTCATCTGCCAGTTCGACCATGACATCCAGCACCTCGCGGACCATTTCCGGATCCAGGGCTGATGTTGGTTCATCAAACAGCATAATTTGCGGGCTCATACACAAAGAGCGGGCGATAGCCACACGTTGTTGCTGTCCGCCGGATAACTGGCCCGGATATTTATTGGCCTGATTCGGGATTTTCACCCGTTCCAGGTATTTCATTGCCTGCTCTTCGGCTTCTTCTTTCGGCATTTTCTTCACCCAAACCGGCGCCAGAGTGCAGTTTTCCAATACTGTCAGGTGAGGGAAAAGATTAAAGTGCTGAAAGCACATACCGACTTCACGGCGCACCGCTTCGATATCTTTCAGATCTTCGGTCAGCGCGTGCCCGTTTACGATAATATCGCCTTTCTGGTGTTCTTCCAGCCGGTTGATACAACGGATCATCGTTGATTTACCGGAGCCGGAAGGACCACATATGACAATTTTCTCACCCCGGGTAACATCAAGGTTGATATTTTTCAGAACATGGAACTCGCCGTACCACTTGTTCATGTCTTTAATCTGAATCATTAATTCTTTGTCTGAGTTCTGCTGCTTCATTTCTAATCCTTAAACTTAATTCCTTGATTCCCGGCTATTATCTTTTGTGTCCGGTATGTAATTTATTTTCCAGCCAGATGGAATATCTGGACATACCAAAACAAAATACCCAGAAAACTAAGGCAACAAATGCATAGCTTTCTGTCGAGAAGCCTAACCAGGCCGGATCGGTATTCGCTGCCTGACCAATACCAAGTACATCAAACATACCGATAATGAGAACCAGACTTGTATCTTTAAATAAATCAATAAACGTATTTACAATTGAAGGAATCGTGATTTTCAGGGCCTGAGGCATGATGATTAATCCGATTTTCTTCGGATAATTTAACCCTAACGCATCTGCCGCTTCATATTGTCCTTTTGGAATCGCCTGAAGGCCACCGCGGATTACTTCTGCCATATAGGCCGCACTGAACAGCGTGACCCCAATGAGTGCTCTGATCAATTTGTCTGTTTCAGAACCCTCTGACATAAACAACGGTAACATGACTGAAGCCATAAACAGGACGGTAATCAACGGGACACCACGCCAGACTTCAATATAGACGGTACTCAGGCTGCGGATAACCGGCATATGGGAACGACGACCTAAGGCCAGTAAAACACCAATAGGCAGGGAAGCGACGATGCCGACTAATGCCAGAACCAGAGTCACCAGCAAGCCACCCCATTTATAGGTTTCCACAACCGGTAATCCAAACATTCCGCCATGCAGCAAACCTGCCATCAGAATTGGATAAAGCGTAATGGTAAACAGGCAAATCCAGCCACGTTTTGGTGTTTTATCCCACGCAAGCAACCCGATCAGTATCGCCAGTGTTGCGTAAAACAGTTCCGGACGCCACAGGTCAGCTTCCGGGTAAAAACCAAACATAAACTGATTAAACCGCACATAAACAAGAACCCAGCAAGCACCACCGGTTGAACATGCATCCCGGTCTTCACCGATCCAGTCTGCTTTCAGAATGGCCCAGTCAATCAGGTGATACAAGCCTTTGATCACAAAGTAGGCAATGATCAGGGTTAATATTGAGTTGACGGCACTACTGAATAAATTTTTCTTCATCCAGCCCACGATACCGGTTGTATTGGTTGGTGGTGGCAGATCGGGCTGAAATTGATGAACTTTCATATTATCTCTCCACTAACGCAACTTTACGGTTGTACATATTCATCAGGAATGAAGTAACAAGGCTGAGTGTCAGATAGACGGCCATTGTCATTGAGATGACTTCTATGGCTTGCCCTGTCTGGTTCAGCGTGGTTCCGGCAAAAATATTAAACAGGTCCGGATAACCAATCGCGACAGCCAGCGAAGAGTTTTTGGTCAGGTTCAGGTACTGACTTGTCAGCGGCGGAATGATGATACGCATTGCCTGTGGAATCACGACCAGTTTTAATGTTTTACTGCGTGGAAGTCCCAAAGACATAGCCGCTTCACTCTGACCGTGACTGACGGCATTGATCCCTGAACGGACAATTTCAGCAATAAATGCAGCCGTATAAACACTCAGTGCTATCAACAAGGCAACGAATTCAGGAATGATTTCGATACCGCCCTGAAAGTTGAAGCGCTTCAAAACAGGGTAGTCTGCGGATATTGGTTTACCGCTTAAAAAGAATACAATTAATGGTAAGCCAATGATCAGGCAACTGTTGATGAGTAACACAGGTGATTGTTGACCTGTGAGTTTCTGTTTGTTTTTTGCCCATATTTTGACGCAGACTGAAGCGATAATCCCGAAAATCAGAGTGGCGAATATCCATCCGCTGCCAGACTCAAAGACTGGTTTAGGAATGAACAGCCCACTGATATTTAAATAAACAGATTCTCCGAGTGCATAGCTTTGCCGCTTGCCTGGCAGCGCTCCCAGAACAGAAAAATACCAGAAAAGGATTTGTAGCAGCAGCGGTACATTACGGAATATTTCAATATAAACTGCCGCAAAGCGGCTGACCAGCCAGTTAGTTGACAGACGGGCAATCCCCAGAATAAAACCGAGAACCGTAGCGAAAATAATACCAATCACTGAAACCAGAATAGTATTCATTAAGCCAACGACAAAAGTCCGGCCATAAGTATCGGTTTCTGTGTAATCGATAAGAGAGAGTCCAATCCCGAAACCTGCGGGTTGATCCAGAAAATCAAATCCGGTGGTAATGCCGCGGGAACTCAGGTTGGTTAATGCATTATTAACGATGGTGTAGATAAAGAATGTTAATGCAAGTATTGCAATAATCTGAAATACAACCGACCGGAATGTTGGACTATAAAATAAGTGTGCCAATCCTTTGGATTGACTATTCTCGGGGTGTTTCATACCTCAAAAGACCTCAGAAATCCATTTTTCAGATAAGGGCGGAAAGATTTCCGCCCATAGTGTTTACATGATTAACGGATTGGTGGAGCGTACATGAAGCCGCCTTCATTCCATAAGGCATTCACACCGCGGGAGATTTTCAATGGTGAGCCTGAACCAACAGAGTTTTCAAATACTTCACCATAGTTACCAACTTGTTTGATGATCTGGTAACCCCAGTCATCACGGATACCCAGACCTGAACCCTTTGGTCCATCTAAGCCAAGAATACGTTTGATGTTTGGATCAGTTGATTTTTTCATCTTATCCACGTTTCCGGAAGTGATACCGTATTCTTCTGCGTTCACCAGTGCGAATAAAGTCCACTTAGCAACATTGAACCATTTGTCATCATCCTGACGAACAACAGGACCTAAAGGCTCTTTTGAAATAATGTCAGGCAGAACGGCTGCAGATGATGGTTTTTTCAGATTAACACGCAATGCATATAACTGAGACTGATCAGATGTCAGAACGTCACAACGACCTGCATCGAATCCTTTAGCTGTCTGTGCGGATGTATCAAATACAACTGGCTTATAGCTCATTCCCTGTTTGCGGAAATAATCAGCAAGGTTCAGCTCAGTGGTCGTTCCGGACTGAATACAAACGGATGCACCATCAAGCTCTTTGGCATTTTTTACGCCAAGGTCTTTTTTGACCATAAAGCCCTGGCCATCATAGTAAGTGACACCAACAAAGTTCAGACCCAGAGCCGTATCCCGTTGTAACGTCCAGGTTGTGTTCCGTGACAGGACATCAATTTCACCGGACTGAAGGGCAGTGAAACGTTCTTTTGCTGTAAGAGGAACAAATTTAACTTTATTTTTGTCTCCTAATACAGCGGCCGCCAGAGCTTTACAGTATTCAACGTCAATCCCTTCCCACTGGCCTTTGGCATTTGGGTTAGAAAAGCCGGGAAGACCGGTACTGACACCACAAGTTACAAATCCCTGAGAGAGTACTTTATCCAGTGTACTTTCTGCTGCAGAAGCTGAATTTGCCATCAAAGCTGTTGACGCGGCAACAATTGACGTGAGTAGTTTTAATTTGTTCGCCATGAGTATCCTTCCTGTCTGTTCCATAGACATCAGTTGATTCTGATGCAAAAATTCAATTTTTGATGATTTCCCATAATGGCTGATTTTGTTATTAGCACGAAAGGTTGCACTATTAAGTGGCAACGCCATCATCACCATCAGCGGGTTTTTGATTGACTTTATGATTGATTACCCAAGGGTAATTACAGTTTAATCATTAACCCGACACCGGTTAGCATGGCGAATTGTTATTTAAATGTAAATAGTGCAACTGATAACCATAATAGTGCAACAGTGCCTATGTTTTTTGAAATTTGAATTTTTTGGTGTTTTATTCTGATTTTTTAAGTAAATTGTTTGTGATTGTCTGGTGTTTGAGCTTATTTTGACAAATCATTTTTAAGATGTGCTATTTCAGTGAATTCTTTGCACTGTTTTTGTTAGTATGTGCCATCGTCGATGTAAATACAGAGTTAATGATGTAATGCAATATTTTCCACTTTTTTTAGATCTCAAAGATAAAGCCGTTTTTGTCGTCGGAGGCGGGGAAGTCGCCAGCCGGAAAATAGAAGCTTTAATCAAAGTTGGTGCTCAGGTGACTTTAGTGTCTCCGGAGATCGTTCCTTTTCTTCGTGCTCTTGCTGATAAGGGTGAGATCCGCTGGCTTGAACAAACGTATCACCGCCGGTTATTAAATGGGGATTATGTTCAGGTCTGGGCAACAACGAATAACTCACAGCTCAACCATCAGATTCATGCAGATGCGAAACAGTCGGGCATCATGGTGAATGTGGTTGATGACCAGCCATACTGCGACTTTATCACGCCTTCCATGATTACCCGGGGGAAAATTCAGATTGCGATATCCAGTGGTGGAGCCTCACCGGTTTTGATCCGTAATTTGCGGGAATCCGTTGAATCGGTTTTACCATTCAATCTGTCGTTACTGGCCGAATTTGGTGGCCGGAAACGTGAGCAGATCAAATCTGATATCTCCGGGATTGACGCAAGAAGAGCTTTCTGGGAAAGATTTTTTGCAGATAAAACCGTAGCAGGCGCAACGACGCTGTCGCAGCTGGAACACCGCTATCAACAATTACTTTCCAATCCTGAACCCCGGGTGAATGAAGTGATATGGGTGACATATCATGACGATATTGAACTGCTGCCTATCAAGGCTTTGCAGTTCATGCAAAAAGCGGACTTAGTCTTGCACCAGGAAAATGTAGAACCTGAGATTCTGGAATTATGCCGTCGGGATGCAAATCGTTCTGTATATGCCGATTCTGCAGATTTAGCCGATCAACTTAAGCAGGAAAGAACAAAGCATCGTTATCTTTGTGTTTTGCTTCATGAGCAGGATAGTCGGGTTTCCGGATTGTTCGAAGCTGGCGACCGTCATTTGGGAGCTGGATTCTTCAGACACTATTGAATACATTTTTTCGTCATGAAAACAGGGTGGTTCAGAAGGTTTAAAGCCACCCTGTTTTATACAGAAGAGAATGTATCACTGTTTAGCTGTTCAAAGATGACCGTGAATTAATCTCTGAAGTTATTAAACTGGAAAGGCTGGTCAAAATCTGCCGACTTAATCCATGCGATGACCTGCTGGAGATCATCCCGTTTTTTGCCGGTCACCCTGACTTTTTCTCCCTGAATTGAAGCCTGGACTTTGAATTTCTGATCTTTAATTGATTTCACCAGCTTTTTGGCGGTCAGTGAATCAATCCCTTGCTTAAAATCGACATCTTTATACCAGTTTTTGCCTGAATGGACAGCGTCTTTGATTTCCATTGCATTGGCATCTACGCCGCGTTTGGCGAGGTTACTGCGCAAAATATCCATCATCTGATTCAGCTGAAAGTCATCTTCAGCCGATAGTTTGGCTGTGCTGTCTTTCAAATCAAAAGTCGCTTCCACATTACGGAAGTCAAAACGGGTAGAAAGCTCCCGGTTTGAATTATCAATGGCGTTACGGAGTTCAACTGAGTCGATTTCTGAGACAATATCAAAAGATGGCATGGTAATGTTCCTGTCGGTTTTCAATTATTTTTATGTGAAATAATAACTGTCTTATGTGCTGATTGACAACATTATGCAGATTTTGGCTTATAGATCGATAAATCCCTGTACATAGCTTGTATTTAACAGGTTCAATCGGTATGTTCGATAACAGTCTTGTTTTTATCAATCATTATATGGAGTCATAATGAGCATTGAGCATCCTCAATATGCCAGTGAATATCCAATAGCTTTTGGCAACGTGCTTCCTGCTGGTTCACAGCAACAATCGGGTCCTGCTTCACATCTTTATGTTTCACTGTCAGATTTAATCGCTGAAGCAATTTTTTATCATCCGGGAATCGATGCTCATCTCTCTGAGCTGGATGAGACAGAGAAAAAATCTCTTGAAAGTATTCTGGATGGAAAACCGGTGAGTGAACACTTTGTGGCGGTATTGGTTGAGCAAGTCATTCATATGATTGAGTCTGCGGATTATGAAACGATCCGGATTTGTCTGAGTGATGCTGACAGCCATGAATACCGGTCGTTAATCGGTGGTCGTTTTGAACCTGAAGAAGTCAACCCTGCAATGGGGTGTCGTGGTGTTTCCCGTTTGGTTTCAGCTCATCAGAGTCAGCATTTTTCTCTGGAGTGTGAAGTCATAAAACAATTGCGGAAAAAAAATATTCCTGTAGAAGTTGTGGTGCCATTTGTCCGGACACTCAGTGATGCTGCTGCAGTGATTGACCGGCTGGCAGAGCAGGGATTGCCCAGAGGTTTGAATGGTTTGAAGGTGTTGTATTCATGTGATGTGCCTTCGGCGGCTTTGTTGTCCGAACGTTTGCTCCATTACTTTGATGGTGTTGTTGTCCATGTTGATCACTTAACTCAGTTCACTCTGGGGGTTGATAAGTACAACGAGTCATTATCTCATTTATGTACGCCTGAGAGTGAATCCGTCACGTCTTTGATTGATATGGTGGTTAAATCAGCTCACCGGGTGAAGAAAACGGCTGCTGTCGTGATTCAGTCTTTTGAATTGCATCCGGAGTTCCAGCTGTATGCCAAAGAAAGACTACAGGCTGACGTTCTTTATACCTACTGATACCCGACAGATTGATTCACGGAACAATGAATTAGCAGGTATTTATCAATATTTTGATGATGCCTGCTAATTTTTTAAGTCACCTTCCAGCTCAATTGGTTCTATCGCCACAATCTTGCTGCGGTTTAATACAATTTTCCACCGGTAGTAGGTCGGTTGATCAATGTAATTATTTTCTTTGATGATTAGGTTGAATAAGTGTCTTTTTTCGACTTTTTCTCTGCTGACCTGACCGTTCGACAGGCGATAAATCCGGTTGGTATTTTTATCAAACAGACGGGTGATCTCTTTAAAGTCGATATGTATCGTTTCTTTGGTTTCTTCATAGCCACTCATGAACCGGGAAGTCGACATCTGAGTTTCTGCCTGGTAACGCAATATTTGTTCTTCACGCTGAACAATTCTCTTCTTACGGATTTTTTGAATTCTGTCCGGCAGGGCTGACAGAGACTGATAATCTAACCATTCAAGTTTTTGTCCGATTATTTTGCCGGTATTTGGATCCTGATAACGCCGTTTCCATCTCGGTTTGCCTTTACGCAGCCATCGCCACAGCATACTTTTCAGATCATCTTTAAAAATCTCTCTTAATGCATAAATAAAAGACATCGCGACCAGAAAAGAGATGGTGATTTCTCCCCAAAAGTTACGGGCCGAGATAACAGTGAAAGTCACAAATAACATGATAAAGCCGGTAGCTGTTCCTTTGACCATACGCTTGACGTTATTCCCGAGAGAGGTCACTTTTTCTTTCAGGATAACCGGATGTTCAATTAAGCGTCGCAACAGGCGCATCTTATTACTGAGGCGGGTGATATCTTCATCCGCTTTGGCTGAGTTGTAATGGTTGAGAGCCCGGTGAGCCTGTTCTTTTTCCGCTAAGATGATCAACCGGTTTTTGATGGTTTTATAGTCCTGATCCCGGTTCAGGTGGGCAACTAATGCGAGGAACTTTTGCTCCGTGTACCAGGATAAGTAGTTGTCAATATTGGCATAGTAGCGTTTCAGAGTCTCTTCGTAAGGGATTGTTCTGCGGAGTCTGCGTAAGATATCCAGCGACAATTTAATTACGTGATCAATCTCTTCTGAAGTGACGCTGTCACCATGATTGGACAAATCACTGACTGCTTTATCCAGCGCAATGACATATTGATAAGCATACAAACTCAGGCTGACCCGATATTGTTTGGAAGATAATCTGCCGCGTTGTGCAAGCCGGCTGTGAATCAGGGGAAGCAGGATTTTGTCACTGTAGTAAGCACGTTTCTGACTGATACAGTTATAAAAAAAATCCGCCTCAGAGATGACATCTTTTGACAGATTGATTTCCCCCGGGATAAACAGATAGATATCTAAGTGAGATGATTTACTTTTCGACATTGCATGAGAAATTTTCAGAGTAATAGCATCATGTTTGTCTACCAGAATCAAAGTATCTCTCCGTTTTTATTTCATTCAGAAGAAGAAAGCATATCAGAGATCACGTATAATCGCTGCAAATTTGATGTGAGACGATTTTTGAATGATTCGAATTGGACAAGTGAACCAGCTGGTTGTAACCAAAGAAGCTGACTTTGGCGTATTTCTGGATGCTGAAGATTACGGCTCGGTGCTGCTCCCTGCAAAATATATTCATCAGCCTGTGGCTGTTGGTGAAACGATGGCAGTCTTTCTCTATTTTGATTCTGATAATCAACTGGCTGCAACGACTGATAGTCCTGCTGCTCAGGTTGGTGAATGGGGGATGATGAAAGTTGTTGGTATCAATAATACAGGTGCTTTTGTTGACTGGGGGATTCGGGAAAAAGACCTGTTAATTCCATTCAGTGAGCAGCGGGGACGGTTGAGTGAAGGTCAGTCCATTTTAGTTTATGTTTATACTGACAAGGCGTCCGGCAGAATTGTCGGAACAACGAAGTTTAATAAATGGCTTGATAAAACGCCCGCATCCTATACCCGCAATCAAAAGGTTGAGTTACTGATTGCGGAGCGTTCCCAGTTCGGGTTTAAAACCATTGTTAATGGTACTCACTGGGGCATGCTGTTTCAGTCTGACATATTCGGCCGCTTGTTTGTCGGTAAGCGCGTCAAAGGCTATATCAAACAGATACGGGAAGACGGAAAAGTTGATGTCGCTTTGCAAAGAGTTGGTATGGCGAAGCTGGATGATTTGAGCGAAAAAATTCTGGATCTGCTCAATAAGAAAGATGGGTTTTTGCCATTGTGTGATAAGTCTTCCCCGGAAGAGATTTTCGCGGTATTCAGAACCAGCAAGGGCACATTCAAAAAATCAATCGGGAATTTATACAAGAAAGGCTATATTACGATTGAATCTGCCGGTATTCGTCTGGCGTCAGTTAAGAACGATTGATTAACTGTGATTGAAAACCCGGCGACTGTGGCCGGGCTTTCAATCTGTGATTATTCAGAATAAATTTCCATCACGGACCAATTCACGGGGCAGGCCATTTTTCAGCCGGTTTCCGACCCATTTGCTCAGTCCTATTGTGATATTCTGATACCGGATGAGGACTTCTCCTTTCGATGGAGAAATCCCTTCGGGGCGGATGTCTTTCCCCATAAACCATTCACGCGTTTGTTCCAGTGAAAGCTCAACAGAAGCGCGCTCATTACCTGTTGCTAATGAAGTCACAACCTGATGCTGCCAGCGATAGCCATTTTTGTGGGTTTCAGCAACCTTAATTCCCATTCTTGAAAATTTAAATTCCGTGATAAATGGCTCCAGTGCGTCGGGGAACAACCATACTTCCCGCTCCCGCAGCCAAAGGCTTGAGTCTGAAGGCAGATCAATATCTAAAGTATCTTTCAGCGCCCGGGAGACTTCCGAGGTCTGCTTCGCGGATGCTTTTGTAAAAGGAAATTTACTAAACCGTTTTTCGACTAACCCGGAGGGAACAGAGGCATTTTTGCGAATCCTTGCAACGAAAAATCCTTCACAATCATAAAGTTGTGGGAAAATATGCAGGAAGCCTTCTTCTGTGATTGCATTTTTTGCTTCAGGAAAAAGCGATTCAAGAGACTCAAATGTGACGGCGTCACTATATGTGTCCTGCAAATGTCTGCAAACATGCTGATTTTCTTCCAGGCTCAGAGTACAGGTTGAATATACCAATACACCGCCTGGTTTCAGTGCCTGAAAAGCGCTTTCAATTAATGCTTTTTGCGTGACGGTTATCGTTGCGATTGATTCCGGACTCCAGTTCTTCATCGCATCGGGATCTTTGCGGATTGTCCCTTCACCTGAGCAGGGCGCGTCAATCAATACAGCATCGAAATATTCAGGCAACCAGTCGCCGAATACTCTTCCGTCATAGATTGTTAATGCCGAGTTCCGGATACCACAACGCTGGATATTTGAATAGAGAGCCTTGGTCCGGCTGGCGGAAAACTCATTGGCAACAATCAGCCCGTCATTTTTCATCAGTGCCGCAATTTGTGTCGTTTTCGACCCCGGAGCTGCTGCCATATCAAGGACAGTCTTGAATGCATTTTCCTGCTGGTGGAACAGCGCAGTAACCGGCATCATTGAGCTGGCTTCCTGAATATAAAATAGCCCGGACATGTGCTCTAACGTGTTTCCCAAAGGGACTGGGTTGTCCTGGGTATCAATCCAGAAACCTTCGTTGCACCATGGTACCGGCTCCAGCTTCCAGCCGAGATTCTTTGCCTTGTCACAAAAGTCAGCAACAGAGATTTTCAATGTATTCACCCGGATGCTTTTGCGTAACGGACGCTGACAGGCAGAAATAAAATCATCCATATTAAGGGACGGGGGAAGAATCTGTTCTATTACCCGGAGAAATTCCTGCGGGAGATAAACGTTATGGTGCAAAACAATGTTCTCAAGTGTGAATGGGAAGCAAATTATATAGGAATCAGAAAAAAATTGAATGGTTCAGGTTCAGGTCACTGACTGATCAACATTTCAGACCCGGAGGGAGGAACCATTCGTTATTACGACTGTCACAACGTAAACATGAGAACTGTCGGTGTGCCTGTGATGTTCGTGCCCGTTTCCGGGAACCTGGAATAGAAAACGTAATTTTCTCTTGTTTTATTTAGGTTAAAAAGTTATTACTGTTCCTTTGACATATTTTGAAATGTATTCAAGTACATTGAGTCTTTAAGAGGTTTTTTTGAACAGGTATGGAAGATAAACAGTACCTTCTTTTGACGAAGCAAGCGATAGGATTGGTTGAAAACGAACCTGATGTCATTGCAAATCTGGCAAATTTGTCAGCTTTGATATACATGAATATTGAGCGATTGAACTGGGTTGGGTTTTATATTTTAAAAGATAATGAATTAGTCCTGGGCCCATTTCAGGGAAAACCTGCGTGTGTGCGTATTCCGGCAGGAAAAGGGGTGTGCGGAACCGCTGTTGATACTTCCCGTACAGTACGTGTAGATGATGTTCATGAGTTTGAAGGGCATATTGCCTGTGATAGTGAAAGCCGTTCTGAGTTAGTCGTTCCTTTTTTTCTGCAGGGAAAACTGGCTGGTGTTCTGGATATCGATAGTCCGGTCGCGTGCCGTTTTGCAGAATCTGACGAGCTTGGCTTCACTCATTTGATGAGAGAAGTGGAAAAGCTGCTTAATTCACAGTCTAACGTATGATTATTTGATATCTGAATATGGTTTTTCCTATTCAGAACACTATAATACCCGGACATTAAATATCTTCATGTATTGCGGAAAGAACCGTTATAACCAGGAACCCACATGGATAACACCGAAAAGTTAAAAAACAGCAAAGAAGTGATTGCGTACATTGCTGAATGTTTCCCTAAATGCTTTACTTTGGAAGGTGAAGCAAAGCCACTGAAAATTGGTATATTTCAAGATCTTGCAGAGCGTTTGAATGATGACCCTAAAGTAAGCAAAACACTGCTTCGTGCTGCGTTGAGACAGTACACGTCTTCATGGCGATATCTGCACGGTGTGAAACCGGGTGTTGAACGTGTTGACCTGGATGGAAACCCATGTGGGGAATTGGAACAGGAACATATCGATCATGCCCAGACAACTTTGGCTGAAAGTAAAGCCAGAGCTCAGGCTATCCGGAAAGAGAAAGAAAAAGCTAATCCAAATAGTAAGAGTAACAAGTCTGATAAAACAAAAGCAAAAAAAGCTGGGTTTAAACCTAAAAATGCCAGACGTGTTCAAGAAAAGAAAGTACAGGCCCGGGCCTTGAATGCCGATGAGTTGACAACTGGACGGCAGGTAAAGGTTAATATGGGTAAAGGCAACATGGTTGCGACCATTGTTGAAATTAATAAGGAAGATGTACGCGTGCAACTCGCGAATGGCCTGCAAATGGTCGTCAAAGCGGAGCACTTGTGTGCATAAAGGAGAAATCCCTTCGCATGAAATGCCGTTTTAATTTGACATTAATAGCTGCCGGTTTATTACTGGCAGTTTCTTCATCTCAAGCTTCTGATGTAGCTTCTTTTACTGAAAAAGATATTCCCGTTCTTGTTCCTGAGGCTCAGCATTCGCTCGCAACCAAACGAATCACTCACCGTTTTACGCGTAATCATTATAAACATATCATTTTAAATGATGATTTCTCCCGGAAGATTTTTGATCGCTACCTGGGTTTACTGGACTATAACCGCAATATTTTTACTCAAAAAGATATTGATGGCTTTAAAACATGGTCTGAAGAACTGGATGATCAACTGAAGGCCGGGAATGATCAAATTGCATTCGATGTTTATAACTTATCTGTCAAAAAACGTTATGAAAGATATCGTTATGCGCTTTCATTGTTAGAAAAAGAAATAAAATTTGATACCAATGAGTTTATTGAGCTCGATCGCTCTAAAGAGCCGTGGCCCAAAAATGAAAAGGAATTAAATGATTTGTGGCGTAAGCGTGTTAAGAATGATGCGCTTAATCTGAAAATGACAGGAAAAACCTGGCCTGAAATTAAAGAGAAGCTAAAACGTCGGTATAATAACGCGATTAAGCGTATGACCCAGACGCATAGCGAAGATGTATTTCAATTATATATGAATGCATTTGCCCGCCAGGTTGATCCACATACCAGCTATCTGTCACCGCGAAGTGCTGAACAATTCCAGTCAGAGATGAATTTGTCACTTGAGGGAATTGGAGCAGTTCTTCAGCTTACCGATGACTATACAGTGATCCGCTCACTGGTTGCTGGTGGCCCGGCAGACAAAAGTCACAAACTTTCTGAAGGTGACCGGATTATTGGTGTTGGGCAGGAAGATGGTGAAATTGTTGATGTAATCGGCTGGCGCCTGGATGATGTTGTGCAGTTGATTAAAGGC
This sequence comes from Vibrio quintilis, assembly GCF_024529975.1. Lineage (GTDB taxonomy): Bacteria > Pseudomonadota > Gammaproteobacteria > Enterobacterales > Vibrionaceae > Vibrio > Vibrio quintilis. The sequence goes on along the minus strand of NZ_AP024897.1, from coordinate 2,129,463 downwards.
CCCAAAGGTACCGTCGTTAAGCTCCAGATTTTACCGGAAGGTAAGAAAGCTAAAAGTCACGTTGTCACAATTGTCCGGGATAAGATTCGTCTTGAAGACAGGGCAGTGAAATCGAAAGTGATTGAGCATGATGGGTATAAAGTCGGGGTACTTGAAGTGCCAAGCTTTTATGTCGGATTATCAAAAGATACTGACAAATTACTGGCAGATTTTCAAAAGCAACATGTTCGTGGTGTGATTGTAGATTTACGTAACAATGGTGGCGGAGCATTGACCGAAGCGACTGCCTTAACCGGGTTATTTATCGATAAAGGCCCGGTTGTTCAGGTCCGTGATAACTATGGCCGTATCAATGTCAATGCAGATACTGATGGGAAGAGTAGTTACGATGGCCCATTGACTGTTTTAATTAATCGTTATAGTGCTTCTGCATCGGAAATTTTTGCTGCTGCGATGCAGGATTATGGTCGTGCTGTGATTCTGGGTGAGAATTCATTCGGTAAAGGAACCGTTCAACAACATCGTTCACTGAACGGTCTCTATGATTTATTTGATAAGCCACTCGGATATGTTCAGTATACGATTCAGAAGTTTTATCGTATTAATGGTGGCAGTACGCAAAATAAAGGCGTTGTTCCTGATATTGCCTTCCCGACACCTGTGAACCCAAGTGAAACCGGGGAAAGTGTTGAGGATAATGCGCTACAATGGGACAGCATTAAAAAAGCGGATTATCATCAGTTACACCACTATAAAAAATTAATTCTGCAACTGAATGCGCGTCACCAAAAACGCATTCTCAGTGATATGGAATTCAAGTTTATCCAGGAAGATATTACCCGGTATAAAAAAGAGAAAGATGATAATCAACTTTCTTTAAATGAATCCGTCAGGGAAAAAGAAAGTGCAGCTGCTGATTTACGTGAATTAAAACGCGTTAATATGCGTCGAAAAGCTGACCATGAAAAAGCATATAAAGAGTACGAGGATATTCCTAAGGATTATGTTGCACCAGATGCTTATCTTGATGAAGCGGTCGCGATTACAACTGATATGATACAGATTTCTTCGTGAGATTAATTATTTTCACTTCTCAGGCGGACAGGTAAACTGTCCGCCTTTTTATTACCTTTTCAATTTCGCATTCTTGCCAGTGATGCCTATGCTTAAAGAAAAGCAGGGGATGTTGTCATGAATATAGGGAAGTATGTTGTAATTCTCTGCCTGATTTTTTCGGGTCAGGTAGCAGGGATGCAAATGGAAAAAGAGCAAGACTTAACCCAGTTCGATTTTCCTTTTTTGATTGGAGACTGGCACCTTGTCAATACATTATCCGGAAATGATACAGAAGATTATCTCTCCATACGGTTACAGCTAAAGTCGAGCTATATGTTCGCGGTTCAAATTCATAAAAAAGATAGTTCTGTCGAATATTGGGAAGGTGATTATACGGCGGACGAGACTACATTAACTCTTGGGGCAAAAACATTAACACCTCAGGTTTATTCGTACTCAACAACACATAATCAGCTGATGCTGAATGGTGTTATTTTCTATAAAGCATTATCCCGTTCACTGGTTGGCGTATGGGAAAGTTACCAGATTTCCGGATTTGAAAGGATTGATACAGGCGTTGAGCAGCTTCAGCTTGTATTGCAACCTGATTTTCTTTTTTCAATTAAAGTCCAGGACAATAAAGGAAAAGAAGTTGTCCACCAGGGCGTTTATTATACAGAGAAAGATCACCTGGTTTTTTTATTTGAGGGAGGAGAACATGATGCAAAGTTTGAGCTGGATGCGAATCAGATGGTCTTGAATCTTGAAGATGGGGCAATTCTTGCGACATTAAGAAGGATCTATTAATCCTGACTATACCCAAGCAACCTGAAGATGCAGGGTTCAGCGTACAGCCGAAAGGTGCATCAGGTTGTTTGGGTATATCAGTTTAGGGTTAGCAGTCCCTGAAATCCAATGGTGAGTTGACTAAAAAACAGCTGGATAATTTTCATATCAATTGAGAATTTTAAGCAAATCATCTAGAGTAGGTCAGGTTGTATATTCAAGTCTGGATGAGTTAAACGCCATTCGCTTTATACCCAAACATCCCGGATATTACATCTTCAGGTTGTTTGGGTATATTTCTGAGACTTTACATTATCCGGAATTATTTTGAGGAGAGGGAGCCTCTCCGGTTTATGTTTTAATCTATTATAAAGAGCTAAGGATTTAATATGGCATCTGAGCTTCAAGCTAAGTATCGTAAAGATTATCAATCGCCTTCTCATACCATCACCGATATTGATTTGACCTTTTACCTTCATGAAGAAAGGACCCGGGTGATTGCGGTATCTCAGGTTCGTCAGTTAGAAAATACCAATCAATTAGTTTTAGACGGAGAAAACCTGGAGCTGGTTAGCTTACATATTAATGATCAGTCATGGACAGACTATAAAGTGACTGATACAGGGTTGGAACTTTCTTCTCTACCGGAAGAAAAATTTGAGCTCCGGATAGAAACAGTCATCAACCCATCAACCAATACGGCACTAGAAGGTTTGTATATTTCCGGTCAGGCTTATTGTACTCAATGTGAAGCAGAAGGTTTCCGCCGGATTACCTATTATCAGGACCGGCCCGATGTCCTTGCACGCTATACAACCACAATTGTTGTTGCGGATCGGGAAAAATATCCTTATCTGTTGAGTAACGGGAATAAAATCGACGAAGGTGAAACTGAAGATGGTGCATCATGGGTTCGCTGGCAAGATCCGCATCCGAAACCAGCTTACTTGTTTGCTCTTGTTGCCGGTGATTTTGATTTATTGCAGGAACAATACAAGACGAAGTCAGGCCGGCAGGTGACTTTGGAAGTTTTTGTCGATAAAGGAAACCGGGAAAGAGCAACCCATGCAATGCTGTCGTTAATCAATGCGATGCAATGGGATGAAGAACGTTTTGGACTTGAGTATGACCTTGATATTTACATGGTCGTCGCTGTTGATTTCTTCAACATGGGTGCAATGGAAAACAAAGGGTTGAATATTTTCAATTCGAAGTACGTTCTGGCGAATGATCAGACCGCGACCGATAATGATTATCTGAACATTGAGTCTATTATCGGCCATGAATATTTTCATAACTGGACCGGTAACCGGGTCACTTGTCGTGACTGGTTCCAGCTTAGCCTGAAAGAAGGCCTGACTGTATTCCGTGACCAGGAATTTTCATCGGATTTAGGCTCTCGTTCTGTCAATCGTATTCAAAGTGTCCGGTTGATTCGTGGTCCTCAGTTTGCAGAAGATGCCTCCCCGATGTCACATCCGATTCGTCCGGATAAAGTGATTGAAATGAATAACTTCTATACATTGACCGTCTATGAGAAAGGAAGTGAAGTCATTCGGATGATTCATACTTTACTGGGTGAAGATAATTTCCAGAAAGGGATGAAATTGTACTTTGAACGTCATGACGGAACAGCTGCAACCTGTGAAGATTTTGTGTCTGCGATGGAAGATGCTTCCGGTATTGATTTACAACAATTCCGATTATGGTACAGCCAGTCCGGAACGCCGGAGTTGACTGTTTCCGGCGAATATTCAGAGGCAGAAAAGCGTTTTTCTCTGCATGTCAGGCAGCATACTGCGCCGACAACTGATCAGGAAGAAAAGCAGGCCCAGCATATTCCGCTTAAAACCGAGCTTTATGATTCAGCAGGGCAGATTATTAAGTTACAATGTAACGGTAAAAATCTTTCTGATATTCTTAATGTGACTGAGTCAGAACAAACGTTTGTATTTGAAAATGTTTATGAAAAACCTGTTCCGTCATTACTCGGTGAATTCTCAGCACCGGTCAAACTCTCTTACGATTATAGTGATGAAGAGTTAATGTTCTTAATGGTTCATGCTAAAAATGATTTTGCCCGTTGGGATGCAGGTCAGATGTTATTGGGCAAATATATTCGCCAGAATGTAGAAAGCGTTCAAAACAATCAGGACATCACCATTTCAGAGGGTGTGGTTGCTGCATTCAGGGGAGTCTTGCTGGATCAGGTGGCTGAACCGGCGTTTATTGCAGAAATGCTTTCATTACCTAATTTCAATGAAGTTTCCGGCTGGTTTGATGAAGTGGATGTCGACAGCATCACGACAGTACTCAAAGCTATGAAAGTTGAGCTGTCACAAGCATTAAAACAGGATTTTTCAACTGTGTATCATCAGCTTGAGCAATCAGATTATTCTATTGAGCATGAAGCAATCGGGCAACGAGCCCTCAGAAATACGTGTCTTTCTTATCTGGCGTATACGGAAGAAGGCAATGAGCTGGTACAAGATCAGTATCAAAAAGCGCTGAGTATGACAGATGTCATTGCTGCTATGACTGCAGCCAATCAGGCTGGATTGAGTTGCCGCGAAACACTGATGCAAGACTACAGTAATCAGTGGAAACATGATGGATTAGTGATGGACAAATGGTTCAATCTTCAGGGACAAAATCCTGCAGAAGATGTATTGTCCGTCATCTATGATTCGATGGAACATGAAGCGTTTACCATGAAGAATCCAAATCGGATCAGAAGCTTGATTGGTTCATTTTTGAATTTCAATCCAAAAAGATTCCATGATAAGTCAGGTTCCGGATATCAGTTTGCCGGGAAAATTTTACAGCAGCTGAATACGACTAATCCTCAGGTTGCATCCCGTATGGTTGATCCTTTACTGAAGTTCAAGCGCTATGATAAAGACAGACAGGCTTTGATGAAACAGGAATTGGAAACGCTTTTAAATATGGATAACCTTGCGAAAGATCTATATGAAAAAGTCGCCAAAGCTTTAGACATCTAAAAATTTTTCAGGAGCTTAGGGAAAGGTGATGTGACGGAGGAACAGACCCCGGACATCACCTGTTTATAATTTATGAAGTATTACTATTTTTCTCTGAATATCTCTTATCATGATTACCTTTCATATTATTCGGGTCAGGCAAGTTCCATTTTGGTCATTACAGATCATGGTCTGAAACTACAGTTGCCCGCCGTTCATTTCAGACCATTTCTGACTCAGCTGGGTTTAAAGGGACGCTATCGTTTAACTACAGATGAGCATCATAAATTTATTCGTCTGGAGTTTCTCAGATAGTAAAAACTGTTGTAAATCTGATTGTTTTTTATCCCGGATAACAAAGGGATGAGTGATTAATTTTCTGTGTAATTTTTCAAATAATTCTTCAAACAATTCTGCCTCTCATTTTCAATGAATAGTTGTGGATTAGTCCCGGTAAATTACTTCATAATTTAATGAATTCGTGTTTTTCAAACTATGCTTTACATGAATTGATAACAAAAACAATTACAATTAAATATGGAGTTTGCTATGGGATCGAATGATACATTGCAACCAGTCTTGGTAGAGAAAGTCTTCGAATTAATTCAAAAGAAATTGGAATCAGACCAATATGTAGTAGTGAAACAGTTAGCTCAACATCTTTTCAGAAATGTATCGTTAAATGATCTGACGAACCGGACTGAATCTGATTTATATGGTGCAGTGATCAGTTTATGGCATCATCTGAATGAAGTGAAACCAACAGCCCAGTCCGTCAAAGTTTTTAATCCGATTGTCAGTAAGCATGGCTGGCAGTCAACACATACGATTGTCGAAATCGTTGTTCCTGATTCTCCCTTTCTGGTTGATTCCATCAAGATGGTGTTGGCCAGATTAGATTTGGCAAGCCACCTGATGTTACACGGACCAGCCCAGGCAACCCGCAATAAAAATAATACAATTTCAAGTATTAATCAGGGGAAAGGGTCTCTGTATTCAATGTTTCATATTGAAGTTGACAGGCTGAACGATAAGGAAAAAATCAAAACACTGCGTGAAGAACTGAGCAAGGTGCTGAGTGATACTTCGCTGGTTGTCAAAGACTGGAAACCTATGGTTGAGCAACTTAATCATGTCATTCAGCACCTGGAAACCCAGCAGAAGACCATTCCGGTTGCTCCGGAACATTTCGCAGAGACAATCAAATACTTACGTTGGTTAGTTGATCATAATTTCACCTTTATGGGTTATAAGGAATATGATCTGACCGGAGCTGATGAGGGTTTAGAGCTCCAGCCGACTAAAGAGCCTGGGTTAGGCTTATTTTCTGAGCCCCGCAGAGTACGGAGTGTGAAGCTATCTGAATTTTCAGATTCCGCCCGGCTTGAAGCTACCAAGCCTTTTATGTTGATCCTGACCAAAGGAAATACACAATCCAGAATTCACCGGCCGGCATATACTGATTACGTTGGGATCAAAAAGTTTGATCAGGATGGGAATGTGATCGGTGAACACCGCTTTACCGGTTTATACACATCGGCAGTCTACAATCAGACGATCGAATCTATTCCCTTGATCCGTGAGAAAACGGGGCGGATCCTTTCTGCGAGTGGTTATCTGGTTGGATCGTACGCCTATAAGGCATTGCATAATATTCTGGAAAACTATCCGCGTGATGAATTGCTTCAGGCAACGGAAGAACAGTTACTGGAAGTGGGTACGGGTGTTGTTCAGATGCAGGATCGGGATCTTTTACGGCTGTTTGTCCGCAAGGATCCATTTGGTCGCTTCTTCAGTTGCATGGTTTATGTCTCAAAAGACAGACATACCACAGCACTCAGACGCCGGACTCAGGAAATTCTGGCTGAATATTTCGATTCAGGTCAGGAAGTCGAGTATACGGTTTACTTTTCAGAGAGTCCGCTGGCCAGAACGCATTATATCGTGCGGGTCGACAATAATAATATGGATGTTGATGTGAAGACGATAGAGCAAAATTTGATGGAAGCATCAACAAGCTGGGATGATCGTTTATCGGAAGCGATCGTTTCAAACTGGGGAGAAAGCAAAGGATTACCTTTATCGAAAGATTATTTACAGGCATTTCCCCGATCATATAAAGAAGCCATGATGTCCAGTACGGCTGTGGCTGATATTGAGCGGCTGGAGTCTCTGAGTGAAACAAATAAATTAGGAATGCTGTTTTACCGTCCTCAGGAAGAGGCAACGGACTCAAAAGTTGTGAAGCTGAAATTATATCACCGGGATGAACCGATTCATTTGTCTGATGTGATGCCGATGCTGGAAAAACTTGGCTTACGTGTTAACAGAGAATCACCGTATGAGGTCAGAAAGAAAAGCGGTCAGGTATACTGGATTCTTGATTTTTCGATGTTACACCGCAGTGATACCGGTATTGATATCCGGGAAGCCCGGGATCGTTTTCAACAGGCTTTTGCTTCCATCTGGAATGGCAGTCTGGAAAATGACGGTTTTAACCGGTTAGTGCTTGAAGCATCACTGACAGGCAGAGAAGTTTCAATTTTGCGGGCTTACGCAAGATATATGCGCCAGGTTGGCTTTCCGTTCAGCCAGAATTATATCGAAGAGACGCTCAACCATTATCCCCGGTTAGCTGCTAAACTGGTTGAACTGTTCGTAACCCGGTTTGATCCCCAGCTGAAAAAACGCGATCAGTTATTTGAAAAGTTGATCCATAATATTTCAGAACAGCTTGAAGATGTTGAAAGTCTCGATGATGATCGGATTATCCGTCGTTATATGGAAATGATCCAGGCGACGTTGCGGACCAATTATTTCAAAGTGGACGAAGACGGGAATCCAAAACCTTGTTTATCGTTCAAACTTGATCCACAAAATATTCCTGATATTCCGGCTCCTGTGCCGGCCTATGAAATATTTGTTTACTCACCAGATATTGAAGGGGTTCACTTACGTGGCGGGAAAGTTGCCCGTGGCGGACTTCGCTGGTCTGACAGGCAGGAAGATTTCCGGACGGAAATATTAGGTCTGGTCAAAGCGCAGCAGGTAAAAAATACTGTGATTGTGCCGGTTGGGGCCAAAGGTGGCTTTGTTTGTAAAAAGCAGCCTTTGATGAGCCAGCGTGATGAGATTTTTGCTGAAGGGCAACGCTGCTATCGTCAGTTTATTCGTGGCTTACTGGATTTAACGGATAACATCATTGATGGTGATGTTGTACCACCGGAAAATGTTGTGCGCCATGATCCTGATGATCCATATCTGGTGGTTGCAGCAGATAAAGGGACAGCTACGTTCTCTGATCTGGCAAACTCAGTTTCAGAAGAGTACGGATTCTGGCTGGGAGATGCTTTTGCTTCTGGTGGCTCTAATGGGTATGACCATAAAGCTATGGGAATTACAGCAAAAGGTGCATGGGAGTCAGTGAAACGTCATTTCCGCGAGCTGGGTGTAGATTGTCAACGTTCAGAATTTACTGTTGCTGCAGTTGGCGACATGGCTGGCGATGTATTTGGTAACGGTATGTTGTTGTCAAAACATACCCGGTTGTTAGCAGCATTTAACCACATGCATATATTCCTGGATCCGAACCCGGATACAGTGAAAAGCTGGAAAGAGCGGGAACGACTGTTTAATTTACCGCGATCTTCGTGGGAAGATTATGATACATCTCTGATTTCCAAGGGCGGTGGCGTTTTCTCCAGAAAAGCAAAGTCAGTGTCGTTATCAGCTGAAATCAGATCAATGCTGAATACAGACCGGAAAACATTGCCACCAAATGAAGTCATCCGTTTAATTCTTAAAATGGATATTGACTTATTATGGAATGGCGGCATAGGCACTTATGTTAAATCATCAGCGGAATCAGATACTGATGTCGGCGACAGGGCAAATGATGCAGTCAGAATTAATGGTGCAGAATTGTCGGCTAAGATCGTTGGTGAGGGCGGTAATTTAGGGATGACCCAGCTTGGGCGAATTGAATATGCACTTAAAGGCGGCCGGGTGAATACAGACTTTGTCGATAATGTTGGCGGGGTGGATTGTTCCGATAATGAGGTCAATATTAAGATCTTTTTAAATTCATTGGTGATGAATGGCGATCTCACCATGAAAAAACGGAATGAACTGCTTCAGTCAATGCAGGATGAAGTGGGTGATATTGTTTTATCTGATGCATACCGTCAGTCTGAATCACTTTCAGTTTCAGAAACTGCCGGCGTGACAACGGTTAAAGAGCTGATTCGTTTTATCCATGCACTTGAGAAAAACAACATTCTGGACAGGGCGCTTGAAAATCTGCCTGATGATGAAACATTGCTTGAGCGGGAGAAACAGGGCATTGGTCTGACCCGACCGGAGCTGTCTGTATTGGTTGCTTATGGAAAAATGGTTCTGAAAGAACAACTGGCAACAGCTCGTATTACAGATGATGCGTATCATGCGGCACATTTAGTTGAATATTTCCCATCAGAGTTACGTCGTAACTACCTTGACTTGTTACCGGGTCACCCCTTGAGACAAGAATTGATAGCGACTGCGCTGGCAAATCAAATGGTCAATGAAATGGGATGTAATTTTGTTTCCCGCCTGCAGGAAGAAACCGGGGCCGGAGTCGTCGAAATTACCAATGCCTACTGCGCTGCCCGTGACATATATAATTTTGATGATGTCCTGCAAAAAATAAGACTTGCCGATAATCAGGCTACAAGTTTAGTCCAGTATGAGATGATCAGTTTCGTTCGCCGAATGTTAAGACGTTTGTCGCGCTGGTTACTGCGTAATCACATGGGGAAAAAGTCTGTTGAAGAACTGGTGTCTTTGTATAAGGCTGATGTCACTCAGGTAACAGAGAATCTGAATGATGTATTGATTGGCAGAGAAATCAGTGATCATGATGCAATTGCGATCCGCTGGATTGATCAGGGAATTGATGAAGAGACTGCAAGATATGTTTCCCGTTTGTCCAGCCTGAACTCTGCGCTGGACATCAGTTCTGTTGCCCGGGAGAAAGGCATTACTGTTCTTCAGGCGGCAAAACTTTATTTTCATCTGGGGGTTCGTCTGTCGCTGCACTGGTTCCTTGAACAGATCAATCACCAGGCTGTGGAAAATAACTGGCAGGCACTGGCGAAAGCTGCTTATCGTGAGGATTTAGACTGGCAGCAAAGGCAACTGACTTCTCAGGTGCTGAGTTGTCAGTGTATGAATGATGCCTTTGATGAGTTAAAGCGTCTTGATGACTGGATTGAAGCCAATGAACAGGCGTTGCATCGCTGGGAGAATATTTTAAATGAATTTAAAGTGGGTTCTGCCCATGAATTTGCAAAATTCTCAGTTGCTTTGAGAGAATTAGCCCTATTAAATTTGAATTGTTCGTCAAATGAGTAATAATAAGGCCCCATTTAATGGGGCTTTTTTTATCAGGGGCAATTATGCTTTACCGTATCGCCAGAAGTGGTTTTTTTCAATTAGACGCAGAGAAAGTACACGATCTTGCTATCAAGAATTTAAAGCGTTTTACCGGCACTCCTTTTGATTTATTTTATCGCCAGCATCTTCCATACCGTCCTGTTGAATGCATGGGACTCACATTTAATAATCCGGTCGGGTTAGCAGCTGGTCTGGATAAAAATGGTGAATGTATTGATGCATTTGGTGCAATGGGGTTTGGTTTTGTAGAAGTCGGAACGGTGACACCCCGTCCACAACCGGGCAACGATAAACCAAGATTGTTCCGGTTGATTGAAGCTGAAGGGATAATTAACCGGATGGGGTTTAATAACCTCGGAATTGATCAGTTGCTCGAAAATATTGAACATTCCAGCTATGACGGAATCATCGGGATTAATATTGGTAAGAATAAAGATACGCCAATTGAAAAAGGGCATGAAGATTACCTGACCTGTATGGATAAAGCTTATTCATCTGCCGGCTATATTGCTGTGAATATTTCTTCGCCAAACACACCGGGACTTCGCTCGCTTCAATATGGTGAAGCTTTGGATGATTTGTTATCTCAACTGAAATCAAAACAGCGTGAACTCGCAGCTAAATATGATAAATATGTGCCGCTGACTTTGAAGATCGCACCGGATCTGAGTGATCAGGAGCTTGATCAAATATGCCAGGCTCTGCTGAAACATCAAATCGATGGTGTGATCGCGACCAATACAACACTTGACCGTTCAATCGTCATGGGAATGAAGCATGCAAATGAAGCCGGTGGGCTGAGTGGCAGACCTTTACAGTCAAGAAGCACCGAGGTTATCAGACAGATGCATCAGGTCTTAGGAGAGCAGATCCCAATTATCGGTGTTGGTGGAATAGATTCTTTTGTATCAGCGAAAGAAAAGATGATGGCCGGGGCAAAACTGGTGCAGGTGTACTCTGGTTTTATCTACCATGGACCTGGTCTAGTAAGGGATATTGTTAAAAACCTATAAAGATCATCGATTAATACACTGAATTACATTGAATTATATGAGAGGAAATGAGATATCGTTTCCTCTTTTTTTTTGCCTGACCCCTTTTAAAATGACTTTTATAGGAGAAGGTTATTGAAGCCTTTTCTGATGTCGCTACATTTTTATCAACGTTTTCTGGAAGCCGTTAGGAATGCTTAAACCAAGTGATAAGTGGAACTGGTACTACTGTGATGAAGAGGGACATCTGATGCTCGATTTGGGCGAAGATATCCTCTTCAGAACGCTGCTGCCGCGAAAAGTCCTTGTTACCTGTGCTTTTACTCCTTCGCAGTTTACCGTTGAAGATGCAGCTGACTATCAACACTTTCTCGAAAGCATGGCCGGGCTGGATTATTCCGGACCCAGACAGGTTGAGCTGGTCTTGAATTGTGTTGCTTCAAAGCGGTTTCATAAACCAGTTCAGCCTAAAAGCTGGTTTTTTGAGCCCCGCTCAACGGATTACACGCCTCAGGAAGGGGAAATTGTCCAGTTGACGAATCAGTTCAACAGAGGGCGGTTTATCGTTCTGGAGGTTGGAGAAAGCGCCAGCTTATGTTTAAGCGCTGAACTTGAGGCATTTATTCTTTCTCCGGGTAAAGAACTCGTATTCGGGCAGGCGATAAAAGTCATGCATGACCGGATGGAGTGTGTGAATTCAGATTCACAAAAGATAGCCCTTGTGGGTTAGTGATTTCCATGAGTATTATTTTGTTCCGTTTATATATTCTGTTTTATTTCCTATCGGCTTAATCAAGCCGATTTTTTTTGTCCTGGCTTACTGTCTGATATCCCATTTCGATCCGCATTTAGTGTGATATTCCTCAATAAATTTTGATTATATTTTTATTACTTGTCTGATTAAATTTAGATCAGACAGGGGGATTATTCGTCAAAAATTCCGCTTTTATATGTGTTTTGTAATTGAATTACATAACCATAATGCGCTTGGTATATACCAATTTTGAAGTGAATAAGTATGCGCTTACTTCTTGCTAATATCAGACAGAACAGGGTGAATACGCTATTTATTTTGTGTTGAGGACAGATAAGCTGTTTAAGTTTCAAACAATGAAGTACTGACTGTTGCTTTTACAGACAGATTCGTGGTGAGAGAGGGCGAAATAAACCAGCTTTGATTTACCCAAAGGAATGATTGTCAGGTATAATTGCTGGCCTTTTTTTAATATGAAGAACATCAATGCATCAATATCTAGCAACTACTTCTATCGGACTCGAAAATCTTCTGGTCGCAGAACTGCAGGAAATTGGTATCCAGGATGCCAGACCGGTGCAGGCTGGCGTGAAGTTTACTGCGACAAATGACTTAATTTATAAATGTTGTATGTGGAGCCGCCTGACATCCCGTTTTATCCGGATCATTTCTGAGTTCCATTGTCAGGATGATATGGACCTCTATCTGGCTGCCTCATCGGTGCCCTGGATGAAGTTTTTTCAGCCAAAAAGTCAGTTTGTAGTCGATTTCAACGGAACAAACCACGCGATCAGAAACAGCCAGTATGGTGCGATGAAAGTCAAAGATGCGGTTGTTGATGCATTTACCAAGAAAAACCTTCCCCGGCCAACGATCAGTAAAGATCAACCTGATCTTCGGATTCATGTCAGGCTGAATAAAGAGAAAGCACTTTTAGGCATTGATATGGTCGGGGAAAGTCTTCATGCAAGAGGCTACCGGACTAAATCAGGTATTGCGCCCTTGCGGGAAACGTTAGCGGCAGCAATGATTATCCGTAGTGGCTGGAATGGCCAGACAGCTTTAATGGATCCCATGTGTGGCTCCGGAACCATACTGATTGAAGCGGCAATGATTGCTGGTTGCGTAGCACCTGGTGCAAAACGAAAATGTTGGGCCTTTGAAAAGCTTGAAGATTTTGAAGCCGATGTCTGGGCTGAAATCAAAACTCAGGCAACTGTACAGTCCCGTAGAGGGTGTAAGCAACTCTCTGTTCCTGTTTATGGCTATGATTCAGATGAAAAAGTTTTAAAACTGGCTAAGGAAAATGCACGGCGGGCTGGTGTTGAGGATTTGATTCATTTTGAGTGTCAGGATGTCACCCGCCTGCACAAGCCGGATGGGTTTGAAAAGGGGATGATTATTTCAAATCCACCTTATGGCGAGCGTTTAGGCACCGAACCCGGACTGATTGCACTTTATTCTGCTCTGGGCGGCCAGCTAAAATCAGAATTTGGTGGTTGTCAGGCGATGTTTCTTTCCAGTTCCGGCGAATTACTGAGCTGTCTGAGGATGCGGGCTGAACAGCAGTATAAAATGAGAAATGGCAAACTGCCTTGTCTCTTAAAACTTTATTCAATCAGTGAACGAAGTGGTTCTTCCGAAAATCAGAATGATAAGGGGCCTGACATTGCCGCTGATTTTGCAAACCGGTTGAAGAAAAATCTCAATAAAGTGATGCCCTGGGCCAAACGGGAAAATATCGATTGTTTCCGTATCTATGACGCTGACCTGCCTGATTATAATGCGGCTATTGATTTTTACGGTGATTATGTTGTTATTCAGGAATATGCTGCGCCTAAATCTATCAGTCCGGAAAAAGCAAAACTACGTCTGACAGATTTAATCCGGGCCACAATTCATGTTTTAGATTTACAGGCAAATCAGGTGGTTTTAAAGGTACGTGAGAAGCAAAAAGGGAACGCTCAGTATCAGAAAATCGGTTCTAAATCGAATAAGCTTGAAGTGAATGAATATGGTGTCAAATTGATTGTGAATCTCTTTGACTATCTCGATACGGGATTATTTCTTGATCACCGATTAACCCGGAAGCAGCTTGGAAAAATGGCGGCCGGGAAAGATTTCTTAAACTTATTTGCTTATACAGGCACAGCCACGGTGCATGCAGCTTTGGGCGGTGCTAAGTCGACCACAACGGTCGACATGTCAAAAACATACCTTGATTGGGCCAAAGAGAATATGGCGCTGAACGGGCAGGTTGGTCGTCAGCATCAATATGAGCAGGCTGATTGCCTTCAATGGCTGGCGTCTGCAAAAGGTAGTTATGATTTAATTTTTATCGATCCGCCTACATTTTCAAATTCCAAGCGGATGCTTGCGACGTTTGATGTTCAGCGGGATCACATTCAGCTGATGAAGCAGTTAAAAGGGATATTAAAAGACAAGGGTGATATTGTTTTTTCGAACAATAAACGTCATTTCAAAATGGACCATGAAGCCTTGGATGAGCTGGGTTTAAAAGCTGAAAATATCTCTTCAGAAACTTTGCCGACTGATTTCAAAAGGAATAAGCATATTCATAACTGCTGGCTGATTCGTCACAAATAATGCTTCGGTGACAAGGTCACTTTTATGATGCTTGTCCGGGCTTAAACTAGAGTTTTGGTTGAATATAAAAATATGGCACTTGTTACAATTCATAATGGCTATTTAGCCTTTGGGGATCATCCATTACTTGATCATGTTGATTTTTCACTGCAGGAAAGTGAGAGGGTCTGTTTAGTCGGCCGAAATGGTGCAGGGAAGTCAACACTATTAAAAGTTCTTGATGGCAGCGTATTACTTGATGATGGAAAGCTAACGGTCACGCAGGATGTTGTTGTTTCCCGTCTGGAGCAGGATCCGCCCAGAGATCAGGCGGGCAATGTATTTGATTACGTTGCTGGTGGCCTGGCAGAGGTTGGTGCAGGATTAAAACGTTATCAGGAGCTTTTATCTCTGGTAGAACAGGAGCCGACGGAGTCAAATATTGCGAAGCTATCGAAAATTCAGGAGCAGTTAGATCATCTGGGTGCCTGGCGTTTCGAAGATCGAATTAAGAACGTTCTCACATCGCTGAAACTGAATGGCGAGACACTTTTATCTGATTTGTCTGGTGGCTGGCAGCGAAAGGCTGCTTTAGCCAGAGCGTTGGTTTCTGATCCGGATGTGTTATTACTTGATGAGCCAACTAACCATCTGGACGTGACAACGATTGAGTGGCTGGAGGCCTTTTTAAAAGACTTTAAAGGCTCTATCGTCTTTATTTCCCACGACCGCAGCTTTATTCAGGCCATGTCGACCCGGATCATCGATTTGGATCGCGGGCGGGTGGCGTCTTTTCCGGGAAATTATGAAAACTATCTGACTGAGAAAGAAGAGTTGCTGCGGGTCGAAGAACAGCAAAATGCTGAATTCGACAAAAAGCTGGCGCAGGAGGAAGTGTGGATCCGGCAGGGAATCAAAGCGCGCCGGACCCGCAATGAGGGCCGGGTCAGGGCGTTGAAAAAACTTCGCCAGGAGCGGACTGAAAGGCGGGAAGTACAGGGTAAAGTCAACATTCAGGTTGATGATGCCGTCCGGTCCGGAAAAATTGTCTTTGAAGCCGAAAACCTCTGTTATGAAATTGATGGGAACCGAATCATTGAGAATTTCAGTTTCAATGTCATGCGGGGAGATCGAATTGCATTTATTGGTCCGAACGGCTGTGGTAAAAGTACGTTGCTAAAGTTGTTACTGGGAGACATCACACCGACCAGCGGCAGATTACACTGTGGAACTAAACTGGAAGTGGCGTATTTTGATCAGTACCGGGAAAAGTTAGATCCTGAAAAGACAGTCATCGATAACCTGGCTGATGGAAAGCAGGAAGTTATGATTGGCGGCCGGCAACGCCATGCACTTAGTTATCTTCAGGACTTTTTATTTTCTCCGAAACGGGCCAGGACACCGGTTAAGGCGCTTTCCGGTGGAGAGAAAAATCGTCTTTTACTGGCAAGAATTCTGTTAAAATCAAATAACTTATTAGTGCTTGATGAACCAACCAATGATTTGGATATTGAAACGCTGGAACTTTTAGAAGATCTGCTTGCCAATTATCAGGGTACTTTGCTTCTTGTCAGTCACGATCGTCATTTCGTCGACAATACAGTCCTGACCAGCTGGATTTTTGAAGGGAACGGTCATATTGAAGAGTTTGTTGGTGGTTATCATGATGCCCAGCAGCAACGTCAACAGGTGAAAGAGAGCAGACAGCAGGCTGTTCAGCAACCAAAACCTGAGGCGAAGTCTGTTGCGACGGAGAAAAGCAATACTGCCAAAAGCAGTAAAAGTAAAAAGTTATCTTATAAGCTGCAACGGGAGCTGGAGTCACTTCCGGAAAAGCTGGAATCTTTAGAAGAAGAGATTGAAGTGTTACAGAACAAAGTCAATGATGCAGAATTTTTTGCTCAGGGAATAGAGTATACTCAGCCCGTTCTCGATCGCCTGAAAGAGGCTGAAAGTGAACTTGAATATGCTTTTGAACGTTGGGAAGAACTTGAAGAATTACAACAAGGCAGCAATTCATAATGATACAGACGAACCTAAGAATCAAAACATTAGCTTTCTCCATCTTTATTGCGACCAACGCACACGCAAATTTATATCAGGTTGTCGAAGTAACGCCTTCATGGATCACTGACAGTTACCAAAGTTCATTTGGTGTTGCTGTTCAGCCTTCTCAGGATGATAGTGATTCCGCAACCAATCACAATAGTTGTTTTCTTGCTTCATCTGTCGGTGGTACAGCATGTGATGATTTTACTATCGCAGGTGAAACCCGTTATCAGAAAACAATGGCCGGACAGCCCGTCGATGGCATCCCTTTCAGAGAAGAAGCACCATTTGGTATGGATAATTCTTTTGCATATGTGCAGTCGCATAGCGATCTGAAATCTTACTGTTCTTCTGAATTGCTGTATGCAACATGTTCATCCTGGGCCGAACTACAATGGGATGAATGGTATAAGGAACTTTCCGGAGATACGACCCCAAACTCTGTTGCATTTATCAGCAGTAACAGTTCTTTCTATGATAATTCAAAAAATATTGTCATTAACAGTTTAACATCAGATCTTTCTCCGGTTGGTATCGAGAGCTCACTTGGAGATAGCCGGGCAACAACAAGTGCTTTGTCACCTGTTGCGCCTGTCGATGATGACACATTCGATAAATCCCGCGCCTGGAAAACTGATGGTACATACACCGTCGGGAGTGTTTCCGTAAATTATACCAACGACAATGGTAAATATTACAGCTCAAAAGCTGCTATCTGGGGAAGTGATGGTGCCGTTGTTCAGTTGTCCTGGCCAAGTGGGAAACAAGATGAAGATGAACGTCTGGCTCAGGGAAGTATTCGTGATTTCATCGTTCAGGACGGCACTATTTATGGCGTAGGTTATAACACCTATGATAGTGATAATAACTATATGAATGCGACTGTATTTAAAGTCAGTGAAAGTAATTATACAGATGCATCGCTGTGGACTTCGACAATTATCCAAAATGCCCGGACGAAGATTAGTGGTGATTATATCTATAGTAATAGTGTGCTAACCGGGATCAACAAAAATCTGGTTGCAATTGGTGAAGCAAAGCGGGCTGGCAGCAAGCCAGCGAGTGGTGCGGCGGCAAACCGGTTGTTCATTGTTCCAGATGTCAGCGAGTCATCTCTCAATGGCTCATTTTTCTCCGATAGCCTTGAATTTACAGGGGCGGGTGGTCATGCCAATGCGATCAACAACTATAATGAAATTGTTGGTCAGATTGATACTGAATCTGCCCGGGAAAAAGATGGAAAACCAAGACGTAAACGGGCGTTTATTTACCCTTATAACGGCAATGGCAGTGACACTGAACGTATGGCCGTATTTTCGAACCAGGCCTGGTTGCTGGATGATTTGACCAATGATGGCAGCGCAACATCAAACAATAACCAGTATCGTATTTTGATGGCTTCAGATATTAATGATGCTGGTGTAATCGCGGCGACAGCCATTAAATGTGATGGTGGATATAGCTCGATAGCCCATGATGCATCCTGTGGTGGTACGGAAACAACGGTTGCTGTCAAACTGGTTCCGGTTGAAGGTGCAACAAACAGCGATATTCAGCAAAGAAGCTATGAAAATAGTTCAACTGACAGGCAAGGTGCATCGTTTGGCAGCATTGGATTGTCATTGCTCGGTTATATTTTCTTCCGTCGAAGAAAGAATTTTGTAAAGAGCACGAGCGAATCACAGATTTAATATTGATGATTTTTTGTACTTGAGTCCTTATGAGATTTGAGCGATGCTTAAAGATGTGGTCATAAAAAAACCACAAAAATGTAATAGTTGTCATTGGATAAAATAGCGACTGTATGAGGACTTAAGTATGAAGAGACAAAAGCGGGATCGCCTCGAGAGAGCACAGTCTCAGGGATATAAAGCTGGTTTAAATGGACGCTCTGTTGAGCAGTGCCCGTATCAGCAAATGGATGTTCGCTCCTACTGGATGGGAGGATGGCGAGAAGCCAGAGAAGATAAAAATCTAGGTCTCTATAAATAAGATAATCATGTCACATACATTTACAGCCCCTCATACAGGGGCTTTTTTATACACATATATCCTGACGCACTATAACTAAGTGTTTATACCAAAAATAAACGGCTCATTTAAGAGCCGTTATCAATTTATCGACATAAGTCAGAACAACAATCTACAAGGGGAGGGAAACCCTGTGTTTGATATCAGAATGTTGAAGTATCCTGGAAAAGACCAACTTTTAAATCTTTTGCGGAGTAAATTTCTTTCCCGTCAACCAGAACACGTCCATCCGCTAATCCCATCACTAACTTACGGTTAACAACCCGCTTCATGTGGATTTCGTAAGTTACTTTTTTCGCTGTTGGTAAAATTTGTCCGGTAAATTTTACTTCGCCGACACCGAGTGCCCGGCCTTTGCCTTTTCCGCCAATCCAGCCAAGGAAGAAACCAACAAGCTGCCACATTGCGTCAAGTCCCAAACATCCGGGCATGACAGGGTCACCAGGGAAGTGACAATCAAAGAACCATAAATCAGGAGTAATATCTAATTCAGCCAGAATCAAACCCTTACCAAAATCGCCCTCTGTTTCTGACATTTTTGTTATGCGATTCATCATCAACATATTAGGTGCTGGTAACTGCGGATATCCAGGACCAAATAGCTCGCCACGGCTGGACGCTAAAAGTTCATCGTATGTGTAAGATTCTCGTTTATTTTGCATTATCTGATTACTCCAAAATTCTGTAGATTGCATGTTAGTGAACACGTGTACGCTAAACAAGTCCGATCAGTCAAAATTGAACTTACCTCTCACTCGTTCCCAAAGTGTTTCTGTATGTTCACTCCGATCGAATTCATCAATCCGGCTTGCTATCTTGCTGATAACACTCTCACTGTCTTTATCTCTGAAAGGTTTACCCATCAAAATCGGAACCGCTTCATCAACCGTTGAAACCGGCCATATGTGAAATTGCCCGGACTGAATATCGGAAATAATCGAGTGGTGTAATGCCAGATTGTTTAAATTGGTTATCGGTAAAATTACGCCTTGTTTGCCAGTTAATCCCTGGTGTTTGCATACCCGGTGAAAGCCTTCAATTTTCTCATTTAGTCCGCCAACAGCCTGAACCCGCCCAAATTGATCGACAGCACCAGTCACGGCAATCTGCTGGTCGATTGCAATGTCAGACAGGGCGCTTACTAACGAACAAACCTCCGCAAGAGAAGCGCTGTCTCCGTCGACTTCACTATATGACTGCTCAAATACGATCGAAGCCGAGTAGGGTAACGGTGCATTTAATTTCAGCGCACTGCTGACAAACGCCTGCATAATCATCATCCCTTTTGCATGCAGATTCCCGCCAAGATCAGCTTTTCTTTCAACATCACTGATGTCTCCGTCACCAAAATGAACCACACAGGAGATTCTTGCCGGCTCGCCATAAGAAATCGGATGGCCAGCAATATCAATCACAGTAAGTCCGTTGACCTGACCGACCTGTCGGCCTCTGGTTTCAATCAGAACCTGACCGTTGAGGATATCATCGCAGGCGCGCTCGGGCAGGTAACTTTCCCGGTAATAACGACTGTCCAGTGCTTGCTGAATATGTTCTGAATGAATCGTTTGGTGTCCGGATTCCAAAGCCGCTTCTTCAAGCAGTGACTGATGCCAGAACGGACACAAAGGAATATGAAGCTGATCCTCTGTCTGATAGCGAATGCCGGATGTCAAAAGCAGTTTGATTGCATCAGAAGAAAGCGCAGGGAGTTGATAGAACCGGCATAACCATTTCAGATACTTCAGATAATTTTCGATATTTGTTGAGTTGACTCTCAGGTCGAATTCTATTTCACCAAAAAGGGATAAATCACTGCGGATATCTTCATCAATCTCATCAATCTCAGCCAGCTGCTCTCTGTCACCAACAATAATCAGTTTGATATTGTAAGTTTTACACCATTCATACTGTAGCGGGGATTTCTCGTCACAGTTTAAAGCGGTAATTTTCTCACCGAATAGTGCACCTTTCAGTAACGGCCAGAATTTGGGGTTTGCAATTAACCAGTTTGGAGAGATAACAATGTATCCGCCATCTGCTTTATCGAGTAGCCCCGGAATTTCACTGACCACATGGCCATTTTCAGCTTTAATCGTTGGAAATAATGTATTTTTTTCCAGAGACT
This sequence comes from Vibrio quintilis, assembly GCF_024529975.1. Lineage (GTDB taxonomy): Bacteria > Pseudomonadota > Gammaproteobacteria > Enterobacterales > Vibrionaceae > Vibrio > Vibrio quintilis. The sequence continues at coordinate 2,108,670 of NZ_AP024897.1, read as the reverse complement.
CAGTGGAGACGATCGGGACATTCGCGGCAATGAACTCCTGTAACTTCGTACATATCATACGCCGGTATACGGAATTATCCGGCGCATGAATCAGCAAGATTTTCGTCAAACCTTTCAGCTCGGTAAAGCGTTTCAGAACCGTCTGTACCCGGGGTTGAACGGACAGTAAATCAGCGGGAATAATGGAATCATATTGAGCAAATTGCTCAGTATATGTATCGAACTGTGGTGTGACATGGCGCCAGATATCTTTGGTCATCTTCAAGTAAAATCTGTATTTTAAAGGTTTTCGATTATATAAGAATATACAGCATGCTGAAATCAGAGAATGGAGAAATGCTGATTTGATGTTAAGCAATTTATGAGTTACGCTGTAACTGTGCGCTTTTTAATGAAAGATAACAGGTAGATAACGTCATGAAGTACCAACAACTCGAAAATCTGGAATGTGGATGGAAATGGCAATATCTGATGAACCGCTGGAAAGATGGAAGTCAGATCACGAAGTATGTCGACACGAGTGAAATTGATCATGCGGTATCATTATTGAAAGAGATTGAACATGAGCCTGTCCGGGTACTGGAGTGGATTGAAAATCATATGTCTCCGGAGCTGGAAAATAAGCTCAAGCAAGCGATCCGGGCCAAGAGAAAGCGCCATTATAATGCAGAGCAGATTCACACACGTAAAAAATCCATTGATCTGGATTACCGGGTTTGGGAAAAGCTTTCATACAGAGCGAATGAGCTGGGTTGTACATTATCTGATGCCATCGAATATCTGTTATCTGAAGCATCGAAAACAGAAAAAGCCAACCAGAAAGTCAGCACACTTAAAGAGGATTTAAATCGCTTGCTTTCAGATTAATTTCAATGTGAGTAAAGGTACATTTATGATCTATGTAATTATTTCAGCTGCCTTAGTTATTTTCTGGCTCTTAGTTGTCGACCGTCCGGTTCTTTATATCCAGTTTAAAGACCATGAGTTAGTCAAAGTCAAAGGCCATTTGCCACCGGCATTAAAACATAATCTTTCTGAGATTTGCGCGAATACAGATTTCAGCGGCAACATGAAGGCTTATCAGCGCAGCGAAAGAATTAAATTAGTGTTTTCATCTTCAGTTCCCAAGAGTGTCCAGCAAAGAATCCGAAACGTTTTTCCATTCAATAGCTTCAACGATAAAACAGCAAAAAAGAGAGCCTGACAGACTGAAACATCCTCTGTAAACATCATTACATTAAGTGCGCATTATGTATATTATGTTAAATTGACTATCCGACATACAATCAGAGCATCCTGTTCTCTGACTGCATTTCAGCCTGAAGACTGAACCGGTATCCTCATAACCTATCTTTATTACTTTCTGCTGTGTTACGGCTATGAGGATTTTTCTCTCCTTCATCCTTATCCAACTTATCCAAGTTCAATTTGTTTTATTAACGCCATTCAACTGAAATCAGCCTGTCATTCAGCCACGGGAACCGAATCATACTTAACCCCCACGGCAATTTTTGCATCAGAACATCCACCGCCTGCTTTTGTACGGACACAGCTGTGCCCAGAGAAAATGTCTTAATCGTTGCCTGGCGCTGCAGGAACATCTGCTGAATTGATGATGGCGGCATATTCTTTAATGCCTGCCAGTGAGCGATGAGTACAGAGAAAATTTGTCCTGCTGTTTCGCACTCTGTATCACTAAGTTCAGTGAGTCTGCTCACCACGGTATCCGCTTCATAACCAACAAACAGATTTGCCACAGCTGAGTAACTGTCATGCGCTGAACCCAATAAGTGTCTCAGTACGGCATAAGCTTTCGCCTGACTCTCCGGAGAGATAAATTGACAAACATTCTCGTTTTCCGGCGTTAACAGCGCCAGTTGTCTGAACAAAACGGGGATAAATGGCCACAGTAAAGTCAGGCCGCCATCATTTGTGTATTGCGCTTCATGCGTGAACTGTCCGGATAACCGGGTGATTTTCGCCTGAACCTCCCTTCGTAAATCTGCGGTACTTTCCTGACCTGATAACATTTGAAACTGACTCGTCAGCCACGCAGAATCAGGCAGACTATCAAAAAGCTGAGATGTCACCTTATTTTGAATCTGTTCCCCCCGTTCTTTTCCGGAAATCTCACCCATATTACGCTCTGATAATATGGGGAGAACCTGTTTCCAGAACTGCATTTCAGCCTGAAGGCTGAACCGGGAGGCTTTCTGATCCGACGGGTGCCCGGTGTTTCCTTCAACCCGTGCCGCAAGTGTTGCTAATATATCTGCCTCTTTGGTGGTTGGCGGTTGGATCTGAGCGACCTGAAGCCAGGTTGCAGCTGCATTTAATGTTGCCTCATCACATGAATAGAGAAATATCTGCCTGAGCCGGGTTAAACTCTCTGCCGGGAATGCGTTGTGACTTAATTCCGTTTTCCTGAACTCAAGCCGCCTTAGTTCAAGCAACAGCGATAATTTTCTGAATTGTTGCTGAATACGCAAAGAATTTCCGGAATCTCTGTTCTGTTGATCGAATAAAACAGCAATAAAGGAAATCATCTCTGATATATCGGTTTTCACCCTCAGATTTTGTTCGAGCAAAGGAGAGATCCGGAGATCAAGTAACTGAGAAGCTTTTGAAACAGTCTTTGACAGGTTCATGAGCATTGAGAATACAAGCTTGCTTCTTTCTGACAGAGTCAGCTTAAGTAAGAAATCAATAAACCGGTAAAAGAATGATGGCTCGTTGAGTTTTTCCGGTAACTTCAAACAGTATGAAATTTGTGCTGAATGAGAGGATAACTCAGTGACTAACTGCTGGCTGAATACTCTGGCCTGAGAAGCAGAAATCAGACTCACCTGCCCGCTATTCATATCATGCATCCATGTATTGATTGAATGATCATTTTCCTGTTGATCATCATCTGTTCCCGGAACACCGACATCCAGCGGGCATATCTCTGCTGCAACGGAAAGTGCGACCGTTTTAGCCACAGATACCGGTGTATCAATCAGGGTTTCTACATCAATGTCAGGCAGATGAATTTCCTGTTTGTCCGGAACGTTCTTGTTGATGGACAGTACAGATGAAATATCCGGAATATCCAAAAATGACAGCTCATGTTTGATCAGCTCTGGTAAAATCGCCAGCGCGGCCTGTATTTTTGCCGCTTTCCTGGCATCATCAGGCTCAGAAATATCCAGATCCAACGTCAGTTTTTCAATATAAATAGTCATATTTACACTTTACTGTTTGCGTGAAAAAAGCGTTTGAATAAAAAAAGCCCCGCCAAAAACTCAGGGCTTTTTCTGTAGACTGAATAAGCTTTATCCAAATCAGCAGTCGATATTTTTCCAGCCAGGATCTGTCCGGCTGCCGACATAGTCGCCTTTCCAGAAATAATCTTCTGATGAGTAAATATTAGGGCCCAGAGATGCCTGATTGTCCTGCCATATCCCTTCGCAAATCAAATCTTCGCAATTATATGCCCCGCCCCCCTGACCATCACTGCTGTTTGCCTGACACGCACGGGCAGTAAGTCTCAGTTGTTTACACTGGCTGGCACCACCACCACTTTGCTCTGCATAACAGGCAACAGCTTCGACCTGACAAGAATCACAACCAGCCACTGCACCTCCTTTCTCAGCTTTACAACCCCATGCCACGATAACTGAATTCAACAGCCCATAAACAGCACCGCCTTCACCTTTTGAGCCTGCACTATTTTGAGCCTGGCAGGCGTGAATATTCCGGGCTTCGATATTGTTCACTGTTCCAGGTCTTGCATAGATTGCGCCCCCGTTCCCGGTGACGATATGGTTTTCAAACAGACAATTAAAGAGACAGTTCTCAACATATTCGACATAAAGCGCCCCACCATCCTGTTCAGAGGGGATTTGCTTTCCATCAAAAGTAAAACCATCCAGAGTGATGGCGCTAACCGGATCAGTTGAAGTACCAAAAGCCTCAAATCTGTTACCGGCATTTGCTTTCTCGATCCGGGTTGATTCCCGGTTGAACCCTATAATGGAGACCCCCGGGTTTAACCTGACGCTGTTTTTCAACATGTAACTTTCGGTGGTGCTTGCTGTGCCGGCCGGAAACAACAGAATGGTTGTATTCGTTTCTATCTTTGTCGGTGTTCCCTGATTAAACAGGTTGTCAAATTCAGCCTGTGTGCTGATCACATGCATTTTCCCGCCGCTGCCGAAAGACGGTGAGATTTGATCAACATAGGTCTTGACTGCTTTTTGTGTCGGAACCTGAGTATCGCTGGCGCTGATGCCGCCAAGCATTGCATCAGCGGAAAAGCCCTTAATTGTCAATCCCCCGCCGACTTGCAGGTCATTTCCTGCTTTTACACTGGCTCCGGAAATTGTCGATGCGGACTGAATTGTATTTGCACTTAAGCTTGTCAATGTAGCGGCTCCGGTGACATCCAGCGAGGCATTTAAGGTTGCCGGCCCTGCTATCGCTACCGCGCCTGACATTGCTGTACTGCCATCAACAGATAGTGCACCACCTAAACTTGTATCGCCACTTACATCAAAGCTGCCGGAAACATGGGCGTCCCCCTGAATTTCAAGTCCGGATCCGGCATTGATCGGCCCCTGAATCGAGAGCGATTGCATCAGCTCAACCGGCGCATCAAACCGGGCCTCTCCTGAAACATGCAGCGCTTTTTCCGGTTGACTGTTGAGAATACCGACTTTATCCACTCTGGCACAGATCAATGGTTGCAGCATTTTTCCGATCGTATGATTGACTTCAAGTGCGGCATTTTCGCCGGCAGACTGTATTTTGAGGGCACTGTCTGTTTCGGTTTCAGCCCCGGACTGCAGGACCGTGAGCTGGCTTTCCACTGTAGTTGCTGTTTTCAGCGTTGTATGATCTTCTACCGTCAGCGTATTGGTGATTAACTCGCCGTCCTGTAACGTATCCCCGGTGATGTTCAGTGTCACTGGTGTACCGGTTTCCCCCAGGGATATCTGGTTCTCACTGACCAGAACTTTGGTTTTCCCTTCTTTGCTTTCTATTTTCAGCCCCGGCAGGTTGTCGGTTTCCCGGATGTGTAAACCGGCTTCCGGATGATTAAATAAGCCATCACCGATACCAATGCCGACCGCTCCCTGATGTTTGGTCTCACCTTCCACGATCAGAACATCTTCCAGTGTGGTTTTATCACTGATTGTGGTGGTTTTCAGATAGGTTTCTTTTTCAACCGAAAGCATACCGGCAATTGAGACATCCTGTTCAAAGTGAGTTTTACCGGCAATTGAAGTCTCATCTTTAACGGTCAGCGTCCCATTCACAGTGGTATTGTTCAGGCCGGTTTCACCCGCTACGGTCAGAGAAGTGTCGGTCATTACCCCTGCTGAGGAGACATCGAGCAGGCTGGACTCTCCGGAACGCAGCAGCATGGCCGTTTCACTATTTTGTGTATGGATATCGAGTCTTGCCATCGGGCTGGCGGTTCCGACTCCGATCCGGTTCTCAACCGATAAACTATGAGGTGAAGCAACGACTTCTGATGCCCCAACCCGGACAGAGCCAATCACATCTAACGGATTATCGGGAGATTCCGTACCCACCCCCACGTTATTTTCCGAAGTGATCACAAATGGTGAATCATCATTGTCTTTGGTATCCACCCGGACCACACTATCCGCATCATCTTCGTCACTGCGGATATGTAATTTTGCAGATGAATTGTCACCGGATAAGCCAAGAGAAAGTTGTCCGTTTTTATCCAGTGACAAAAAGGTTGATCCATTTGCGGTCACTAAAAGTGCATCTTTATTACCGCTGTTTCTGAGTTCAATGTGTGCATTATCATGACCAAGCAGAACCGGTGCTCCGACTTGTAATTGATCGACTTCAGTTTTTCCGCTGACATAGAGTGTTGGTCCGATCAATTCACCGGAATGGGTCATGCTGACCGTGCCTTTCAGCCGGGTTTCGCCGTTCAAATGAGTATTGGCATTGACGGTAAACTCCCCTTGATCCAAGACCAGTGTATCGCCGATGCTCAGCTGCTCCTCTCCTATCTGAGCCTGAGTTTCCCCGTTGCCAATCGTGAGCGGAGATTCCGATACATCGAGTTTGCCACTCACAGTGACGTTCCCTTCCGCTGTCAGATCACCGCTGACGAACGTATCAGTTTCGAGACCACCAGTGACACTCACACCGGCAAGAAAGTCGGTTTTTTTATCGACCTCGATTGTTTCCTGATCGGTTTCCCTGATGGGGCCATCTTTCTTATTAAATGAAGCATCAATCAGATTGGCAAAGTCATCACCATCCGGGCATTCATTGTCAGCAAATTCAGGTTTTAGCTCTGCTGCGCCCAGAAGTGAGTTGGTGTTCTGTTTGTTACTGTCTTTCTTTGAGTCCAATGATTCAGAGCCGGCAGGCGATTGGATCAGTTGTTCACTAGTGCTCATCTGAATTCCTTACTGGGTTTTTAAACGGGGTTGATAGAATTAGGCGTTTTGATATTGACGTAAAATACGGGGTTAATATTGTCCGGATGAATATAAGCCTGACTGACAGGTGTCACCGGATGCAGGACCGGTAACGGCCTGTAACCAATGATGAAATTATCAGAAATGATGCCCTGACCGATTGGCTTTCGTTCATATTGGATGGGCGAAAGGCAGCTGCTGTCTGCGGTATGAAAAAATTCATTCAGCTGTTTTGTTGTGTCTCTTAACCATCTGAGGTATTCCGGATTTGGCGGGTTAAGTAAAGCCTCTCCATCCCATACAGGAAACGGACACTGGGTCATTGCGTTACGCCAGTCATAATAAAGCTGTTCAAACCGGCTCATTTGTTCCCGTGGCAGATAAAGGACTTTACAGGTCAGGTGAGCCGGCGTTTCCCTGAGGATCTGCTCTTCAAGCAGATTTCTGAATTCCGCGTTTGCAAAGCGTGTCGGCCAGTCCGGAATCACAAAATAGAGTGTCCTCTTTTCTACCGCCACAGGTTCACTGTCTTTATCTTTTGGGATGATGTCCGAAGTTTCCGGCGGGGATCCCGGGACAGGCATTCCAGCCCAGAGCAGAATACTTTCTGTCAGATAGAATCCTTCTTTATTATTTGTTGCCAATGGCATCGCTTCAGTTTGATATACCCCCAGAAAACTTAAGATCCGGTGTTTGAGCGAGTCAGAAAAATTCCGCCGGGGTGGATTGCCAGCATAGTTGTATCCTCCCGCTCTCAGGCGGCTAAGCCTCGGGTAATCATTTAAAATGGTTGCTTTCTCAGTGACCTGCTTCAACAAAACCAATCGCTGTAAAAGTGGCTCATTCTTTCCGCCCATCCATGCTTCCAACGCAGGTAACTTCAGTGCCACATTTTCAGGCATCCCTGCTTCTAACACATCAAGATAGAAAGACAAGACAGGATCATATTGAAGCAGATTGGCATCGATTGTGGTTTCTGCATACCGGGCTAACAAATGGGAAAGCCCTCTGTTCAACCGGTCAAGCTGTGTTGCATCAAATGGCGTTTCTGCATCAGGCTGAAAGCCGTCAGTCTGGTAGTCATTGAAATACGAACCCATCAGGTTTTTCATCCCGCTGATATCAGTCACCGGCTGGCTGACGATGGTTTTGGGCAAGTTATCAACCGCTTCCCAGAAATATTTTACCTCTTTTTGTGACAGTGTCTCGCTGCCCAGCATTTTATCAAACAGCCGGGCCAGAACCGTAAAGCTCTGTTTGTCCGGCAATGCCAGCAGTACTTTCAAGGTTTCTAACTGGAAAAACTGGTCTGCTAACACCTGATCAAACAACGTCAGAAAGCCTTTCAACTGCATGATTCGGGCCAGTGACTGACTGTCAATTTGTGCATCCAGCCGGGCATCAATCAGCCGATAAATCACCGGAAATTCGTATTGCAGAGACTGATACTTTTTCAGTTCCCGGTACTGCCCTTGCTGATAAGCTTCAAGATCAGGAAATACCGAAGAAGCAACATCCTCTTCTTCGGTATTCTCCGGCCAGTGATATTTAAACAGGATGGCTTTTTTTTGCGCATCTGTGAGTGGATAAGCCTGACCATCAATCTCAATCGATAAAAGATCCAGTGTTTCTTTCAGGTCAAAGCTGAATGACCGGGGGAATAATTCTGTCAGGCCCTGATTATTTCCGGCTTGTCCTTCTCTCTCTTTATCTTCTGTTGTTATCTGATATTGCCACTGTATTTCATCTTCTTTCAATGTAAGCCTGCTGCTGCCTTCATCAGACAGAGGCTGAAAAATCAGCTGGCTTACCGTTTTCAGCGATGTGACCTGATGCATCACATGAATTAAATCAGAAGCGAACAGAGACTGAGGAAAGGCTTCTGTCTCCAGTGATTCAGGCTGAATAATGCCATTTTCAGTATAAGGGCCTTCAAAGATAAGGTCGGCAGTCTCACCGGCATCGAGCATACCTTCGAGACTTTGTTGTGGTATTTCAGGAGAAATCACCTCATTGAGCCGGGTAAACACATCGACCAGAGTTGTGACGGGGTCACGTAACGGACCAAATAACAACTTCATTTTTAGTGCAACCGGATGTTTTTGGATAAAGCAGAGTCCGGCGATATCATCATCAACATTCCGCTCAGTCACAAAACGTTGTCTGACCTGATCAGCCAGTGCTAAACGCTGTTGTTTTGTCAGCAATGCGGATTTGGTATCAATGACTACATACCATCTGTCAGTCACGGGAGAGCGGCTCAGAAAAACGGCTCGTATGCCGGGAATATCCATGATCATGCGGCGGTAGTCCGTCATGGTGACTGTGTTGGACGGAAGCACATCCGGGGCCAGCCAGAATGGAGCGGCTGATTCTGATTGCTCCTCTGGCCATGCCATTAAATCCCGCACCGGAAATTCAAGCTGATAGCTTAAATCTGAAATGATAAATGCCAGAACATCTAATAAGGTGATTCCCGGATCAGTCGGATTGTGATTGGTCCAGGTTTGATCGGCATACTGCTGAATCGCAGAGAGTGCCTGCTGTTGCAATAGCGGCAGGTTCTGACCACTTTGTTCCCGTGGCGAACGGGAAATATACGCCGTTGTTGAAGTTGTCGTCATGAAAAATATCACCTGAAAGCATCTGTTATAGGACATCAGTGATGGAAGAATCACAGCAAGAAAGACTGTATTCAGACAGGACTATTCCGGCGTGAATACATCTGACAGCGTCAGTATTTAAGAAACAGTCAGATCAATCTCAACCCGCCATTTACCAATACCTTCCACAATCGGCAGATCCTGATCCACCAGGACGATTTTATGGTAGTGGGAAGGAACCAGAATAGCGTCTTCCTGACCGGGCTGAATAATGTTATCCGTTTCATCAAAGCTGTTTGGTACACCTGGCAAAATCTGTGCAGGCCGGTCAACGGTAGCCCGGATATGGTGTACCACATCCACCGCCGGATGTTGTTCCAGTGCCAGTGCCAGCTCGGTAAAGTATATCGCCTGCCGGAAGTTGGGATCCTCATCTGAATCACTTTGCCAGGGTGTCAGATAATTAATCAGGATTTGGTTGATTTCCCGCACCACTGAATCGATGTCATATCCGGAAAAAATCTTCACCAGCACATCAAAATGAACCTCTTCATAAACCGGGTCTTTGACGGTGACAGAGACACCGGACGGGCTCACCTCCTCCAGCATGGTTTCAATCTGCTGGCGCAGATACAATGGCAACTTGGGCTGAAGAATACTGGTGTCATAATTGACAGGTATGACCACGACTGAGATATCACTTTCACTATTTAACTCATTCTCTTGTGGTGCATAGCACCGGGCCATATAGACTTCAGGGAAACTGTTTAATACCAAATGTTCATAGTCCCATCTTGTCAGCGCGCGCTGTTTATGCCGGAGCCTTTCGCTGGCTCTGACAGACAGCTCTGATTCTGTTTCTTCAACTCTTGCCCCAAAACCAGGCCACGGCTGGGTCACACTGCTGATTCTTTCATCCGGTACATCCAGTTCAGTGACAGATTCAGCCGGTAGTGGCTGTTGATAGTGAGATGGATCAACTTCTTCTGTAATCAGTGTGGCAACAACACCCTGCGGATAAATGCCTCTTAAGGCTGAATAGCGGACTGCCCCCGGCAAATCTCCGGCCATTGAATCAGAGTTTTGATTAAAAATGCTGACCTGAAGCCAGAGCAACCCATCCCCCAGCCCGGATAACGATTCATCCATTGCGGGTAACTCAAGCACAACAATCCCTGAATTCAGCAGCAACTGTGTGGAATCCTCGATGATCCGGGGCTGTCCCATCTGGGCACCATCAGCACTGCTGAGCAGCAGTTGCCAGCCTTGCGGGGTCATGTATTCCCATTTGACATAACTATTGTCACTGATATTGCTGCTGTCGACCGGGTCGACCTGAAAATAGAAGCGGAAACTGCCGGGTAATGAGGTCTGATTCAGTCCGATATACAGATAAGCGTTTTCAGGCATATAAGGCAGCAAAGTCATTGTTGCTCCGGAAGCAACGATCCTGGGCCGTCCTAAAGGATGAAGAAACTGCAATGCCGGTGAGTCCATACTTGCGAGTGCGGACGCTTCGAGTGTGACTGAGCACGAGTAGTTGAGCGTCAGTTGTTCCAGTTCCGGCGTGTAAGGATCCGGAACAATCCGGAGCTCCCCCTCCTCTTTTGTACCCGATTGCTGGCTGTTGAGATAGGCTGCATACTGGCTGACCTGAGCAAATTCACCGTGGCCAAAGTCATTATTGACCAGGGTTGCATTATATCTTCGTGGCCAGTTACCGGCCGGTTCATCCAGTGGCAATGTATCCCATGAATAAACCGGCCCGTTGTCTGATGCAGAAATAAACGCAATGGTATGAATATCAATATTATCTACCGGTGTATGATTACTGAACATGTCGATGGGATCACCGGGATCTGATAAATCATCCGATCGTGTGAAGGTGAATTTGGGTTTCGGCCAGGTATTGCTCCGCAACGGTTCGGAAAACTGATCTGACGACTGACCGGTAAAATCACGGTATTCAGCATAAATCCGGTAATGTTCATTCAGATCAACGGGGCGTCCGATCCAGTGAAAAGTGATGTCCGCATCTGTGATGGGTTTAACCAGTAATTCAGGATGAGTGAACGTCAGGCGGCTGCCTATTTTAGGTGCGCCGGTCAGAGGTTCAAACGGGCTGGCAGTATCCAGGCTGCCATCATCGCTACCGGCGATAAGGCCCGGTAATCCACAGACATCCATGTTGAGTTCAATGGCAGTGAAAATACTTTTTTTCAGAATGGCTGCAGCTTTTTCCTGATTTGGCCTCAGACTGAAAACAAAATGTGGTAGCGAGGTGACACCGGGTGCCTGTTCCCCTTCCAGCCCGGTAATCGCCGGAAAGAGTGATGAAAATTCCATGCACAGACCATCGCTGTTTTCATCAATGGTCCAGTTGCTTTCATTTTCATCCCGGTTGTGATTTCCATCCTGAGTCAGCAAATCATGCTCGTATGTGATCATCCCGTCAGCGGTTGAAACCGCAATATCGAACCATTGTTTGAGTGACAGTGGTGACGACTCTGTGCCTGATGCCCGGTTACAAATCAGAGTGACAGTTCGTGTTCCTCCGGCCAGATATAATGCCGGAGAGGCAATCGTCAGCCCGATCCGGGAAAACTGCTGGTTTTCTCCCGGTGTTTGTGTTTCTGCCAAATCATCACCAAATGTCAGCACGCCACCACTATCGAGTTCCAGCCCGTTTTCAGTATCAATCACCTGAGTCAGAATCCGTTGTTCATTTTTCCGGATCCCTAGCCCTTTTTCTTCCCTCAGATCCACCACGCCTGACAGCGTTTTCATCTGTACAACCTGAGTATGGTTGAGGGCCGCCTGCGTTTCTGTCTCATAAACCAGAGGCAGGTCATTGCTGTCTGTTGGCCCGGTGAAACAGGTACCGGCGGGTAGTGTCATGCCTGGTGTATCTTCATCCAGCCCGATAACCAGATGAACCTGATCCGGCTGAGCGGCCAGTGGCGCAAAGCCCAGAACATCCTGATAATAATGCTGCTTATGACGTTCGGTCAGGGCGTCAAACTGCCCTTTGGGATGTGTCATCAGGGTGAAAAAAGCCAGCAAAGCGGCAATATCCGGGCGGGATGCTAACGTTTTGGTCTCTTCCGGAACGGGTAAACCGTTTAACAGATTTTCCAGCGACTGAGATTGAATGATTCCCGGCAGTGCATCTCCCCAGTGGCCGTCTGGCTGGAAGGTCTGATCATTGTAGAAACGAATATTATGGGCGGCCTTGCGCAGGTAAGCCATCCATTCACTGAAAGTTCGCTCTTCAATCGAAAAATAATCGCCCTGAAGTGCCTCAAGCACACGTGCTGTCTGAGTCAGTCCATTGAGTGCCTGATTTTTTCTTTTTAAGTCTTTAAACGATGACCTGTAATCTTTGGTGATCAAATCTGACATAGTCGGTTCCTGAAAGCGGTTAAATGGATTTTTCTGCCAGATAGAACGGGAATACCATGTTGTTTCTGGCATTGGTCTGCCGGACTTCATATTCAAGTAAAATATTCAGTTTCCCGTCATAAATTTCAGCCAGATCGAACTGAATATTGAGCAAATCGATCCGGGGTTCCCAGGCGACAATCGCAGCGGCGATCTCTTCTTTCAATTCCATCAGGGTTAAAGGTGTCGCTTCTGAAAACATGAAGTGATCCAGTCCGCAACCAAGCTCAGGTTCCAGAGGCCGCTCCCCGACCTGGGTGTTGAGCAGAATTCTGATCGCTTCTTCCAGCAGCGTCATTTCATCTGACATATCGGGCCCGGTTTGAGGGTTTGCAAAACGGGGCGGAAACTTCCACCCGGTACCAATGACTGATTCGTCCATTATTTGATCTCCGTCTTACTTGCTTTAATGCCGACTTTGCCTGATGTTTTCACTGACAGGCTTTTGGCATCGATAGCGACTTCATCTTCACATTTGAGGCTGGTTTTTTTGCTGAGCGTCAGGCTGTTTTTACTGTCTCCTGCCGTGATGCCATCTTTCTCATTCAGAGTGAGTTTGACTTGATTTGATGCAGTAACATTGACTGTTTGCCTGTCACGATCAATGAACAGATCCAGCTTTTCTCCGGCAAAGAAAAGACCAACCTGGTTATTTTTATCATCATATTTTCTGGGCGGCTGATTGGCCTTGTTATAACAGGCGCCGAGAATCACCGGGTAGCTGGCATCACCGCCGATAAAGCCGACCATCACCTCATCTCCTTTTTTAGGAGGAAGAAATAGCCCTTCTCCTTTACTGGCAAAGGGTGAAGTCTGCCGGGCGTAAAGCGGTACTTTGCTATCCAGTGCCGGAATCAGTACCGGCATCGTTTGCGGCAGCTTGCTATAAGTTTTATAGGCCGCAATGACCCCGGTTGTCACCGGCATCTCAGGTAAATATGCCTCTGGCGCGTAAAGTGAACGGTTAAGTGATAGTCCCAGTTCAATCACGAATTGCCACTCACTGGCGGTGAAATGGTGACGAATTCCGGTGATGATATGGTTATCAGAAAAATCTTTCCCGACGCCTTTTACCGTGAGCCGGTCCAGCAAAGCCAGTTTCATGACTTTGGTGATTGCCTGTTCAGAGATGCTCAGGCGTCCCTGATACATATCCAGCATTCTGAAATTCATCTCTCCGTTGGCAATCGCTGTGATTTGTGCTTTGGTTTTGGGCGCTGAACACCGGATTTCCAGTGGTTTGCGGCTGAGTACTGAATCTGACTCTTTAATTGATTTGAAATTGCCGCTTTTCCCTTTAACCGGTGAAAATGCTTTTTGTGTCTCACTGTCCCAGGCGGTCACGGAGATTTCTTTAAAGCATGACTGCGTGTCAGAAAACAGGTCACAGTGATGTATTTCATGGAGCTGAAATGTTTCTTTCGCAGCCTGACTTTTCACTGATGAGAGGGTCACTATGCGGTCACCTTTGACGGAAGGACAAAAGACAGCGCCGTTTTCAGTCATCCGGGAAAAAATAATCCGCCAGGGCGTTTGTTGCCACACTGCAAACTGGGCATGTTTAATCCGGTTGCCGGAAATATCTGAAACACCCTGTTTAAACTTATAACCCGCACTTAGTGCCGCGACTTTCTCAATGAGTGTTTTATCTTCAATCTCTTTGTTACTGATATAGTTGACCGGGTGTTCAAGTAATTTGACCGATTCACCTTTAACGGTCAGTATCAGGCGCGGCTGCTTCTGATCATCGATAGAAACCCGGCTGCCGGTAATTATGCCTTCGAAGATTTGGTGATTCGTGTCATCGATTCCGCCGTAGAGGCTGACATTCTGTCCCGGTGCAAATTGTTGATCATCAGTCCGGTCAAATGAACCTGCCGCAAGATTACCGTCCCTGAGGACCAGTGTCAGTTCAGGAATGCTATTCAGTTGATATCCCGCCTGAAACTCATAAACATCGGCTTCTGTCAGTGATGTATTGCCGATTTTTACTTTGAGTCGGGTTGCCATGAAACCTCCCTAACTTTCCAGTGGCGGATATTTCACCGTTTTACCCGGTTTTAGCGCCCGGATACTGTTTAACTGGTTAAACTCGGCGACTGAATGAACATACTCAGGGCTGCCATAGATCTGATTGACATGGTTCACCAGTTTGTCGCCACCAAAAGTTTGCAGCTCATGGGTCAAATCCGGAGAGCTTCGTCCGATCTCTTTTTCGGACTCTTTGGCGGTTTTACACTCGGTAAAACTGAGATCCACCGTGGCTTTTACCCGGCACCCAAGGGAATCCACAATTTCATTTCTGATCTCCATACTTGAGAGGAAACCACCGAATCCGCTGTGCGGCCCTTTGACCAGCGGCATTTGCATCGGAGTGACCCGGATGAAATATGGCTGATGGGTTTTGCCATCAATCGCATGACACATGGTCAGCAGCTTTTCAACGATAGCATCAACACCATCGGGAATGGTATTTGACGGCATCAGATAGGCCACAGCGTTGGCATAGGTGGTGTCATCCAGTAACAGCCGGAGTTTCATTTCTGATGGTTCTGAAAAATTAAACTGATTAACGGCGCCATCACCGCCGGCTGTTTTTGCTGAACGAATATCGTTAGTATAGTGTGTGGTCAATGATGGCATGTCATAGGGGACTAAAACTGAACTGACAAGATCTGCCGTTCCACCCCCTATTTTTTTGTACGCAGCAATATTGACTGACGGGATAAATGCCCGGGTTGGATCAGTAAATACAGACATGATTAAGGTCTCTTGATCAAATGGTCATACTCAATGGCCCGGGCCATTGAACGTTTGAATTCACGGGATTCCCCCATCGCTATCGCATGAAGCTGCTGCTTTAACGCTTTGACTTCAGCTTCAAGACGACGAAATTCCGATTTGAGTGTTTGATAAAGCTGTTCATCATCCACTCCGGTTGTTTGTGTCCGGACCGTCTCAGTGTTGATATGGGCCTGACCGGTATTGGGTTGCTGCGGTTCAGGCCGGGAAGATTCTTGTATCTTTCCCTGCACAACCACATGTTTGGCAATAATTGATGAGGTATCTGTCATTCTTTCCCCCGCTATCAGGTCGCTGACGTTGTTTTTCTTCGGTGAGAATTGGTATCTCAGTGAGGGTTACCCGAGTGGGACAGGCATATATTTGACGGTCGTGTATTTAAATTCCATGCTCTCAATCAGCACATCACTGGCGTTGGCATCAATGCCTTCCCAACTCCAGCTGCTCAGGTAAGCATTCATAACCAGCCAGCTGTTGACGGGTGTATCGTTACCGTCTAAAACACAAATCAGTAAATCTTTGCGCAGCATTCGGGTGCCCCACATCTCTCCCTCAAGGATTTGGTTCATCGCCAGCGGGCTGATCTGGTTCATCACACCTCTCTTCAATGTCAGGGTTTGCTGCGGAAGTTCAGCTTGTAGTGTGGTCATATTGCCTTGCCGGGTGATATTGCGTTCCAGCCTCAGACCACTGACTTCCTGAAACCGGATATCAACCGGGTTTGGTACTCCGGCAGAAAAAATAACCACTAAAAAACGGTATCCCACAATGGGATAATCATTGCTGCTACTCATAGGCAGGCCTTTTAAAAAAACCGGGGATATGACTCCCCGGAACACGGGGGCTGAAATGGTTCAGTCAGGTTGCTTTCCGGCGCTTTATCCGGAGTGCTGACTCTGTTTCAATGCTGGTTCTGTTTAATGGAAAATAATTTTCACATCATCGGCTCTGAGCTCCAGAGACTCGATGCTCGCCTCATTTGAGCTGCCGCTGACCGAGGGTGCAGTCAGTTTGGTTGGAAATGCATTAATGATGTTCCATGTTACCAGTAAGGTTTCACCGGTCTCATCGGTTAGCGATACACTTAAGTCACGTTTTTCAATCATGTTGAGGCTGATTGAAGCAATCCAGTTGTAGAACTGACTCCCCTGACGGATCAGGCCGCGTTTCATCGTAATATTGACATCAGTTGGCTGACCCGGCATATGTTTGATGCCCCGGCCATCTTTATAAGTGATGGTATCGTAACCAATATCCAGACCGGATACTTCCGTGAAGGGAATACTTTCATCACCAAAATCAACCACAAACCGGTAAGCCGGGATCGGATAAGTGTCCGCAATATTTTGTGCAGTATCTGCCATGTGTAAAACTCCAGAGTGAAATGAATGGAATAGAATGTTCCCATGTTTGTTGGTGCGACATGATCCCGCAAACAGATCAAGACACCACAAATCCGGGTGGCTTCAAAGATCAGCTTTCCAGAGACTTGTGCTGGAATGTCAGTTCGATAAATTCTGCCGGCCGTGTTGCGGCCAGGCCGATATTGATTCTCATAATCCCTTCGAGAATATCCTGTTCGGTCATACTCTCACCAAGGCCAACCTGAACAAAGAAAGCCTGATCTTCGCTGCTTCCCATCAGAGCGCCCTGCTGCCAGAGTGTCCGCAGGTAATTTTCGGTCATGGTTTTGAGCTTCAGCCAGGTAATTGCGGTATTGGGTTCAAAAACAGCAAAAGCGGTCGATTTTTGCAAAGACTCTTCCACCATGTTGAAGAAGCGCCGGACTGAAACATAACGCCATTCAAGGTCATTCCCTGCCAGTGTCCGGGCGCCCCATATCAACGTACCTTTACCGACAAATGTCCGGATGGCGTTCACCGATTTCCCGGCCGTTACATCAACGTTCAGGTTTTCCTGCTGACTGTTATCTATCGAAACCATCGGCTCCAGCACCTGACTTAACGCGACATTGGCCGGTGCTTTCCAGACACCGCGGCTGGTATCAGTTTTGGCCATACAACCGGCAACTGCGGCACTGGGGGGTAAAATCAGATAATTCTGACGGAGTAATGCCACAATCTCGTTGTATTGTGCGGTGGATTCTTCATACAGATCGGCCAGAGTTTGAGGGTCGCCACCAACTCTTTCATCGGCATATTCAATCGTCACGGTATCATCCGTATAGTGGCGGGCAATTGTCGTGCGCACATAGGGATAATAGGTTGCGCCGTATTTCAGCTCGTTCAGTTCTCCGGCCAGATTATCTCGCATACTGGCTGAATCGTCTGCAATATTGCCATCCAGCACTGATAATTGTTTCACATCAGTCACTGCGAACCGATCCATTAATTTGCTGGCCTGCGTTAATGCGGTTTTATGCAGACCATAATGCAGCTCTTCACTCAGGTGTACCGTTTCCGGCATCACAAACAATGTGACTTCGTCCACTTTTTCCAACACCGCTAAATCAAAATCTGTATCGACTACCTCACCTGAATAATCACCGGTACTGACGATATAACAGGCACCACCACCATTGGCGAAAAAGTGCTGAACAGCCTGATATAAGAAAAATTGCGCCAGTGCCGTCTCTTCTGTTTCAGGAATATAAAATTCTTCTGATACCGGGTTTTGTTTTACAGTGATTGCTTCTGCATACGGGCCACCAAAGCTTTCTTCGTATTCAGATAAGCTGGTAATGCGTATGGGTTTACCGATAAGTGATTTGTTTTCATCATCCTTATCGGTGACGAGTTCGGTATAACCGATAAACGCCGGAATTGCTGTTGCGACTTCTGCGACAGATGCCGGCAATGTCGATAATTCTTTCACGTATACATTTGGGGTTTTATATTGCGCCATTCTCTTTACCTTTATCTTTACGAGAGGGTGAAAACGCGATTGCGTACCACATTTGATGACATGTTGCCGCACCGGTTTTATCCCGGTGGCGCTATCTCATCTGCCTGATTATTCATTCAGGCAACCTTTTTTCAGGTTGCCCGGTAATACAAACTGCTTATTCACACACTAATTTTTTCTGGCCCGGATTTTTGATTTTGATCCGGAATGAAATCGGGCTGGGAACCGGCACACCATTCGGGCCGGGTTTCATCGCCATCCCCATATCTGAACACCCGGCAATTTCATCGCCTTCCCGCAGGGCTGCTTTACCGGGCGCCAGTAATTTTTTTGCCGTGGGCCGGAATGTGCCCTGATAGATACCGGGCACAACACTGCCTTTGTCGGCTTGTCTGATATTGGTGATCAGCACCGAGACCGGTCCAAGGTAAACGCCCTTTCCTCCGGCAGTCAGTTTCATTGAAGGTGGTGTTAAAACCTGGACCACACCAGAGACACTGGCGGGTGAGAACTGAAATGTCATACCAGGAACTGCAACGGGTTTTGTTGCCATGATTTATCTCCTTCTCTGCCCTGATACCCAAATAGCCTGTATTTTCAGATTATTTGGGTATCAATACCGGGTTTAATGATTGAGCTCAAAAAAGTGAAATTCGACAGCCTGCTCAGCGATGGGATCCACTTCCTTATGGTCTTGCTGGGTGTCAATAATCCGGCCATGTTCGATGACGACCATATGCCCGGTTCTGCCCGGATCATTTCTGACATAAGCCAGACCAAACCGCTTGCCACTCTTTTTCGCCAGTTCAATATCAGCGGGATTGGTGGAGTGATGATAGTTATATGTCAATCCAACGTATTGAAACAAAGACATTATTTCATCCAGAGGGGCTGTGTGTTGCTGCATGATTCCTGTCTCTCCGACCATGTCATTGACATCGTCATAACCGGCTAAATAAGCAGCCGTACAGTAATAACAGTTATGAGTCAGCTGATATGGGTTGATTTTCTGGTCCACCTCCATGGCCTCATCCGGTTGATCAATCTCCATCTTTTCCGGAGAAAGTTGCCGGACCGGATAACGGCGTAAACCACTCATCTCAGCAGCCCGTGCCGGACTGTGTAAAGGGGCTTTCGTGGCCAGACGCTTGATTTTTTTGTTATGCCGGTACATTCAGTCTTCCTTCTTTTTGTGACCGGATTATTCGGATGCCCATGTCAGAGATGCAGCCCATATCATGGTTCCCAGACCCAGTGTGGTTATTGCCGCTTTTTTTATCAGTGGTGTCAGCCAGGGTTGTGCTACCGTCGCGACTGGTTGTGGAGGCTGTGGGTTTTGTGGGGCCGGCGCACTGGCTGCGGCGACCTGATTTGTCAGAGCAACCGGCGCATGCTGATTTTTATCCCGGCTGAATTTACCGTTTGGCTTTTTGTTCCATTTGCTTCTGTTCATGATCGGGTGATGTTGGTGCATCTGTTTCGCTTTTTGTAATGCATCCGCCAATGCTTTCGGATCAATCTGATTTGATGAAGCATTCCAGGCTTTGCTGAGGGCCTTAGAGCGGGGAGTCATAACGCCGCTGGCATAGTTCGGATCAAACCCATTTTTAGGATCATCCGTTCTCAGTTCAGGCTTTGGTCCCAGCGTCAGGTTAAATTGCAGGGATTTGACCTTCTTTTCTGTCAGAGTGTCTTTTCCGGCCATCTGTTGTGCAATGTTTTTCTGCTCATGACCGGACAACTGTTGATAGGTTTTCCACAGCTCACTCTTCGGTAAAATATGATGCGCTGTATGCACAAGGTCAAAGTCGGTCACTTGTTGTTGTTCTTTCTTGATTTCCTGTTGTAATGCACTTGTTTTCCAGTCTTTTGACAATTGAATGATCGGACAGAGCTGCTTTGGCGCATGGTTTGTTGGTGATTCAGTCTTGCCATTGTCTGATTTACCTAATCTTTCCGCCTGCCGCCCCATTTGATCGGCTTCTGCTTCCAGTGCCGGGTTATCATTCACGGCCTGACCACCCACCTGAGTTGTTGGCGGTACCCGTCCCTGTGCCTGTTGGACCATATGCCATGTCTCGTGGGCAATATGATGCTCCTGACCGGGCGCCACGTGAATTTGATTGCCCTGCGCATAAGCATGTGCATTGAGTTGAGCCGGATGAGATGAATTGTAATGGACCTGAACCTGGTCCAGATTCATGCCCGAAAGTTGTTCCACCCCGCTTTTGACGTGATCAGGCAGGCCGGTGGTGTTTTTTTTCTGCTGTTTGACGGGCTGGTCTGTTTCTGTTTTGAAGCGGTACATGGAACACTCCTTACGCTTGAGGCGTCACCTTCATGATGTAGTTCAGGGCGAAATAAAGCGGCTGTCCAGCGACTTTCATCGCGTCTGATTGATCTATCTGTTCTGAACTATTCAACGGAAAGTCATCGCTCGCACCAATAATGTAGTGCCCCTGCAAATCAGGAGTACCATTGTCTCCATTGCACAAGGCCCAGCCTTCAGGGGCCACTTCCCCTGACCACATCATAATGACACCGTCAGGCAGACGGGTATCAACATAACTCTTGGTTGACTGAGTGGTTGGAACTTCGTCTGGCGAGTTATTTTCAACCGCACCTGTAGGAATTTGGTCGATAGGAACTTTGCCTGACAGGTTTTCCGGATTCAGATTGGTAATACCGCTGCCATCGCCACTTAGTGTTGTTGCTGTGACAGAAGTCGCTGTGACTGAATTAACTTCGATGTCATCGGGTAAATTATCGTTAGTGATTTGCCCTGTTAAGGCTGTCGCATTAAGGCCTGTAATGCCGCTGCCATCACCACTTAGTGTTGCTGTGACAGAAGTCGCTGTGACTGAATTAACTTCGATGTCATCGGGTAAATTATCGTTAGTGATTTGCCCTGTTAACGCTGTCGCATTAAGGCCTGTAATTCCGCTGCCATCGCCATTTAGTTCTGCTGTGACAGAAGTAACTTCGATGTTTTCAGGCAAATAATCATTGCCGATTGTCCCTGCATCAATTGCTTCCGCATTGGTCGCCAGATCAATCAACTCGTAAAATTCTGCGGAAGTCGGCGTGTCTCCCGGTTCAAAATAACTTTGTACCTGCTCTTTTGAATTTGTCATTGATTATTGTTCCTGTATCAGAGTTGAATCCGTCTTGTCCGGATGAGATGGATTGGTATTTTTTGCAGTCTGTTCGATTGTTTCTATCACCGGCCTGACCGATTTATTCCTGACATCAATTGGTACCGATAGTGACAGCATTAAACAGGGCTTTGGCGTCGCGCCCATTGCCTGCCAGACCTGCCCGCTGATTTTTCCGGCATATTCACTGCCAAACAACATCATCCGGATACCATAAGGCATTGGTTCAACATTGGGCGATGACAGCTCTGCGCCCGGAAAAAAATCAGAGCCACCCAGGCCGGTAATCAGGTATCCCATCAACAGATGTTCGATTTCCGCACTGCTGGTTTTGTCCTGACACCAAACCGTCAGCATATAACTGATATCCACAAAGCGGGGTTCATAAGAGACTGCACTGACCTTTCTGCCCTTTTGATCGTTTTTCAGCTGTGTTCTCAGTGGTTCACTCTGACGCCGCAGTAAATCTTCTTCGATGCCAATCAGATAGCAATTCACCGTTGGGGTTGAGCCAAGGTTCGACACAAAATCACTGTCCGGTGCGAGAAAGCTCACTTTGACATCGTCATTGTCATCAATCCGGAGTACATGTTCTTCAAGTAATGCTTTGAGGTCTTTCTGAATTTTCTGAAGTATGAGCGCATCCATACTGCATCCTTTATCTGTCAATCATTGTGACTTTGTTGGCACTGGTGTTTGCCATCCGGCAATATGCCGGGCCGCCATAAACCCTGAGCTTTGTTTGTCCAGCTCACATTTCAGAGCTTTCGCGATTTGTGACTGATGGATCCCGGTTTCCCCGTTCATCATCGCGAACAGACAGGCCCGTTCGGCTATGTTGTAAATCTGGGAAGGTGATAATTCGAATTCTGCGATTAAGTAATCCATATCAAGATCGGGGGACAGACGAAATGTATCCGGCCAGACCTGATGCCATAACTGATGCCGCAATGCCTTGTCAGGCAGGCCAAATTCAATGACCGAAGTGAAGCGGCGCAGAAATGCATCATCAATATTTGATTTAAAATTGGTACTGAGCAGTAAAATCCCCTGATAAGTTTCCATTCGTTGCAACAGAAAACTGACTCCCAGATTGGCATGCCGGTCATGACTGGATTCCACTTCACTGCGTTTGGCGAAAATCGCATCTGCTTCATCGAATAACAAAACCGCATGTTGAGATTCAGCCCGCTCAAACAGTTGTGCTAAATGTTTTTCAGTCTCACCTATCCATTTACTGGCAACGTTTGCCAGGTTGACTTTATACAGTGGTAAGCACAATTCACCGGCCATCGCTTCTGCCGCCATCGATTTCCCGGTACCCGGAGGGCCCCAAAGCAAGGCATGCAGCCCAAAGCTGCTTGTGGGTAATAATGTCCTTATGGCATCGCGGTGATTTATCCGGGCCAGCAGTTCTTCAATAGCTTCAAGAATCCCTGCGGGTAAGATCATGTCCGAAAGGGTCAGCCGGGGAATCACGAATGTTGCCAGTCCATGATGCTGTGTGCCGGAATGAATATGTTGCAGACATGCCTTTTGTAATGCGTCAAGGCTGTCTTTGTTTTGTGCATGTTGTTTTTCAAATACCCACTGCATTTCCGGCGCAGAGAGCGGATATCGCTCTGCAAGTACACAAGCATCATGCTGATCCGGATGGATCAGGTTCGCCTGTTGAAACAGTGCCAGCCACCCGGATGCCCTTTGTGGCGCGGAGCAGGAAAGATCATAATCAGAAATAGCGACGCGGTGCGTGATTTCTTCAACCCAGACAGAATCGCGATCCTCCTCCTCCCCCCGATGGTAAGGCTCACAAAACAACAGCACTTTATCATGGTGAATGAGATACCAGACAAAACGCCGGAGAATGTCTGAATTCAGGCTATCCTGCCATAATGATGGCCAGCAGATAGCCAGGTCAGCCGGGATTGAATGAAGTGCAGCATCCAGGCAGGCCTGTTGCAGCATTATCGCTTCATCCTTCGTCTGTGGAGATGAGTGAACCATCCATAGCCGGTATGGCTCTGGCGGGTTGTTCTCCCTTTCATCAACCTGACCGGTTGGTTCTTCTGTCTGATTAATGTCAGACATCAGTTGATTTTCAAGTATGGCGTGCACAAATGACAATATTTCATCTGATTCAGAGCTACTGATTTGGTTCAGCCCCAGCCTTAACACCGGCTGCCGGAAGTGTTCGGTAAACATAGCCCGGCTTGCCGGGTTCACCGCATCAGATTCCCGGATGAGCCAGCTGTTTGCATCCGGTATATTCCGGCTTTGATCACCCGTTGGCGCTTGATAACCCATCCGGGCAAAAAATGGTCCGGACACTGTCAGGGACTGGCTCAGTGGATTCACCGGATCATGACAGATCAGCAATCCGGCCTGAATCAATGGGCTGTCCGGCATCAATAATCCGGTTTTCATCGCCGGTAAGTCTGAGTCATGCGCTCCGGGGATTAATGATAAAACACGTTCCGCACTGACTCCCGGCCCGCGTTCATACCAGTTCAGACCGGCATAAGCAGATAACAGATCCGGTTCGAGCTGAAACAGGTAAACGACAGCAAGTAACGCCACTTCACTTTCGGACAGAGAAAAATGTCCGCTAATCAGGGTCCATTTCCGGGTTTTCAGCAGGTTTCTCAGGTTGATCAGCTGTTTTTTCTGGGCTTCCTGAATCTCTTCCGGCGATTCCTGATTCGCCAGCGTCAGGCCTAAATCATATAAGCTTTCAGCCAGTTGCTGCTCAGCCTGATGTTGAAGATGGTTATCACTGTTTTCCGGAAAATAAACTAGTTGATCGGTTTCGGACATGGCAGATTCCTTTTATGCCTGTCTCATTGACTGTTTGGCAATGCAGGACAAAGGCAGTGAAACCAACATGGACTGATTGAGCTGACTCACCTCAATGGCAACTTTCTTTTTTCCCTGGAATTCGATGAGTTCACCGGTCATTGCTTTCAGTGGACCTTTGGTTATAGTGACACTGTCACCTTGTATCAGTTTGCTTGCAATGGAAGTTGTATCTGAGTAATGGTCCGTCACCTTTTGTATTTGTCGGATCTGATTTTCAGATATCGTGACCGGATAGCCCCCAAACTGCAGAAAGTATGCAAAACCTGCAATGGTTTTGATTTGATGAAGTGTATTGATTTCTGACCGGACAAATAAATAGGACTTAAATAATGGTTCCTGAATCACTTTTTTCCGGTCACTCCAGTGCCGGGTGACAGAGTTAGTGGGTAAAAAGGTTTTAAAATGTTTTTCCGTAAGCCTTTGCTGCATTTTTTTTCCGTATTGGCGCGGGTGTAGATGACATACCATTGTTTTTGTTCCATCATTTTTCCTTTCAGACAAGCTCCGCCTGGTCAGTTACATGACTGCCCTTTTCTGATATATCACTCAATCAGTGGTTACTGTAATTCTGAGTATTCGTTGACTGGTTGTATCATGGTTTTATGTTCGTCCTGCCTTTAAGACGAACCACCTGGCGATTTGTGAATAAAAAAGTGAATATTATATGCTGATAAAACGGAGTTGCTTTCTGGCGAGCTGGACCCGCTTTCGTGCATTCTCCGGGGTAATCTGCATGATTTCAGCAATTTCCGGGTAATCCCTTTCTTCGATAAACCTGTGTTGGATTATTTTTTTTAAATCAATGTTCAGGTTTTCAAAAGCCTGCTCCAGATTATCCAGGGTATCATCCCGCTGAATCAGCTCTTCCAGACATTCCGTTGTCGCTGCCGAAAAGTAAAATTGTTCCGGGCTGGCACTGACAATCTCAACAAGATGTTGCTGTTTCTTCTGTTCTCTTAACATATCGATGCAAATGGTATAAGTCAGGCGGTATAACCAGGAAAACGGATTCCTGATATGTTCTTTTGCATGTTGAAAGCAGTGATATGATTTTTCCAGTGCCTGAGAAAGCGCATCCTCAGCGTGGGTATAATTACCGTTTAACCAATGCAGACAACAATGAAGCAGTCGGGATTGATACTCGGACCAGATTGTCCAGAAGTGATGAGGTTCAGGGTTCCCTGCTATATTTTTGCTGTGAATTGAGCGGACCATTTTTTTCTCCTTATCCTAGCTGGATGAAAGACGAAGAAGCGCCGCTTTAGTGAATAAAATTATATATCTTATTATTTAATATGTGATAAAAATAACACTCAGGAATGATATAAATAATTGATTTATAATTTAAATTGGGTTCACCGACATGTTTGCATTCTGTTATCCCCGGTAAATTTTATGATTGAAATGCAGAATTTATCAGTTGGTATGAGTCTTTATGCTCAGAGTGAAAAGTGTAGTTTATTTTTTTGGAAAGTGTGAAAGGCTGTTCATTTTTTTCAGACTTTTATACTGTAATTTTCAGGGAGTTACACCGGAAGCCGGGTTTAGATAAAAGAATACAGAGTCCGGAATTGTCTGAGCAGACGTGGCAGGTTATATGAATGGGGTCCGATTATTACTGCAATATACCCAAGCAACCTGAAGATGCAGGTTTCAGGTTGTTTGGGTATAAACAAACCCCGCTGAAAGATCTTACTTATCAATTATTCAGTTGATACGACACACACCATCCGCCACTGTTGTGGCAGGATGCGGGTTTCCCCGGTGACGGTCACCCTGTCATGAAAAACAATATCGGTCGAAGAGCGGCCAATCATCAGCTCAAACTCACCCGGTTCAACGATACGTTGATATTGGTGATTGGTGAAATTCAGCATATCCACCGGCAGCGTGAAATGGACCCGGCGGCTTTCCCCGGCTGCCAATCTGACTTTGGCAAAACCTTTCAGCTCGCGCACCGGCCTGACCAGTGAGGCGATTTTATCCCGTACGTACAACTGCACCACTTCGCTGCCATCATATTTTCCCGCATTGGTCAGCATAACGGAGACTTCAAACTCACCGGTTTGCGGTGCGGTGTGGTGCTTTGTCTCAAATTCACTGTATTCAAACCGGGTATAGCTCAGGCCGAATCCAAACGGATAGCGGGCACCAAAATGATACGCGATTGGCGTGCCGCCGCTTTTCAGTTTGTGGTTGTAATAGTACGGCACTGCACCGACATTTTTGGGAAAAGAGAGCGTTAGTCTGCCACCCGGATTGACTTTTCCGCACACAATATCAGCGATTGCATCCGCCCCTTCCTGACCCGGCGCCCAGCCGTACAGAATCGCAGCAGCTTCCTCTTCCGCCCTGCCCAGCTGATAGGGTCTGCCGCCGGTAACCAGCACAACCACAGGTTTGCCGCTGTCGAGTGCAAAATCGATCAGCGCCTGCTGAACGCCGGGCAATTGCAGACTGTCGGTATCTGAGCCTTCACCGACGGTGCCGGTCTGGAATAATCCGGCCAGATCGCCAACACAAACAATGGCTACATCGCACTGATCGATGGCACCTTTGGTTTTTGTGATCCCGGATTGATCCTGTGATATCGGTGATGTCAGTGTTTGTGCCACAGCCAGATCGACATCACCGGGAAATACCGGCGCATTGGCGTGACGTTCAGTCAGAATGTCACAGCCTTTTTCATATGCCACGACGTCAAAGCGCTCTTCAAAAGCCTGTTTTAAGGTTTTGATGGATTGCTCAGACTGATCGGCCTTGCTGAGAATCAGGTGGACCGGAAAACTGTAGCCGCCGAGCAAAGCCAGCGGGTCGTCAGCCGTCGCCCCAAGCACGGCCAGTCTGGTTGTGGTGGATAAGGGCAACAGATGATCACCTTCAGACAGTTTCTTATTTTTCAGTAAGACTGCCGACTCACAGGCGATTTGGTACGCCAGAGAGCAGGCCTGCGAAGATTGAATGGTTGCTTCGGTCACCGGCTCGCAATATGGCTGTTCAAATAAACCGAGTTTGAATTTCCAGCTCAAAATACGGGCAACAATTTCATCGATTTTGTCTTCTTTCATCAGCCCGGCTTCCAGCGCCTGAATGATCTGTTCTGAACAGGCACTGTCCGGCAGTTCGATATCCAGCCCGGCATTAAACGCAAGTGCAGCCGCTTCGGCTTTATTGCCTGCAATCGCATGGTGAGAGTGAAGTAATTCGACCCCGCCATAATCGGCGACGATTAAGCCGTCAAAGCCCCATTGCTGGCGGAGAACTTCCGTAAGCAGAAAATGTGAGGCGTGGCAGGGTTCACCATCGATATCGTGATAAGCCGGCATCACAGATGCGGCTTTGCCCAGTTTGACTGCCATTTCAAACGGCAGCATAAAAGTGTCATTCAGCTCTTTAAATCCGAGGTGGACCGGAGCATGGTTGCGGGCACCTTCACTAAAGGAATGGCCGACATAATGTTTGAGTGTGGCACACACTGAACGATCTTCGCCCTGGATTCCCTGCACATAACCGGTTGCGAGTACACCGGCCAGATAAGGATCTTCACCCATGGTTTCTTCGGTCCTTCCCCAGCGTACATCCCGTGATACATCCAGTACCGGAGCCAGTCCCTGCCGGGCACCTACCCGCCTGACCTGGGCTGAAATGGCTTTTCCGGCCGCCTGAATCAGTGCCGGGTTCCAGGTATGGCCGTAATTGAGCGATGAGGGAAATAAAGTCGCACCTTCAGCCATCAGTCCGACTAAACATTCTTCATGGGGGATGGCAGGAATCCCCAGCCGGGTTTCTTCAACCAGAAATTTTTGCAGCTGATTTAATGCCGCAACACCCTCAGCCGCCGGGACTGAATGTGTGCCCAGCGGCCGGGTGATCTGCCCGATGCCATGACACAGACGTTCCTGCACTGACTTTTGTGTGCCATTGTCACCCATTTCCAGCTCGCGGTCTTCATGATTGCCGTCTTGTTTGAGAATCAGCCATTGTGCGCCCATCTGGGCAATTTTCTCATCCAGAGTCATTTTGGATAATAAATCTGTGACTCGTTCGGAGACTGGCAAGTCAGGGTTTTTATATTTTTCCATTGTTTCACCACATCATCGATAAACGCTTGAAACCACTATGTCAGAAAGCCATGCTGAGATCTGACCAGTGACATATGATTACCAAATACAGACAGTGGTTTACCAGATTCATAATGTCATCTGCCACAGACTCTGTTTGATATAGCTGCTTTGCGTGAACTACGTGACGGCGTCACTTAAAAACTGCTGGCGAAACTTACTGGGTGAGAGCCCGACTTCTTTACTGAATACCTGAGTCAGGTAAGACTGCCCCGGATAACCACATTGGTGTGCGACACTGTCTAAGGTATCTTTGGTGTGCCGGAGTAAATATTTTGCCCGTTTCAGGCGGATTTTCGTCAGGTATTGATGGGCGGTGATCCCGTGAATGATTAAGAATCTTGAGTCCAGTGTTTTTCTGGATATACGGCAGTGATCGGTAACCTGCTTGATTTTGATATTGGAATGAAAGTTGTTCTGAATAAACAACTCGGCTTGACTAACCAGATCATCTGTTTTTTCATGATGAATCGTTGTCGCCGCTTCAAAAAACCGGGTCGGGCTGTATGTCAGTCGCAAACGCCGTTTGAACCGGATCATTTTTATCAGCGTGTCGACGCAGAACCGGCCAAGCTCGTAGGGATTCAGGTCAACAGAGCTGAGTGGTAACGGGGAGATAAGCCGTTCGGTGTCATCACAGTCTGTGCCGATAATTGAAACCTCACCGGGTACTTCAATGCAGTGATGCGCGCAATATTGGGCCAGTTTTCGTGCCGCACGGTCTGAAGAACAGTAAACCCCGACAGGAAACTGTCTTGCTTTGATGGCAGCAAAAATATCTTCAGCATATGCCAGCTCCGTACCGGAGATGAGCTTTTCAAAGGCAGCTTTTCTCTCTTGTCCCCACGGTTGTTGCGCGTCCTGTTCATTGGCAAAGAAGCTGACACAGGTGGGTCTGGCCTCAATGAAACGCCTGAGTGCGGCGTTAGCAAGCGCAGTATTATCCACAACAACGGAGGACATTTCTCCGGCAAAGTCATGACGATAATGGTTTGAATAGACCAATGTTTTAGCTTCGCATGTCCGGACAATCCGGCGAAATTGCCGCTTGTCATAATCAGCAATAATGTAATCCCATGATTCCTGAGTTAATTCATCAAGCGCTGTGCCTGATTCCAGATGTAAACTCACTTTAAGCTTGGTTTCATCCAGTTTTGCCTTGATTCCCTGTAACACCTGACGATCAAAATACATCATACTATCAAGTAATAATAAAAGCCGTTTCATATATGTTTGTGTACTCTTTAATCATCATATTCTTCGGTTCTATCCCCGCTTTGTGTTGTTTATTCACAAGAGTTTGTACATAAAAATACCTCATCAAATCATGAGGTATTTTTGCAGCATCTGATCCGGAACCTGTGATTTTATGTTCCACGGGGCGCTTAACTGACTTTTGCATGGTGTGGCTGAGCGCTGCCTTCTTCTCCTTGTTCCTGCTCTTCCTGAGTCGCTGTTTCATGATGACTCAGATAAGTTTTTATCCGTTCTACTTTTTCATTATCCAGATGGTAGAACAACATAATAATAGCCAGAGACAGGAAAATAATCCCCGGAATCACGGTAAATAACAAATTGATGGCCTCAATGGCAGCGTTTGTCTGTTCGCTGGCGCCGCCGATATACCCGGCTCCGGCCAGAATCCAGCCCACAGCCGCACCACCAATAGCGATCCCCAGCTTAATTGCAAATAAGTTAGTGGAAAAAACCATGCCGCTTAAAGAACGGTTACTGCGGTACTTTTCATAATCGACAATATCCGACATCATACTCCACAGAATGGGTGTTGTTGCCATCTGCACAAATCCCAGCAAAGCAACCAGCAGAAAAACCATCCCGATACGGTGAGGATCGACAAGGAATAAGACCGAGGAAAGTATACCGGAAATCATGATCAGAACGCGGTAAACCTGCGGTTTGTTGTAGCGTCCCAGCAGTGGTTCAGACAGAATGGCACCGATAATGTTGGCAACCATACCGGTCACCATCAGTGCAGTCGAAAGTTCAGGGCGGCCCATGACACTTTTCACATAGTACATTGTTGAAGCCCCTTTCAGGACAACTCCGGTAAGCAGGACAACATTGAGAATAAACAGCACCCGCCACTGATCATTTTTCAACAGCAGCTTTAAATCCTGCCAGACTGACCGGACTTGTTCTTCTTTGATCAGATACCGTTCCTTTGTACAGGCAAAGCTAAAGAAAAACAGAATAATTGCACCAAGCCCCATCACGGCCATGGCACCCATATATCCTTTTTGCTCATTGCCCTGCCCGATAATATCAACCAGTGGCAGAGCCACCATTGCAACCACAAGTCCGCCTGAAGTACTGAGTGCAAAGCGATATGACTGAAGTGAAGTTCTTTCCCGCGAGTCATTGGTCAGGGTATTTGCCATGGCACAATATGGAACATTGATCGCGGTGTACATCAGGGTCAGAAAAATATAGGACGCATACGCATAAATAATTTTTCCCGTGCTGCCGGCGTCCGGTGTATAGAAAGTCACCATACAGGCCAGACCAAACGGAATCGCCATCCAGAGTAAATACGGTCGGTAACGGCCGTGTTTCGAGTGAGTTCTGTCGACAATTGCGCCCATTAACGGGTCAGTGATGGCATCAATACACCGGACCAGCAGGAACATGGTTCCCATATGTGCCGGGGACAAACCATAAATGTCTGTGTAGAAGTAAGCCAGAAACAACATCACCGTTTGCCAGACGAAATTACAACCGGTGTCTCCTGCGCCATACGCTATTTTTTCTTTTACAGATAGCTTTATTGTATTCATTGTTTATCCTCCGGAGGAGTCATCACGTTATTGGACCCGGATACTATGACGAATCCGGACAGGAATATCTGATTCCTGTTCCGCTATTACGAAATATGAAACAAGGATTACGAAATATATAATGTTCAATAATCATTCACAGACGAAAAATAACCAGGCCAAAAGACATCGATCATAGATGAAACACAATATGTTATTTTATGGGATATAAATCACATAAACACGCCACTTTTTAATCATACTGTCATATATGTGTAAATAACTTCCTTGCGTCCTCTGTTGTGAACGCTGTATTATTTACAACTCTTTACATTCCTGCCTCAGTCGCTATTTATAGATTAGAGTTCAAATATGATATTTAAGCAGAAACTCCATTCTCATGGTTGGTTTATCCTGTTCAATTCACTGGTATTAATTGCCGTTTCACTACGATATTTTTCTTTTTTACCGGAGTGGCCGGTTGATTTCCTGGGGAATGCATTTCTTGTTGTATCTGTGATCGGCCAGATGACGTTACTGGCTGCTATTATTGGCGCAATATCAATTATTTTTCTGCTCCTGACGAACTGGCCCAGAACGATGCTTCAGGCGGCTGTGGCAACGTTAGGGATTGCGGCGCTGTTTATTGATACCAGTGTATTCTCACTATACCGCTTCCATATCAATTTCGTGGTGTTAAACCTGGTTTTATCCGGGCAGATTGTGACATTTCCGTGGGTGGTCTGGCTGACTGTTATCAGTGGTGTCGTGGTATTATTTGCTGCTGAATTATGGCTGATTCGCTGGCTGGACAGTCGTCCGGCGTTACTTCGTTTTAAACTCGGGCGAAAATTCGCATTTATCGTTTTTTGCTGTCTGTTATCGACTAATCTGATTCATATCTGGGCTTCAGCCAATGTCTACCGGCCAGTGACAACACTGACTCGTTATCTGCCGCTGTTTTATCCGGCGACTGCTAACTCTCTCATGAGGAAAATGGGCTGGGTTGACAGAGAAGCCATTGACCGGCAAAAGGCAATGCGGATGAAGACCAAAACCAGCCTGCAGTATCCGCTTAATCCGCTTGAGACAACTGAAGTAAAAAAACCGGTAAATATTATGCTGCTCGCAATTGATACCTGGCGGGCTGATGCTTTTTCTCAGGAAGTAACACCAAATATGTGGCAGATGGCTCATCAGCATGATGCGGCAATCTTCAACAATCATTTATCAACCGGTAATGCAACCCGGGCAGGTATTTTTGGTCTGTTTAACGGTATCCCCAGCACTTACTGGCAATCTTTTCTGGCCAATACCCAGCCTTCCCTGCTGATTCAGCGCCTGCAGGCACTGAATTATGAGATGGGAATTTTTACTTCGGCGCGGCTCAATCATCCTGAGTTTGATAAGACGGTTTTTGCCAGTATCCCGAATGTCCGGATTGGTACTATTGGCGGAAGAAACTACCGCAGAGATCAGAAAATGACGAAAGACTGGCTGAAGTGGTATAAAAACAGAGATAAAACCAGGCCAACATTTTCATTTTTATTTTACGATGCAGTTCACGGATTTGATTTTCCGCCCAATTATCCGCATAAATTTAAGCCAATGTGGTCAAAAGTAAATCATCTTGAATTAAATAACGACACGGATCCGAATTTATATTTCAACCTGTATAAAAACAGCGTTAATTTCGTCGATAGCTTAGTGAAAAAAGTATTTGATGAGCTACAGGCATCCGGTGAACTGGAAAATACCCTGATCATTCTGACCAGCGATCACGGAGAAGAAATGAATGATAACAAGCTGAATTTCTGGGGACACAACGGCAACTTTACCGACGCTCAGATCAGAGTGCCGTTTGTTATTTTTGGTCCCGGATTTGATAAGCATAAAACACCCTGGAATATGAGTGCGGTTACCAGTCATTCAGATATGGTGCCGACATTAATGAAGCATTATCTGGGCGTGAAAAATCCGGTCTCTGATTATTCAACCGGCATTGATTTACTTGGCAAAGAAATAGACAGAGACTGGATTATTTCAGCCAAATACAGTGGATATGCAATTATTACCAAAGATACGATTCTGGAAGTTTTAGGCAGCGGTGATTATTCATTAATGGATAAAACCAACCGTCCTTTAAAAGAGCAGAAAATAAACTATCAACATGTGCAGCAGGCGCTTGAACAAATCAGCCGTTATTACCGGTAATTTTTGCATTCTTCCCAAACAACCTGAAGATGCAGGTTTCAGTGTCAGGAGAATTTGAAAGGTGGGTGCATTCCTGTATTCTCTTTCCTTGAACTGTACCTTTCGGCTGCAGGCTGAATCATGCGTCTTCAGGTTGCCTGGATATATGTCATATGGGTATCAGAAATTTACGTTAAGATGTTTCAGGATACTCAGACAGCCGGAAAACAGTTTTTTCCGGTCGTTTGAGAATTCATTCAGGTTGTACGGAAATAAAGATTGTTTATTTTTCAGGCAATTTTATTTACAGCGCATGTTTAATTATTAACCAAATCAATTGTTGTACGGAATTCATTACATCTATGAATAAACGGATATTATTTTTTATTGCTCTGTTGTTAATTAGCCGGGTAAGTTTTTCAGCGATTCAGAGCCGCCCTTTCCGGACCTATCCGACCTCGCCTTACCAGTCAACTTCTTTAGCCACTCAGCTACGTTCTGCTTTTCCGGTTGAGCATGCCGAAATATTTGTGACGGGGAGTATGTCAAGTGTCTGGGCCCAAAGTGATGGCTTCAAACTGGATTATTATCAAAATCAGACAATGGGTGGTTTGGAATGGCGGTTTAGTCCGCGAATGAGTGCTGAACTGAAATATCAGTATGCATGGGCCGGAAATAACGGGCTGGACTCACTGACATTCAGTTTTCATGACTTGCTCGGTATCAGCCAGAACGGACGTTCAAAGGTTAAAAAGCATCAGTTTAATATCGATAGCCCGGCTTATGGTTATTCTGTTCATGATTTTGAAGGTGAAGTGATGGCAAGTGCCATTCATGGTTATCTTCAGTATCAGGTGTTTACCCTGGGAAATCAGGCTTTATCTGTTGGTGGAAGTCTTTATTTTAATGAAGTCAATGGTTCCCCTTTCGAAACGGCCAGCTTTGAACAGGGAGCACAGATTAACTATTCCCTGCTCTACGGCCCGCATTCCTTTTTCTCTACATTTGGCGTGACCTATCGCAGCGATGATGTTTTAAATACGCTGCCGGTTAAAAGTTTCACTACAGCCTGGGCGCTGGGCTACGGACAGCGTTTTACCCGAAATCAGGAGTTGATGCTTCAGTATCATGGATTTGAAGGGGTGCTGAAAGATACCAGTGAATTCTCCAAACCTTCACATGAGGTTGTGCTTGGCTATCGCTATTATTATTACCAGTCGATGTTTGAACTATCTGCCACGGAAAATATCGTGAATATGGACAACTCGGCTGATATTGCCTTTAGTGCCGGGATTCGTCTGTTTTTGTAACCATTTTATCAGACAACTATTTTGCTGGATGACGGTCAGTCATCCAGCCATCATCAGGTCAATTCATCAATGTTGCTGAGTGCGGTTTCCAGATCATGAATCAGATCATCAATATTTTCTATACCGGCTGAGTAGCGGATTAAGCTTTCCGGAATCCCGGTTCTTTCTCTTTCTTCAGCATTCAGTT
The DNA here is from genome assembly GCF_024529975.1 of Vibrio quintilis. Lineage (GTDB taxonomy): Bacteria > Pseudomonadota > Gammaproteobacteria > Enterobacterales > Vibrionaceae > Vibrio > Vibrio quintilis. The sequence continues at coordinate 2,073,911 of NZ_AP024897.1, read as the reverse complement.
CTGCATGGCTGGTTGTTTTGGGTAGTCCTGCCAGCGTTTCAACAGAACCCAGGCTCCCTGCTCTGTGAGCAATTTTCAGATGATTCAGCACCTGGATAGCCCGGTCGGGTTCTCCTTTAACGGTAAAGCTCAGAATACCACCGAATCCGCTCATTTGTTTTTTGGCAATTTCATAATCCGGATGGGTTTTCAGCCCCGGATAAAATACCTGCTCTATGAGAAAATGATTGCTCAGATAATCTGCAATTTTCCCTGCATTCTCATTGTGGCGCTGAATGCGGAGTTCCAGTGTTTTCATCCCCCGCAATATCATATAAGCAGATTGCGCGTCTAATGCCGCACCGGTAATTTCTTTATAACTGAGAATAGTGTTGATGAGTGACCGGCGGCCAACAGCCAGCCCGCCCATGGCATCAGAATGACCATTGAGATATTTGGTGGCACTGTAAACCACCAGATCGACCCCAAGCTGCAGAGGTTTCTGGTTGATCGGAGAAGCAAACGTATTATCGACAATCACAAGCGCGCCATATTGATGGGCACATTGCGTGATACGGGCCAGATCAATCACTTTGAGTGTCGGATTTGTGGGCGTTTCCAGATAGACAAGCTGACATCCGGCTTTGATTGCTGATTCAATCGCAGCATAGTCGGTCGTATCACACCAGTTGATATCAATGTTAAGGTTCGGCAGATAGTCGAGGAAAAGTTTGTTGGTTCCGCCATATATATCTTTGATGGTGACAATCCGATCGCCGGGCTTTAATAAAGCGAAAAGTGTATTGCTGATGGCTGCCATGCCGGTTGAAAAACTGGTTGCAGCTTCCCCTTCATCCAGCTGACAGATTTTTTCTTCCAGCACATTCACGGTTGGATTTCCGTTCCTGGAATAAGTATACCCGGATTCGGTACCATCGACGACATCAAGCCATGATTCGACATCATTAAATCCGAATCCAACCGAATGAAAAACCGGAGTTGTAATAGCCCCATAAGGCGCTGGCTCTTGTTCTCCACCCCATACCGATGAAGTACCATTTTCAGGGATACGTTTCATTTGACCGCCTCCAAAGCATTGAAATGATAAAGTTATCATAAAAATTTTCTGGCCGGCGGAAAAATGGAGTCAGGCTGTGCAGTTAAACTGCAAATTAGCCAGGAAAAATGCAGTTATAGTGCATCAATGTTCTGAATGTGTAACGCAGGACCAACAGGCACAATACCATTTGGATTCAGCGCTTTGATTGAATAGTAACCCTGCTTGATATGATCAATGCTTACTGTGTCCCGGATACCATCAACCTCAAGGATCCGCTGGACATACTTTGATAAGAAAGGCATCTGCATAATCAGGTTACGGTTACATTTAAACAGTCCGTAATAAGCCGCATCAAACCGGATTAAAGTAACAAACGTACGGATATCTGACTCGGTTATCTGCTCTCCCAACAGATAAGATCTGCCATCTGATAATTGATGTTCCAGTATATCCAGCATATTGAACACCCCCTGATAAGCTTCTTCATAAGCAAACTGGGAGCTGGCAAATCCGGCTTTGTATACGCCGTTATTCAGCTGTTCATAAATGCTGGCATTTAATTGATCAATCTCCTGTTGCTGAGGTTCCGGATACAAATCCAAAACAGAGCCTGTCAGATGATCAAAGGCTGTGTTTAACATGCGGATAATATCGGCAGATTCATTATTGACAATCGTAGCCGTTTTCTTATCCCATAACACCGGCACTGTTGCCCGCCCGGTAAACTCCGGAGCGACCTGTGTATATAGCTGATGAATATATTGGTGTCCGTTTAATTCGTCTGCATGGGAACCAGGAAAACCATCAAACTGCCAGCCCTGATCGGTCATCACCGGGTTCACTACCGTAACAGTGATATACTCCTCAAGCTGTTTTAATGCTCTGACCATTAAAGTTCTGGAAGCCCAGGGACAAATGTATGCGACATAAAGATGATAACGGCCTTTTTCTGCTTTAAAGCCACCGTCTCCTGTCGGGCCGGGCTCACCATCTTTCGTGATCCAGTGGCGGAATTCTGAAATCTGTCTGACAAAGCGCCCTTTGTCATCTTTTGCCTGTACGGGTGTCCAGTCTTTTGTCCATGTTCCGTTAACTAACATCGCTTTGTCCTCCGGTTCAGTTGATTTTAAACTCTTATCTGCGTCTGAATTTGTTTTCCTGTGCCTCAGGTCTTATCTGCGTGTTAAACGTGAAACAATCCATTGATCGACGGAAACACGTCCGGCCCCCTGAACAAGCAGAAAAAGACAGATAACCAGCAGAGATAATGCATATTCGTAACCGTTGTTTTGCAGAAACAGACCGTTGTGAATATGAACTGAGAAAATCGCCATGATCATCGTAAATGCTGTGACCGCTGCGGCCGGACGTGTCAATAAACCAATCAGTAATGCCAGTCCGCCAAAAAACTCGCCACATCCGGCCAGCAGAGCCATCAGATATCCCGGTTCAAGTCCGATACTTGCCATCCACTGCCCGGTGCCTTCAAGGCCGTAACCGCCAAACAGGCCAAACAGTTTTTGCGAGCCATGCGCCATGAAAATAATCCCGGCAGGAACCCGGAGAATCAGTGGTGAAAAAGCAGGTGCTGATGTCAAAAGCCGGGTTAATTGTTGTGTATTCATTTGTATATCCTCGTGTCAGGTTGTTATCTGTGCTGTGAGATTAAATTTACATCCTATACTTTTATTGATAAATACTTTGTTTGTTTAATAATTATCAACAAAATATGTATAATGATAAAATGGGAAATATCTGGCAGACATGTTATACCCAAGCAACCTGAAGATGCATGATTCAGCGTGCAGCCGAAAGGTACAGTTCAAGGAAAGAGAATGCAGGAATGTAACCACCTTTCAAATTCTCTTGACACAGAAATGTGCCTTTCAGCTCACGCCCTACGGGTGAGTTTGTCAGGCTCTGATACGGCGTTACTGATTTTCAACGTAGAATGACTATGTCTTCAAATCAGTGCCTTGTCTCAGAGCCTGACAAATCTCACTGAACCCTGCATCTTCAGGTTGTTTGGGTATAGTCATTATTGAGAGGATGTATCACGATGGACAAACTTGAAACGATGAAAGCTTTTTTAGCGGTCGTACAGGAAGGATCTTTTTCAAAAGCCTCAGAGAAACTGAATTTATCGCCTCAGCTGGTCAGTAAGTATGTTTCCTGGCTGGAAGACAAGCTAAAAACCCGCCTGTTAAACAGAACAACCCGGAAAGTCAGTGTGACAGAAGCCGGCCGGGCCTATTTTGAACGCTGCCAGCAGATTTTAATTGATCTGGAAGAAACTGAAAATTCACTGACTAACCTTGAACAGCACGTTTCCGGCACACTAACCATCAGTGCTCCGATGTCCTTTGGTACCCGGCATTTAGCCAGGTTGCTGGTTGATTTTCAAAGACTATATCCTGACGTGAACATTGACTTACAGCTGACCGATACAAAAGTTGATATTGTGGATCAGGGCATCGATGTAGCGCTGCGGATTGGCTATTTGAAAAACTCGACTTTGATTGCGAAAAAAATCACCCCAATCCGGCTGGCAATCTGCGCTTCCCCGGAATACCTGAAGCAATACGGTGAACCGTCCACCCCGGATGAACTGGCAAACCACTATTATCTGAAATATACCTACTCAGAAGATAATTTTGTTTTCAGCCAGTTTAACAGGCAGTCCGCAGGGCTCAGGCTCAAACATACGATAACAGCAAATAACGGCGATCTTCTGATGAATGCCGCAGTACATGGCGGCGGGATCATTATTCAGCCGACATTTATTACCGGTGAAGCCATCGCCCGGGGAAAACTGAAAAGAATTCTGCCCGGATATGAGCCTTCATCCCTGAACATGTATGCTGTTTATGCCCACAGAAAATTTCTCGCCAGCAAAGTCCGTAGTTTTGTTGATTTCGTCGTTCAGTATTATGGTGAAGTACCGTACTGGGATCAGTACTGACAGAGATCATACGTCTGATTTTTTCTTATTCAGATAGCTCATCACAACTTCATTAATATGATGGCTTCTGAATGGTTTCACAATCCAGTCATTCATTCCTGCGTCAAGGCAGCGGTTTTTATCCTCAGGCATCGAATGAGCGGTTAAAGCAATAATCGGCGTGCCGATTCCCTTCGCTCTCAGTTTCTGTGTCGCTTCGATGCCGTCCATGACCGGCATCGAAATATCCATCAGAATTAAATCGAATTGTTCTTCTGTATCAACAATTTCCAGAGATTCCTGACCATTGTCAACAATAGTGACGTTGTAACCCATCTGAGTTAACAGCAACTGAATTACGACCTGATTGGTTCGGGTATCTTCAACCACCAGAATGTTTTTTCTGGACATCCTCACCGGTGATGACGGCTTGACTTCCTGTCCGGTAGTTTGCGTTGGTTTGATGGCCCGCTGCATCTGCAATGGCAGAGTCACCGTAAAGGTTGTCCCCTGATTTAACTGGCTGCTGACCTGAACCTCACCATCCATCAACCCGACCAGGTGTTTCGTGATTGCCAGTCCTAATCCGGTGCCGCCATAATTTCGGGTCCGGGTATTATCTGCCTGCATAAATGGTACAAACAACTGCTTTAACGTCTCCGGATCCATGCCGATGCCGGTATCTGCCACTGTGATTTCCAGTTGTTGATTATCTGAGCGGATATGAACGGCAACCCTGCCGTCTTTATCGGTAAACTTAATCGCATTGCCGGCTAAATTAAAAACAATCTGAATCACCCGGGCCGGATCAATCAGATATTCATAGTCACGGCATACCTGAATCATCAGATCAAATGTCAGCCCTTTCTGGCTGGCACTTTTTTCATGATATTCGAAAGCATGAGCGAGTCGTTCATGTAAATTAACCCATTGTCTGTTTAATCTGCTGTGTCCGGATTCAATCACACTGATATCGAGAATATCACCAATGATCGCGTGAAGCAGTTCCGCTGAGTTTTCCATTCTGGTCAATAACTTTTTCTGGTGATCATCAGAATTCCGGCGCAACAGTTCAATAATACCAATAACGGCATTCAATGGTGTTCTCAGTTCATGGCTCATCATGGCAAGGAACTGAGATTTCGTTTCATTGGCCTTTTCCGCAGCCTGCCTGGCTTCCTGAAGCTCCCGGGTCCGCAAATTCACCAGAGTTTGCAACTCTTCTTTATGTTCAATATCGCCAATCGCTCTTTCAATGAGCGGACGGAATCTGGATAGTGTTGATTTGGTTTCTATCCCGAACTGTCCTTTCACCTGACCGAGTAACAGCAATACTGAGTCACTCGCCTGAGCCCGGATACCAATCATCAGCACCGAGTGGATATTCTGCCTCAGCAGCTCAGGCAGAGACTGGAATTCTTCAACCTGTTCCGGTTCAAAAACCAGAATGCACTCCCCGTTTAATGCCCGGTGAAACTTATTGCGATAACCCCAGAAACAATGCTCAAACTCGGCACTGGAAGAAAGAAAAGTAGAAAAATTGACCTCAGTTTTTTCCTTGGACAGGACGACAAAATCATCAAATCTGATGTAACGGGACAATGCTTTCTTTAATTCATCAAATATCTGGTATTTATTTTGCGACTGGCTCAATGCTGACAGCGTTGCAAAAATGACCTGATTTTCTTCGGCCAGGCGGGCTTCCCGCTCTTTGGTCTGCCTTAACTCAAGCAATGTTTCATTCAGTTGCTCACTCATCATAATTTCATAAACTCCGATTCGTAAAAAACCACAGATGAAATCATCAGGTTGCCGTGGGCATTTTCTCCGTCAGCGAAACGGCCCTGTTCCCCGAATGTGAAAGGACAGATGAAAGGACGATGATTCAGTAGCTGGCTGATTTGTCCCTGCACCTGACGAATATCGTCGCCTAACCGTTCCATCGCTCCGGCACAATAGATAGAAACACTACCCAGCTGCTCAGCATCCGTATAGTTTTTTGAGTTCGCCTCTTTTAATACCCGGGCTGCGCGGTTGATCAATTTCGAACGCGAACCGGTCATTAATGTGATTTCTTCTCCGGACTGAACATTAGCAAACAGTTCTAAAGCCCCCTGTTCTGTGATACGAAGCGGATGAACCAGTTTATAGTAAGGCTGTCCGTCAATATCCCCGACCTGACGACCTAAAGGAAAACGGGTGACGTGGTTAAAAATAAATTCGTCTGAAATCTGAATACCGGAGTGATCGCTAATCCAGGCTTTGTACATTTCTTTGGCCGGAACGCCATCGATTTCTTCAAGCAGCCGTCCTTTTGAGGCCGTAATGGTGCCGATGAATTCTGTCGGAGAATAACCGCCACTAAAGCCAGTCGCCAGCGGCTTATCAGGAAAAGCCAGTTGAATTGCCATACCGGCATCTGAATGACCTTTTTCCGTCATTATTGACCACTTGCCTTTGATGAAATGATCCGCAGCACTCCCGCCAATGATCGGAATTCGTGTCGAGAAGAATTGATCAATGGCTTGCATGATCTCTTCTTCGTATCCCGGCGTCGCATGTAAGACAATCAATCCCGGTACTTCGCCAACACGGTTTACGGTTTGCAAAGCATCTTTAATTGACTGCCTGACTTTGACCTGAATGCTTCCATGTTCAGAAAATTGAGTAAATCCGGTGGTAAAGACACAGGAAGATGAAGCCCTGACGCCCATCATCGCAAGCACTGGCCCTTCGAAGTACCCGGTCTCGGTCATGATGCCTTTAAATGAAGAACAGCCAATAATCGACGTATCAGGAAATAACCGGGTTAATTCCCGCCAGAGAACCTCAGCGGAATACTCTTCTGTGTAATAAAAATACAGACATGCAAGATCTTGAGTGTGAAGATTGGATGCCAGCTCTTTCACAGCTTCAACAGATTTTATTTTTTGAGAAACTCGGGTAAAAAAATGCATTTCGTATATGAATAATTTTCAGGACCATTCACTAACAATTTTATATAGATCACAGAATTATGCACATACTATTTTATTTATCAGTAAAAAAAAACTTCAAAGTTTATGGTGTTGGTCACATCAATACCAAACTATCGACATATTTTTCTATCAAACAGGAGTCGGTAAGCGTTTGTCAGGAAGCTGATTTTCCTGCGTGCAAAAGCCATTCTGTCATACACAATTTATGTATCACAGTTGACGGTTTACTATTTAACGAAAATCAATGAAAAATATCTATCCTACTCATATTAAAGAAGTTTTTTAGCTATCCTTTAGTTACAAGGAATGGTAAAATATTGATATATATCAATGTAGCGAAAGGTTATTATGATCTCCGATAAGCCAGGTGCCAAAAGGATTCAATCAGGGGGATGTGCGATTCACTGTCAGGATTGCAGTATCAGCCAGTTATGCATTCCCTTTACTTTGAACGAGTCTGAACTTGACCAACTCGATCAAATTATTGAAAGAAAAAAGCCGATTCAAAAAGGTCAGGAGCTGTTTAAAGCCGGGGATGAATTGAAATCTTTATATGCAATTCGTTCAGGTACAATTAAAAGCTATACCATCACAGAACAAGGCGACGAACAAATTACAGCATTCCATCTGGCTGGTGATTTAGTCGGATTTGACGCTATAACCGGAGATTCTCACCCAAGTTTCGCCCAAGCACTCGAAACCTCCATGGTGTGTGAAATTCCTTATGAAATTCTGGATGATTTATCGGGGAAAATGCCAAAACTTCGTCAACAAATCATGCGCTTGATGAGTAATGAAATCAAAGGCGATCAAGAGATGATCCTTCTCTTATCCAAGAAGAATGCAGAAGAAAGATTAGCCGCTTTTTTATTCAACCTATCCAGCCGTTTTGCCCAGCGTGGATTTAGTCCGAGAGAGTTTCGTCTGACGATGACACGTAGCGATATTGGTAACTATCTGGGCTTAACTGTCGAGACAATCAGCCGCTTACTGGGCCGTTTCCAGAAATCTGAAATTCTCAGTGTGAAAGGTAAATATATTACCATTCTGGATCATGATGCGCTGATGGAATTAGCCGGGGTTTCAACTGAAAGTTAATCACCTCTGATACAGCTTGCTTGATGAGCTGTATCAAAATTCTTCATTCTCCTTCTCTTTTTTTCCTTAAATTACGCTAAAGTTGTATTAGGATCTCTGCAAAAAGAGGGAGCATAAAATGAGTATTTACAATAATATACTGGTTGTTGCTGACATTAATAACGATGAGCAGGCAGCGCTTGCCCGGGCAATGCAACTAGCTAATAAGAGTGTCAGCAAAAGCCGTGTCACCTTGTTCCTTTCTATTTATGATTTCTCTTATGAGATGACTTCTATGCTCTCTTCCGATGAACGGGAAGCGATGCGCAGAGGTGTGGTTCATCAGCGAAAATTGTGGTTACAAAATATTGCTGAGCCCTATATCAGTGATGATATAAATTTTGATGTCAAAGTCGTCTGGTATCATCGTCCGTATGAGGCGATTATCGCTGAAGTTTTTGCGGGCCATTATGATATTTTAATCAAATCAACTCACAAGCATGATTTTCTTGAATCTGTCATTTTTACACCAACTGACTGGCATCTGATCCGCAAATGTCCCTGCCCGGTTTTGCTCGTCAAACATGCCGAATGGCATGAGAATGCCAATATTATGGCTTCGGTTAATATTGGTTCAGAGAGTGAAACACACCAGAAACTGAATGTAAAAATGACGGAGCAATTATTAAATATTGCTGAAAGATTTTCTGCGAAACCATTTTTAGTCAGCGCTTATCCAACGACGCCGTCAAATGTTGCCATCGAGCTGCCTGAATTCGATGCAATTGCATACAACGATGCACTCCGGGCTCATTACCTCACGGCCATGAAAGCGCTGAGACAGGAATTTCATATTCATGATGAGCATACACTGGTCGAAGAAGGTCTGCCCGAAGAAATTATCCCTAAACTGGCGAAGCAGCTTGATTCATCGATGGTCATTCTGGGCACGACCGGAAGAACAGGCTTGTCTTCTGTGTTTATTGGTAATACTGCAGAGCATGTCATCGATAAAATTGATTGTGATGTACTGGCGTTAAAGCCTGAAGGATATGTCAGCCCCTTAGATCCTGAACATCATTAATCAGTTTCTCTCTGGTGATTCAGACACGAAAAAGGGCCGCTTTCCGGCCCTTTTTGTTTTTTTAAAGGGATAATTTTAAAGATTGGTCACATCGATAAACATGGATTCATCAATGTTTGTTGAAGACACAATCGCTTCATTGAAAGCGTAGCCTTCTCTTTCTCCTTCACGCGCAAGCGGCAAATTAACAAAATCAAACAAGTCCCGGTCTGCCAGCTGGCTCGGGCTGACACTCTGGATAGATTTGAAAATACTTTCTACCCTGCCCGGCGTTTTTTTATCCCATTCGATCAACATTGACTTGATATTTTGTCGCTGCAGATTTTCCTGAGAACCACATAAATTGCACGGAATAATCGGAAACTGTTTCGCATTGGCATAACGGATCAAATCTTTTTCCCGGCAGTAACTCAGTGGCCGGATCACAATATTACGCTCATCGTCAGAACGAAGTTTTGGAGGCATCGCCTTCATCCGTGAGCCATGAAACATATTCAGAAACAGCGTCTCAACAATATCATCCATATGGTGGCCAAGAGCGATTTTTGTCGCTTTAATTTTTTCCGCAAAAGAGTAAAGCGTGCCACGGCGAAGCCGGGAACATAGTCCACAAGTGGTTTTGCCTTCGGATATTTTTTCCTTGACGACCGAATACGTATCCTTATCAATAATATAATAAGGAATCCCCAGCTGACGAAAATACTCAGGTAAAATATGTTCCGGGAAACCCGGTTGCTTTTGGTCAAGATTCACCGCAACCACCTCAAAATGGATTGGTGCCGCTTTTTGCAGGTTTAAAAGAATATCGAGCATTGCAAATGAATCTTTACCGCCACTGATACACGCCATGACTACATCACCGTCTTCAATCATGTTGTAATCAATAATTGCATTGCCAACATTCCTTCTCAGACGTTTCTGTAGTTTATTCAATTCTAGTGTCTCTTTTCTGGTATCTTTCTGATTCATTACAACTTCTCAATACGCTATCCAGGCAGCCCGGATTTATTTCCTGACCGGTAAACAGGGCGTGGATTATACGGACTTTTAACAACGGTTGGAATACTCCACAGTCGTCAATCAGCCTCTCATTGCTCATCCGGCTTCATTGCCCGGTAAGATTTTTTGGTTATGACGAATCATGGCCTTTAAGCTGTCAACATAATCAATGCCCCGCTCTGAGTATTTCAACAGACCGTCTGTTAACTCTAAGGCACTCTGAGCAGTCGAAATATTCATCCCCTGCTGACGCAGGCTAAAACGGATTTCACGCAGATCATGATATGCCTTATTTCTGTTCACATTCATGAAGTAACGGTGAATTGACTCTTGTACAGAACCAAACTTAGCAACTTCATGTGTTGCGCCTTCTGATCTCGCCAGGGGCACCAAACCACATCCCTGCCGGTAACACCACTGACCAAAATAGTTATTTCCCTGCCGGGCAAACCGGGATGTTCCCCAGGCGGACTCATTCGCAGCCTGAATAAACACTAAAGCTTCCGGCAAAATATCTACCCGGTGAAGCGCTTTTTGAAACCATACTGAATCAGGCCCGTTTTCCGGCAACTTTAGTTTATATTCATGGGAAATCGCATCCAGCCGCTTCATTTCAGGCTTACTCAGCGTATGCTGATGTGTGATCATTTGCTCAACAGACAGGAGAAACTGCCGCTCTTCTGCAATTCGCTGATTCTCATAATGAATCCCCGGACGAAGATAGTTAAGAAAAGCCAGCTTTCTCTTTTTGATATTATGAATGGCCAGAAAATCCGGCGTATTCTGAGATAAAGAAGTATCCGGCTTTTGGGGTGGCTCTTGTTTAACCTTTTGAAGATCAGAATTATCCTGATGTTGATAATAATAACTACAACTACCTATACCCAGCACAACAAAAAGAAAAAAAACTAAATAAACAAACCTATGCATCAAACACCTTATGGTTATTGTCGTTGTTATCTTGTGAATTAGTAACAATAGTCAGTTTGATACCGAACATATTCCGGTAGAGGATTCCCTTAACATGTAAAAAGAAAGGCATCACAAAAATCAGACTGATTCCGTAAAATAAGAATGAAGCCGTCATAAAGAGGGTCAACACAAAATAAATGGCACAAAGTGGCAGGATTTTCTTATTAGTAGCTCTGACAGAAACACTCAACGCCTGAAATATACTCAGCCTTTTTTCACAAATCAACAGAATCGCATGACTGAATGCAACCGACAGATAGGCCGACAAAATCCAGAACAAACTACCGGCAATTCCCTGAAGTATTAAACTGATCAAAGTAGTCAGAATGACTGAAACCGTATACTGCAACCCTTTCGCGATGTGTCCTGTATGTGTTCTCAATCCTGCAGCATGACTCATCGCCATTAAACAGGTACCGGCATAAACAGGCGCACTAACCACTTCAAAAGTAAATGTCGCCACAAAAATAGCCTGAAATAACCGGGGATCCAGCTTTTCCGGGGTTTCAACACCAGTTAATATTGACGATAAATCAGGAATCTGTAACTTTAAAACGATGTAAAAAACGATTAATTGTACAGAAAGTAAAATAAAGATTGACGGGGTAAAAGACCAAAAATGTTTGACGGTACAAGTCAAAGCCTCTCTGAAAATTTCACCGATTTTCAGTGAATAATCACCTTTCAGTGCCCGCTCAATATTTCCACCTAAGTTAAATTCTTTTTCAAATTTCTGACTCATACTTCCTCTTGACGGCTTTTTATCGAGTCACCGCTCATACAACAAAGCGGCCATTATACTGGAATTCATCTCAAGTAAAAATCGTCAGTACTTCTGCCACTGAAATCTTCTCATCTAAAGTCCAGGCCCACATCTTACTCAAATTATGGCCTGTTATTTTCCTGATTGCCCGAGAATTTCATCAACAAGCCGGGGAACTTCTATACTCGCTTTCCCGTAACGTTTTTCTGCAAATTCACTTTCTACAGCACTGGGCTCAAGATTGATTTCAATAGTATGTGCACCATGTAATTTTGCATCATGGACAAAGCCTGCTGCCGGATAAACCACACCAGATGTACCGATCGAAACAAACAGATCCGCTTTTTCTATCGCGGTATATATTTCCCCCATCCGAAGCGGCATTTCCCCGAACCAAACAATATGCGGCCGCATCTGCGATGGAATTTGACAACAGTGACACAAGTCGCCGACATTTAAATCTGTCATTTGCTCAACAACCTGATCTGAAACACTGCAACGGGCTTTTAATAACTCACCATGCATGTGAATAATATTTTGACTTCCGCCTTTTTCATGCAGGTTATCAATATTTTGGGTGATGATAGTGACGCTGCCATCCAGCTCAGATTCCAGCCTGCCAAGCGAAATATGTGCAGCATTCGGCTGGATTGAATCGGAAAGCAATGACTGACGACGCTTGTTATAAAAATTCTGAACCAGATCTGGATCCCGGTAAAATCCTTCCGGGGTCGCGACATCTTCTATCCGGTGCTCTTCCCAAAGTCCGTCTTCTGAGCGAAAGGTTTGAATACCAGACTCTGCAGAGATACCAGCACCGGTTAAAACAACAATATTACGATATGGATAAAGCATGGCATATCCTCACAGTTTCATTTCCTTATATCTTAACATCATTCTGTTTTGATCCGGTAGATGACAGAAATGCATCTGGCCTCAAAAACAGCAGAGCACTAACCCGTTCAGGTGAGTGCTCTGGTTCAGGCAATGCTGAAGACAGTGAAATTATTCTTCGTTCGTTGATGAGATTTTATGGATGGCTAAGTCTGCACCATTAAATTCATCTTCCTGAGAAAGACGTAATCCGGTGAGTTTATTTAACAGGCCATACACGATAAATGCGCCCACCAGTGCAATGATAATTCCCAGACAAGTTCCCAGTATCTGAGTCAGCAGGCTGACTCCGCCCAGACCACCAAGGTTTTGCTGGCCAAATATACCTGCGGCAATGCCGCCCCAGGCTCCGCATAGACCATGTAACGGCCAGACGCCCAGCACATCATCAATCCGGGTTTTATTTTGTAAATAGGTAAATGCCCAGACAAACAGAACCCCGGCAACAATTCCTGTCATTAATGCGCCAAGCGGATGCATTAAATCAGAACCAGCACAAACAGCAACCAATCCCGCTAAAGGCCCGTTATGAATAAAGCCCGGATCGTTCTTTCCGGCAACCAATGCCGCAAGAATCCCGCCAACCATTGCCATCAATGAGTTCATTGCAACAAGGCCGCTGATACCATTGATCGATTGTGCCGACATGACATTAAATCCAAACCAGCCAACGCTGAGTATCCATGCTCCCAGTGCAAGAAACGGAATATTGGATGGCGCAAAGTTAGTATGCTTCCCGGCCCGGATCCGGCCGTGACGCATACCTAAAAATATGACCGCGACCAGCGCTATCCATCCGCCAACACCGTGAACCACAACAGAACCGGCGAAGTCATGGAATGGATGTCCCAGATTGTGTTCAAACCATTGCTGCACCTGAAAGTTACCGTTCCAGATAATCCCTTCAAAGAAAGGATAAATCAGACCAACAATAAAGAAAGTTGCGATTAACACCGGATAGAACCGGGCTCTTTCTGCAATACCGCCAGAAACAATGGCCGGAATCGCAGCAGCAAAGGTAAGCAGGAAGAAAAACTTAACCAGCTCATAACCGTTGCCGGCAGCCAAAGTTTCCGCATCTGCAAAAAAAGTTGCGCCGTAAGCCAGCCAGTAACCAATAAAGAAGTACGCAATCGTTGATACACCAAAATCAACCAGAATTTTTACCAGTGCATTCACCTGATTTTTTTTCCGGACAGTTCCGACCTCCAGAAATGCAAAACCAGCGTGCATCAGAAAAACCATGATAGCACCCAATAATAGAAACAAAGTATCTGAACTCTGAGTTAAGGCCTGTACAACACCTTGTACCTGAGTCAAATTTTCAGTCATTCTCGTTCTCTCCCTGATGTGCGCACTAATTCTGTGCTCAATAAATATAAACTCCCCAAAATGGGGATTTGTTTTTATATGGGCAAAGCAGGCATCTAATATGCCATTTTATTGACAAACAGAGAAAATAAGAGAATAAATTATAACCAACTGATAAATATAAATATTATATACAAGTATTCTATCATTAATCGTGATGAGACAGGTTTGTTATTGATATGAATGCACCATAATGATCTAATTGCATCAAAATGACGCACAAACATTGATCACCAAATTGGAACATCAATGTTCTTCGGACTGCCACTCTTTTAGTTTCCGGTCCAGTGTCTTTCTGGATATGCCAAGCTCCCGGGCTGCGGCTGATTTATTGCCATCATGGAAATTGATCACTTGCTGAATATGTGCCTGCTCAACTTCTTTCAGGCTCCAGCTGCCGGGATATCCGCTGAATCCATGCACCGGAGGTGCTGATAATTCCGGAATGTAATTTGAGTGGGAAACCGAAACCACAACATTTGATTTACCAGGCACTGTTTGTGTTTTTTCTTCCCAATAATCGGCTGGTGACTGATTAAGCAACAGACATCGTTCAATCAGATTTTTAAGCTCTTTGGCATTACCCGGCCAGCTGTAATCCCAGAGTTCAAAATGACCGTGGTCATCAATCCATTCAGGTATCGGCAAAGACAATTCGCTGCATAACCTTTTGGTCAGATAAGGGAATAACTCTCTTAAATCTGCACTGCGTTCTCTCAGGGGCGGTACATGAATTTTCAGCACGGATAACCGCTCGTATAACTCGGCGGAAAACTTTCCTTCAATGACGGCGTGATGCAGATTACAGGTTGTTGCAACAATGACGCGGATATCAACAAGGACATCGGTGCTGGTATGGGTGATAGTGAATGTCCGGTGTTCAAATAACTGAATCAATGCAGATTGAGCGCAGGCCGGTAAACATTCTACTGAGTTGAGAAACAGAGTGCCGTTATTCGCCAGCCATAACCGCCCTCCCGTTTTGTCATTCTGGCTGCCAAATAATTTCTCCAGCGCAGAAGCATCATCTTTCAGTTCGGTGCAATTCACCGGGACAAATGGTCCGATTCTTCCGCCGGCTGCATGAATCGCACGGGCAGTTAATTCTTTACCGGCTCTTAATTCACCTTCAATAAGTACAGCCGCTTTTGACGAGGCGTATTGCCTGATCAACTGTCTTAAATATCTGGTTTTCTCTGAATTACCGATTAATGTTGATGCCAGAATATGTTTTTGGGCATCCTGCTGAAGTACGAGATTGTTTCTGCTTTCGATTTTACGTTCAAGGCACCTTCCAACCACTTTCCTGATTTGCTCAGTGTCAAGCGGCTGGTAAATAATGGCGTCGAACTCTAATGCTAGTGTACTGATACCCGGTTGAGTACCGCATATGATTAGTTCTGACCCGGCAAATTCAGTATTCATCATGGCTTGAAACTTCAGGTCGTGATGGGTGAAAAGATCAAAAATCACCAAATCATAGTGAGTTTTCAGGCAAAGCTGCCCTGCCTCATCAATATTACGGGCATAGCTGACCTTACTGAACCAGGAAGAAAAAATCTGCTGTAATGCAATTCTGGTTTCAATATCACTTTCTATTATCAAAACAGAAAGAACCTGGCATTGTTCAAAGGAATGTCTGAATCTGTTAAGCATATTCGGTTCTGTTGATTTTGGCATAAAAAATCATCAAAATTCAGCTTCGGATGATCCAATCGTATATAAGCCATTATGATGAAGTGGTAGCTGATTATCTTACCCGTAATTATGCCCGTACCCAAGTGATAAGAAGATTTCTCCGGATGATAAACTCTCCCCTTTCTGTTTCACCTGATTTTCATATAAACTTGATGAATCTCAACTAAGCCGGTATACCCGAAGGCGCATATTTTCAGCGCTTTAGGTGTATCCCTTCAGTATATTCAAGTGAGTTTCTCATGATCACAAACAATCAGGTAACCTGGGTTATTCTTGCCGGTGGCCGGGCGTCCCGTATGGGGGGACAGGATAAAGGATTAATCCGGTACCAGGGAAAAGCTTTAATCCGCCACGTCCTTGATGCGATTTCTCCCACAGCATCACGTATTTTAATCTGCGCCAACAGAAATACAGATGAATATGCACAGTTTGCACCTGTCATTCAGGATCAAATTACCGGGTATGCCGGTCCTTTAGCCGGATTACATGCCGCACTGTTAAGTTCGACAACAGAGTGGACGGGCATTCTGCCCTGTGATGGCCCATTCGTGAACCATACAATCATAGAACGGTTTAATCAGGCAGCAGACGCTTCCGGCAAAGTATTTGTGGCACATGACGGTGAGAAAATTCAGCCTGTCTACGCATTAGTCCACCGCTCAGTGTTACCGGAACTGGAGCAATATCTGAGACAAGGTGAACGTAAAGTTGCTTTATTCTACAAAAAATGTGGCGCATCCAACGTTGACTGTTCAGACATACGTACCATGTTTACCAATATGAATACCCCTGAACAACTGACTCAGAGCAAAGAAGGTTAATCATGTCGATACATTCCCGCCTTCCTGATATTCCGGTTCTTGGCTTTGCCGCATTTTCCGGTACAGGAAAAACAACGCTGCTGGAGCAGTTAATTCCCCGGTTAACTCATCAAGGCTACCGGATTGGTATATATAAACATTCTCACCATGTCGTTGAACTGGATAAACCAGGAAAAGACAGTTTCAGATTAAGGGCTGCCGGCGCGATACAAACATTATTATCGACACCGGAAAGATGCATTCTGACCACTGAAATATCAGAGGGGGATACTGATTTTTACCGGCGGTTACATCAGTTTGACAGCGATGCACTGGATGCCATTCTGGTTGAAGGATGCAAAGAACAGCACTTGCCAAAAATTGAGCTGCACCGGGAACAGACAAAGAAACCCTGGTTGTATCCTCAGGATCCGGAAATTATTGCAGTCGCCTGTGATTCGCCTCATATCGATGCAAACATACCGGTACTTAACCTGAATAATCTTAATGAAATCGCTGAGTTTGTTGAAAACTACATCAACAGCTTTACACCAGATACCATTTCAGGTAATGCGTCATAACTGTGTGATATTGTCCGGGAAAGGGCATCAGGAAATCTGCATTTTCCGGTTAACAAAAGAAAAATGCAGATGTCACTTGTTAATTCATCAGAAGGGTCATGGTCAGTTTTTTGCCGGCAGGTTCAGGAACGCAGCCCCCCGCACACCGCCGGCATCTCCGTATTTGGCTTTGATAATCTCCGGACATTTCGCCACCGGAAGCAGGTATCTGGAAATACGTTTGGGGACTTCATCATATATCAGATCGAAATTGGAAAGTCCGCCGCCTAATACAACAACATGAGGATCATGCGCCGTGAATAAATTGCCGAAACAGACGGCAAGGAATTCCATAAATAAATCGACAAATTCAGATGCATCTGAATCGCCAGCCTGATATGACTGTATAATATCAACCGCTTTTTTACGATTGCCATAACGGTGTTCATAAAGCAGTTCAAACCCCCGCCCTGACAGATAGTTATCAAGACAGCCCTGTTTTCCGCACCCACATTGAAACAGTGGCGGATTATCACCAAGTAACAGCCATGCATCAATGGGTACCCGCATATGACCGACTTCTCCGGCCACATGATTTCTTCCGGAAAAGACTTTGCCGTTATAAATCAGTCCGCCACCGAATCCGGTGCCGAGAATCAGTCCCATCACTGATGGTTGATCCTGAAGGCTTTCATCCCAGGCCTCAGATAAAGCAAAACAGTTTGCATCATTGTCTAATTTCACCGGACGATTTAACTTCGCCTCGACATCCTGACGCAGAAAGCGTCCATTAGCACAGGGGATATTGACTGTCAGTACTGAATTATCATCGGCATTTTCCATACCAGGCAGACCTAAGCCTACCATGCCCTGACAGTCAAATTTCTGATCATATTTATTGACCAGTTCAACAATCGCATCAACTAATAAATCATAATCGTTTCCAGGAGTGGGAACACGCTCTGTCGCAACCCGGTCAAGTGAAGGGGTAAAGGCACCGAACTCTATTTTAGTCCCACCGATATCAAACCCATAGTACATTGGAAAAGCCTCCTGAAACTAATTCCACGATGAAAAATAAGTGGGGTTATCATACAAGCCCCGGAGACCTATCCATATGAGTTCACTCATTATTCGTGACCATAGTCAGAATTTATTTTCATATCATAGCTTATAAAGTGTCAGCATCTCCTGCTGCCGGTTTGCAATATCTGAAACTTGTCCTGCACTATCAACCACTTCATGTAAACTCTGTGCAGTTTCAGAACTTTGTTCGGAAATCAGGTTAATTGAGCGATTTACATCTGTTGTGGCTTCTTCCTGTTGCTCTGCGGCGACAGAAATTTGTTCAACTCTGTCACTGATGCCTTTGACGATCTTCTCGATATCAGTGAATGTATGTTTAACTTCCTCACCCGATTTTAAGACGGAAGTCATTTGGGTTCTGGAGTTTTGTACTGCCGTGCGTGAACGTGTGACAGAGTCAACCAGCTCATTCATCTGTCCGCGAATATTTTCTGTCTGCTGCGATGTACCGCTTGCCAGGTTTCGTACTTCGTCAGCCACAACCGCAAATCCCCGACCTGCTTCTCCTGCCCGCGCAGCTTCAATTGCTGCATTTAAAGCCAGAAGATTTGTACTCTCGGCAATACCGCTGATTAAATCAACCATACTGTGAATCTGCTCTACCCGTTCAACCAGTTCATTCATCGCACTGTCGTTAGTATCCAGAGTCGAATTAAGCAGCTTCAGTGTCTCCTGGCTCTGATTCAGAACATCAACACCAGCCAGTGCATGAGTGACGGAAGTCTGACTTTCTTTATGCGTTTCCTGAGTAATCGCCGCAATTTCCCTGATCGAAGCTTCAATCTCAGTCATGGTACTGCTCATCGAAGTCAGAGCCTGATTTTGATGCTCTAACCGCTTGTGGCTGCTCTCGGATGCCTGATGGCTGCTTTCTGATGACTGATACAGAGCAGAGGAAGTCTCAGTCACCTGATTTAAAGACGCCCGAATAGAATCAACGACTTCGTTGAGCGACTTTGCAACAACACGTAATTCTGAGGGCCCGGATTCCACCAGACTACCGGAAAAATCTTTCGCGGCGAGGGCATGAAGCCTTTCGATAATATGTTCAAGTGCAGCACAGATCCAGCGGCGCAAAGTCAGCCAGACAATCATCATGATGGCCATGATCACCACAGCAAACACCAACTGAGAATGTGTCGTCAGATCAATCGTACGGGATACCAGATCTTTCTTTTGCTCAATCTGTTTTCCGGCTGATTCTGAGATGCTATCCAACTGTTCGATAACAAGGGTCGCCAGTGAAAGTGCCTGATTCAACTCAGACTTTTGCTTATTCACTAATTCAAGTTCTGCCAGAAGTTTTTTCAGAATTCCCTGTTTACCAAAGCCTTTTTGCACCATTTCATAAGGCGCAGTCAGGCTGGCAAATTCAAGCACATCAGGATACCACTCGGTGAAATCATCAAAGGCCAGGGAAATACCAGCCTGTCTTGTCCGTAGTTCTTTATATAACTTGTATGCCTTTTTCTCTTTTTTCTCCATCATCAGCATGAGAAACAGGCTTTCCATTCTTGAAGCATTTGAAATAAAGCGGTTGGCTGCATCCATTGCTTCCGGATTTTCAAATGCAAACATGTTTGCTATCCGGCTCATTTCCGGCCCAAGAGAACTCACACCATAACGGAAACTGTCAGCCACTTCGTCTAAAGCGGCTCTTTCAGCTAAACGCTGATGCTGAAGAGACATAATTGACTGGCTTAAGTGTTTCAGCTTATCCAGTTCATCAGAAAGTCTGGAGATATGCTCACCGGTCAAAGCCGGGATACCATTTTGTGGATCTGCAAATTTTCTGAGGTTTTCCAGTTCAACGTGAGTCTGATTTGTCTTTATTCCAACATCAGACATCAGGTTCTTAAGTTCAGGGAGATCTTCAACCCTGACACCGGTGCTCAATAACTTGGTACTTTCAAGAATAGACTGAACTAACTCTGCATTGGTGATTGCCAGTGGCAGTGATCGTTCAGAAAGGTGTTCAAATTGTTCAGCAACCGTATGGAGTCCTCTCAATCCCTGCCAGGACAACACAGCAATGAACAAAATGAAAATAATGAAACAAGAACTGATAATCCTTATCAGCGAAGAAGAAGAAAAAAAACTAAAAAATTTTAACATCTGAATAGTAATCATCTGAGGTGACTATTGTGATGATGCTAAAAATAAAATATTTCAATTGCGTTGCATTAACATTACAAAGTGATGTCGGTTACAAATTTATTAGTAAATCAAAAGAAAACAAACCCGTAGTTAATCATATTTGGCTACAGCAGTATCAAACAGGTTTTTCATCAATGAGACAAACTCATCGAGAAATACAATCTGTTCGTTTGTCGCTTTACTTGTCCAGCAACCCGCCAGCACTTCTTCTAAATCTTCAGCGACCATATCGGCTTCTTTTAGCAGCTGAAAGCGGACACTGGAATGTAACTCCGGGTTTTGCTCGAAAATATCCATGATATTACTGGCAACTAAGTCTGTCACAACATCTTCAATACTTTCTTGTCCGGTATCACCAGCATGTGTGAATACATCCAGGTTCAAAGCCAGATGCTCAATTAACGCCAGGTAACCTTCGGTTTCTACAACCACTTTCGTTCTCCGCAATCAAAGTTCCAGTCACTATAGTAATTCTAACCACAGAATATTAATTTTACAGCTATACCAAAACTTAATTTGTATTTTTTGAATAATTACACAAGTCTATCCGTACTTTAATAAAAATTTCAAGCACAGAAATACTTGTCATATACATAATAGTCTCATTTCCTCCCTGTTCGCCAACAGAATTTTCTTTAACTGATTCTAATGGATAGGAAAATGTTCAAAAGTTATTCTAAACTAGTAAGGTCTTCATCAAGCGGGTGTTCATCATGTGGCAAGGGATTCTTCAGCAATTATCTGAGACATTAAAGCGGGAGTTTAACCTGATTGATAAACAGAAAATCAGACAGGAAGGTAGTAGCAGTTACTATATGATTGGTAGCCAGGCTGAAAAATTCTTTGTTAAAATCAGCGAGGACGTTCATGAGGCACTCCCCCGTTTTGTCTGCGAAACAGACAACTTAATCGCATTATCCCATTGTAATCATTTAAATATCCCCAAGCCCGTTCTGGTTGGAAAAACGAAGTCCCACTCGTTTCTAATCCTTGAATACCTGCATATCAAGCCTTTGGAAGACAGTCGCCACAGCTTTCAGTTTGGTGAGCAGTTGGCTAAATTACACTCCTGGGGTGAACAAAAAGAGTTCGGATTTGATCAGGATAATTTTATCGGTATGCAGATCCAGCCTAATCCATGGCATAAACACTGGCATACTTTTTTTGCAGAACAGCGTATTGGCTGGCAACTGCAATTATTACATGAGAAAGGCATCGTATTTGTCGATATTGATAAATTTGTCGCGCAGGTCTCTTCGGCCCTTTCTCATCATCACCCGAAACCCTCCCTGCTTCATGGTGATCTCTGGCATGGCAATGCCGCGGATAACGGAAACTCACCCTATTGCTACGACCCTGCATGTTACTGGGGAGACCGGGAATGCGATATTGCGATGACAGAATTATTTGGAGGCTTTGAGCCTGAATTCTATCAGGGATATGAAAGTATTTTACCTTTAGACTTTGCTTATGAAGAACGCAAACATCTGTATAATCTGTACCATATTCTGAATCATTGTAATTGTTTTGGCGGACACTATCTGACGGATGCGCAAAAACTGGTAGATCGCATTTCATCCGAAGCAGAGTAAAGTTGTTTGTGGCCTGTCAGTTCAGGCCTGAATAACTTGTGATGAGACTCATCCGTATAAAGATAATCTGAAACCTTCTTCTTCAGATTATCAGGGTATAAAACCATTGCCGTTCATCGAATAAATGCTAAGATGAGGCTTCTTTTTATCTCCTTTCACCGCAATCATAGTTTTCATCTTATCGGTCCTACAGTGGACGGGATGAAGTTTTACGTAAGCTGTTTTTCGTTAGGTAAATTCGTGTATAAGTATAAAACTGAATCACAAAAGCTGATTAAGCTTGCTCTTCCGGTCTTAATCGCTTCTGTTGCTCAAACCAGCATGGGATTTGTGGATACAGTCATGGCCGGTGGCTATAGTGCAACCGATATGGCTGCCGTTGCTGTTGCATCAAGCATCTGGTTTCCGACTATTTTATTTGGCATTGGTATTCTGATGGTGCTGGTTCCTGTCATTGCACAGTTCAATGGCGCAGGCAAACAGGACAAAATAGCAAATGAGGTTCAACAGGGGATTTACATTGCTTTTGCACTGCTGATTCCTGTTGCTGCGATTTTGTCTCAGACGAAGTTTATTCTTTCCCTGATGGATGTCGACGCAGCTCTGGCAGAAAAAACGACGCATTACATGTACATGATGTTAATTGGTGCGCCTGCCTTTCTGCTGTTTCAGGCTTTAAAAAGCCTGACGGACGGCATCTCCATGACTAAACCAGCTATGTACATTGGTTTTCTCGGTTTGTTGCTGAACATCCCGCTCAACTGGATTTTTGTGTATGGTAAATTTGGTGCTCCTGCACTGGGAGGCGTCGGATGTGGTGTGGCAACGGCGGTTGTTTACTGGTTCATGCTGATACTGATGTTTACTTATATTAAAACATCACGCCGCCTGGATAACTATGCGGTATTTCATACGTTTTACAGACCAGATAAAGCTGAAATGCTCAATATTTTCAAGCTGGGTTTCCCTGTTTCCGCGGCGATGTTTTTTGAAGTGACCCTTTTTGCCGTTGTTGCACTTTTGGTTGCACCTTTGGGAACCATTATCGTTGCCGCACACCAGATCACCATGAACTTCTCATCAATGCTGTTTATGCTGCCAATGAGTATCGGTGCAGCGGTTTCCATCCGGGTCGGACACTCTTTGGGGGAAGACAATCATGAGCAGTCAGTAATTGCCTCTAAAGTAGGTTTATACATTGGACTTGCTTGTGCTGTAGTCACCGCAGTTCTGACAGTACTGCTCCGTGAACAAATTACTCACATGTATACAGAAAATCAGGAAGTAATCGCCATTTCTGTCCAGTTGTTGCTTCTTTCTGCAATCTATCAGTTTGCGGATACGATACAAGTGGTTTCCGCCGGCGCGCTCAGAGGTTATAAAGATATGAAAGTCATGTTCTATTGTACTTTTGTGGCTTACTGGATGCTGGGCCTGCCTTCCGGCTACATCTTAGCCAAGACGAACTGGGTGATTGCACCTCTTGGTGTTGAAGGGTTCTGGATTGGGTTTATCATTGGTTTATCCGCAGCTGCACTAATGCTTGGATTGCGGTTAAGATGGATTTTCGGGCACAAACAGGCCGTGTCTCCCAATCTGACTGAAGCCTGCTCCTGATGGGTATATAACCGGAGGGAAAATGAGATCTGGCAGGTTTTTACTTTTACTTTGGTTACTTATCCCGGGAATTCTGACAGGATGCTGGAATTCCCCGCCAGAATCAGAACAGATGTTCAGGACTTATACCCAACGTATCAGTCATGTCTTCGATTTGCCTGAGCCACCACCACCGGATATTCAGCCGGTTATTTTACCTGAAAGACGACAGTTTCTGACTCAATTTCCACCCATTAATATTGGTTTACTTGAAAGCTATCAACTTCGTGACTGCGGGTTGTTCCGGCTGATTTCTGAAAGAAACTCCATTCTGGGCAAGGTCCAGGATCAGTTTCACCGCCTCGAATATGAACTCAAACTGCTTCACCAAATCAGTATTTGCCTGAAAGAGTCATCTTTACCGGAGCCGCTCAAACAAAAGCTGAAACAGATCCGGCAGCAAAAACAAGCCAGACTTCCTTATTACTGGCTCAGCTTACTGTATACAAGCAATGCAATGCGTGGCCAGCTGGGTGAAGCTGGCTGGTATCAGCCAGAGGTATCAGTGCCTGGCGTCAAACCCGCACTGACCGTGCTTAAGCGCGTTTATGACTATATCAGTGTCAGTGTCAGTGTCAGGGCGGATAATTCTGCCGGACCGGATAAAAATGAAGTTGCTCCACAACCTGGTCAGATGTTATTGACCCGGATTCAGGAACCGCTGGAAAAACAAAGAATTTTAGGACGCCTCCTGTTCACGATGAATAACGTCACCTTACAACTCAATCAGATCACTACTTTTTTAACACAACACTCAAACCGGATACGCTGCGGAAAAAACCGGGATAATAGCAAAGCCCGCTATTTAAAAAATGTATTTCATAAATATTATATTGGAGAAATACAACCTTACCTGGCAGACACAGATGCGGCTTATCTGTCACTTCAGCATCTGTTGGTTTTTTTTCAGCCGGTCATGTCTGAACAGTCTTATATTTATCCCATCCAAACAGCACATAAAGCGTTTCGGGACTCAATCTTAAAACATATCCACTACTGGCAATCATTTTCAGAACGTTGCAACATGTCGCTTCAGTGAGCCCATGATTTAATTCACCCGCTCGCGCAATAAACGGGGAAATCTGGGCTTACCTTTATCTGTCAGCCGGTCATACCGGTAAGTAATCCATGAACCAACCGGCGGCGGCGCTGCCCTTTGCTCATCACTCAATCCACTGCCGATATAGAACCGGATCCCCTGATGATTCCGGACATATAAAGCTCCCACCTGATGCAGGTATTTACCCTGCCCTTTTTTATATCCTAACACCTGCGCTTCATCATCAATATAAGGTTTATACTTGAGCAGATCGTGGCTCCTTCCAGATTGATAGGCAGACTGCCAGTTCTTTAACATGACACCTTCGCCGGATTGTCTGACAACTTGCGCCATAAAAGCCTGTAAGTGCTTTCGGGACAACACCGGATATTGCTCAATCAATCTCAGGTGAGCGTCCGGCTCCCGGCCTGATAACCACTTTTGGATGGTTTCATAACGACTTTGATACCCGCCTTTACCAAAAGGAATATCAAACAGGACAAATGATATTTTCTTCCATGCCTCCGGATTGGGAGTTTGATCTAAAACAGTTTGCTGAACCAGATGAAAATTCCCCCGGCCAGCCCATAGTTCTCCTTCGACCGGAAAAGGCGGTAATAAGGGATAAAACCAGTCCGGAGCATGAATGATTTGTCCGGTCCTTGATTTCAGCACACTGCCATCCCAGATGCCCCTGATACCATCGAGTTTTTCGCTCATCCGGTAAGCCGCGAAAGGGAACGATGTGTTCTCCTGATAGGATTCTGCCAGCATGACCGGCTCTGGCGCCTGAAGCAGTATGGCATAGGCCGGATGGCTCAGTGTCAGTACAGCCAGATATAATATTTTCATCTTCATGATTAAAGCCTTTCTGTTTGTTTTGCGTGTGATATTTCCGGGAATCTTTCCACCCGCAGAAATCGTCTTTACAAACAGAATGAAGATAAAATTGTCTCATGTTGAATGGCAAAGCGGGTGTATACGAATAATTCATCACTCACCCATCAAAACCCAACATGAAAACGACAAATAAATGTGAACCAACTCTCAGAAGATCAGATACTCTGATTTTGCTGATGATAATCATGAAGCTGACTTAAGTATTTAATCCAGCTTTTTGCTTCACCGGAAGGCTGAATCCGATCAGCTTTTTTCGCCTGTATCAGTGCCGGCTCAAGACGATCTAACTTATATAAAACCTGAGCCCTTAATAAAGCAACCCGGGCTGTTCTTTTCTCCTGCGCTCTTTTCTCCTGCGAATAAGCATCAAGTGATTGAAGCGCTTGCTGATACAACCCCTGCTGCATCTGAAGCTGAGCAAGCTGCCAGTAATATTTAGTCTGTGATTTCGCAGCCTGCTGCCACTTCAGCATGGCTTTATCCCACTCTTTCGCCTGTTGCCAGTAGTAAGCAATCCGGACCTGATACTTTGGTGCATGAGAGTCTTGATATAAACGCTCCAGAATTCTTGCTGCCCGCTCCGGAATACCGCACTGGCCATAAAGCTGAGCTAATAATCTCTGATTTGCTGCTGATAAGTGAATCCCCTGTAACTGAGCCAGTTCAAGTGTTGATAATGCAGATTTAAAATGCTTGAGTTTCAATTCCAGACCGGTCAGCTGTAACCACCAGTTTTTTTTCTCTGGTTCCAGCGCCAGTAAACGTTTTACCGTTTTTATCGCTGAAGTATATTGCTTGAGCTGTACCTGAGCGCCAAGCTGAACAGATAAAGGAGATACAGCATCAGGCAGACCAAAAGTATGGTAATGTTTCAACGCTTGCAAAACATTGCGCCAGTTTTCTGACTGATAATGAAGCTGGGCAATGGTCAGCCATAATTCAGACAGCTTTAGTTCTGACGATTTCGTTTCCGGCGGGACGGACTTCACAAGCTCCTGATAATACTGCAAAGCTTGTTTGTAACGTTTTTGAGTGGTTAACAGATCGGCAAGCATTCGTTTCAATGACCACATTTCATGTGGTTTGAATAAGTCATAAGTGACGGCGTCACTCAAATGCCGTATTGCAGGATCCGGTTGATGATTCTGCCAGTAATAGACCCCAAGTAAGCGGGCAACATACGCTTTATCATAAGATTTAGATACTTTCAGCGACCGCAATGTTTGTATCGCTTTTTTCAGCTGATCATGTTCAGCCTGCTTTTGCGCAAGCATGATTTTTCCGGCAGCAAACTGGCTGACTTCCGCAGCCAGCCCGGGCATCAACCAGCAACTCAGTAAAATGCAGATAATCAGTTTTAACTTCATTTTTCTATCTCAAACTTGATGGTTTGCGTCATTCCCTGCTGCCTCACGGTTTTACCATTGACCACTCTTGGCTTAAATTTCCACCGGCTGATTGCTCTGCGGGCTGAGCGATCAAAAATTCGCCCCGGCTGACTATTGATCACCCGGATATTTTTGGCTTTTCCTGACTCATCAATATCAAACTGCAATGTGACTGTCCCTTCAATATTTCGTCTCAGAGCCCGGGCCGGATATTGCGGCTTCACCTGATACAGAGCGATTGCCTGCTGAGAACCGGTATTCCCGATGCCAGAGGATAATGTCAGTCCGCTAATCCGGATACCGTGGATGCTGGTATCAACACCGGAAGCCGGCAGATCCAATGCGGCAGACACCTGAGTGACCGGCTGAGGTGTCTGCAATGTCGCCGAGGGAGCCATCTTTGGCACCTTCGGTAGTTCAGGTTGTTCAGGCACGGCCCGCTGTCTTCTCTGCAATGTTTCCTGTTTTTCAGTCATAAACATATTAAAGCGTAAGGCGGGCTGCTGTTCAGCTGCCCGGTGAACGCCATTGTCGACCATCCACGCCATAAAACTGAACAGAGTTAATGAGACAAACAGAGCCAGCGGGATTGCAGCTATCCAGCGTACCATCAGGATTTCTCCGCAGCTAAAGCAATCCGTTTTATCCCGGCCCCTTTGGCTGCATCCATCACCTGAATCACAGTCCCATTGTAGGCATGGCGATCAGCCTGAATAACTAAAGAGGCATCCGGTTTATCCAGCAACATTTTTTCCAGTGCCGCCCTGACACTGTCAATATCAACAATTTTCTTATCAATATAAATATCATTCGCGGCTGTAATAGCAATAAAAATCCCGGCCTGTTTTTGCGCGACGGCATGAGAAGCCTGAGGACGGTCAACTTCCACACCCGATTCACGGACAAATGAACTGGTCACGATAAAGAAAATTAACATGATAAATACTATGTCCAGCATAGAAGTCAGATCAATCTGCGCTTCATCCTGCTTTTCCGGACGTCTGCCTAGTCTCACACCCGGCTCCTTAAAGATTTTTCCAGTTTCAGTTCTAGTTTCCGGCATTTTTTCAACAACCGGGAATGAATAAACATACCGGCCAGCGCTGCAACCATGCCGGCCATTGTTGGTAGTGTGGCCAGTGAAATCCCTGACGCCATCAGTTTGGGGTTACTGCTTCCCTGAGTCGCCATGACATCAAAGACTGAAATCATCCCCGTCACGGTGCCGAGTAGTCCAAGCATCGGACATATCGCCACAATCACTTTGATCAGACCCAAATGATGATAAAGTCCCTGATGTGCCTCTCCCAGCCAGCCATCACGAATCGCATGCGCATACCAGGATGTATGCTCACGCCTTGCCATCCAGATCGTAGTCCAGTGCTGATACTGTTTCGGAAAATCAATAAAAATATAGATTAAGCGTTCAATCACCAGCATCCAGCTGATACAAACAAAACATCCCAGCCACCATAAAACCGGCCCGCCCTGAGCCATAAAACGGTTGAGCGGTAAAAAGGCATGTTGTATAAATGTTGCCACTGTTTCCATATCAGGCAACCTGTGCCCGGGTTTCAGCCACGATGTCTTTTTCTGCCTGCGTTGCAACAATCGCAATGCCTTGTTTCTCAAGGATCATGCGAATACTTTCAGCCTGAGATGACAAAATATTATGTGCCAACAGCATTGGCATTGCTGAAATCAGCCCGAGAACGGTCGTGACCAGCGCCATGGAAATCCCGCCGGCCATTACTTTCGGGTCACCATTGCCAAACTGGGTAATCACCTGAAATGTTTCGATCATCCCGGTCACAGTACCAAGTAATCCCAGCATCGGTGCCAGTGCCGCCAAAAGTTTTAACATGGACAGTCCTTTTTCCAGGTGGACCTGTTCATCCATGACCGCCTCAAGTAAACGCAATTCCAACGCTTCGACATTGCGGTGTTTTTCCTGATCATATACACCTAAAATACGTCCCAGCGGGTTATTACCCGGGGTTTCAGGATGCCGGAGCTGAGCTTTTATTTTCTGGCGGATAACCAGCAAAATCGTGCCGCGGACGAGCGCAATCAGCAACCCGATCGCCAGAATTGTCAAGATAATATAGCCAACAACGCCACCGGATTTCACCCGGTCCATCAGATCCGGCACATTCGCCAGCTGAGCCAGTAAAGCACCTTTCGACGGGTCAATCCGCACAACTTGTGTCTGCCCGGAAAGTAAGCCGGAAATCTGCCCGAGTACCGGGCCATCTTCAGGTTGTTTCAGGTATGACATTACGACCTGTTTATGTGGTTCCCATGCAACATATCCCTGCGATGTCACCAAGCCAAACGCACCGAGCCTGACAGCTTCAACCTGATGCTTTTCACCGGAATGATCAATGAAAGGAACCCTGATCCGGGATATTTCTTCCGAAGCTCTGATTTGCTCAGCGAAACTTTGCCACAAACCATGTAACTGCGGTAATGAAGGCAGGGTTTTCGCCGCGACAATCGCTTCCACTGCCGGAGAGTACTGGTGCCGGTCTGCCTGAGTAATTGACCGGTTTATATAAGACTGAAGGTTTTTCGCATTTTGTCTGACAACGCCAAAAACCTCACCAAGTGAACCGGTCTCCAGCCTTAATTTCTCTTCGAGATGTGAAAGTTGTGACTCATTGTCACTAAATTGTGCGGACAAAGAATCGATCTGTTGCTGTAATTTTATCTTTTCATTTGCCAGCGTATTTCTTGTCGCCTTCAGTGATTTCTCTGTCTGTTTAAAGCCCGCTTCCCGCTGATCGTTATGCCGGCTTTCCTGCTTCTGTTGCTGAACCGCTTTATTCACCAGCTGATCGGTTGCGTAGCTATAGGAAACCAGGCCTGCCAAAGAAACCTGGCTCAGGATAAACAAAGCAATGGAGCGATATAAATGACGATAACTCAACATATTACAACGCCTCCGGAGTCACTAATGAAACAGGAACAGTTAACAAACCCGGGGCTGTCTGATGATTTGCCAGACTATATGCCTGATTGATATCTGTTAAATAAGACAGATCGCCTTCAATCCACTGGCCAGACTGAATATCCCATGACCAGAATCGTTGATGATCAGGGCTTCGCGCAAGGAGTGCCAGACGCCCGAGATACAAAATGTCAGCTGCCACTGACGCTTGACCGGATAAAGATATTTCATCCTGATAAGTCGCAATTTTATTGCCGTAATCGAGCTCTATCTGATAAGCATCCAGAATTCTCCGGTACTTCTCTGCTTCACTGATGTCGGCTCTGGTCATCAGTTTTTTCAGTTCAGAAACCCGTTGATGGCGCTGACTTATCCGCAGCGGTTTATCCCCGGCAATCGTCTCACTCAGCCCATCAATCATCTGATACATCAGGGGCACAATTCCCTGACGGGTTTGCTTGATTCCGGAGATTTGGCTGTTGAGGTTGCGGGCTTCTTCATTCTGGTTTTGAACCAGTGCATCCAGGTGATCACGGTAAACGGTCAGGTTCCGGATCTCTTCATTCAGCTGTTCAATCTCAGTTTTTAATGAGATTGAAGCCGAGGCACTTTTATCGATCACCTGCTGACTTTTTGCTGAAGCCCGGTTCGTTTGTGTCTGAACTGACTTTGCCTTGTCAAACTGACTGGCGGCTGACACAGAAACAGCTGTCACCGCAGCCAGACATACCACACTATATTTAAGACTCACACTATATTTACGACGATTCATATTTGCTGGGGGCCGGAACAAAATTTCAATCATCTTAATGAGAAAAGGTCTCATTATCAATAGGTATCTTAATGCAATAGCCCACTTTTGAGTTTGACATCAAGTACCTGCTGCTTCATTGACTCAGCAATCAGTTGTAATGTTTCCAGCTCATCACCGGTAAATGGATGAATTAAAATTGACTCTGCGCCATTCTTACCGACAATCGTCGGCAGACTGAGCGCTACATCCGATAAATCATATTCTCCACGAAGTAATGTGCCGACGGGTAAGATAGAACGCTCATTAATCGTGATCGCCTGAATAATTCTGAAAACACTGGCAGCAATCCCATGGGTTGTATTTTGCTTACGGTTGAAAATCTCGAACCCGGCCTGTTTCACACACTGAAGTAAATCATCGGCATCAATTTTAGGTAACCGGTTGATATCACAGTAATAATCAGCAGGCTGCCCGGCAATGCTAATCAGGCTTTTTGGTGTAAAGCAGTGACTGCCGTGTTCGCCCAACACGTAACCAAAGATGTTTTTAGGATCAAGATTGACCCGGTTAGCGATAATCGTCATCAGACGGGCCGTATCAATCACACACCCCGTGCTGATCACCTTTGACGGATCATAGCCTGTATTGGCAACAATGAAATGTGTGACAATGTCACAGGGATTGGTCACAACAATCAGAATTGCATCCGGCGCAACCTTTTCCACATGCTTGGCAATTTCTACCCCGATCTGGCTGTTTTCTTCTGCCAAATCAAGACGGTTCTGCCCTGTTTTAATCTGTGCGCCGGCAGTAATCACCACAATTGAAGAATCAGCTAATGCCTGATAACTGTCAGCGGGAATAATGCAGGTATTTTTTGAAAAAGTGAGTGCCGCTGTATGTTGAAAATCGTAAACTTCGGCCTCAGCTTTGGTTAAATTCCGATCAAACAGAACCAGTTCACTGGCACTACCGAGCGTTAAAATATAATTACAGACGCCGACACCAACAGCACCTGCTCCAATGACACTAATTTTCATAGGCTAAATCCGGGATAATTTTTTGCAGTTAATTATTAATATAGATGACAGCAATAAATATACCGAAAGGATTTTATAGCACTTTATGAGAAACAGCTGCGATATTCTCAGGTTTGATGAGCCAAAGTACAGCACATTGCACCAAAATCATGCACAAAAAGCTCCGTTTAAAAAAAGAATCCTCCGGCATAGCCGGAGGTTTTTCATATGCGCCTATAAGGCTCTCCTACCAGCAGCGCCCTAGCAGGCGCATAGTGATCTGACATTTGCATATTACTATTACTTACGGCCCGTAAACGGGCTACCTGAATATGGGATCGACAGCTGCTCTCCCAATTTATCCTGTTCTAACTGGTGTTGGATGTAATTTTGGATCTTGCCGGTATTTTTACCTACCGTATCCACATAATAACCTCGACACCAAAATTCACGATTACGATATTTGAACTTCAAATCTCCAAATTGCTCATATAACATCAAGCTACTTTTTCCTTTTAGATACCCCATAAATCCTGAAACGCTCATCTTTGGTGGTATTTCCAAAAGCATGTGGACATGATCTACACAGCATTCTGCCTCAACAATGTTCACATTTTTCCATTCACATAATTTTCGCAGTATTTCACCAACTGCTCTGCGTTTTTCACCATAGAACACCTGCCTTCTATATTTCGGGGCGAATACTATGTGATATTTACAATTCCATCGAGTGTGCGCTAAGCTTTTTTCGTCCCCCATTGGGACCCCCTTTCAATTTTTGTTTAACTCTTGTAGTTGCCAGACCACAAGATATTTCTAACAAATTGAAAGGGGTTTTATAACTGACTTATAGCTGTAAGCTTTACGGAACCCCCAGCCTAGCTGGGGGTTTTCTATCCACAAAAAAAGCGGGCCCAATCATCCGGGCTCGCTTCATTCAAGATATGATTGATATTATGAATATTTCAGAGAAAGATTTATCCGGAAAACGTCATTTAATCCACACCCAACTCATCAGCAATCGACTGTATCTGCTTCAGGTCCATTTTATGTACCCGGATTAGCTGTCTGACTTTGCCCAGCCGCTCATTGGTAGCATCCTGCTGATTACATGAATCAGAGCGGGCATCCCATGATGAACCTTCAAGATAATCGTTACACTCTTTTTTCAGTGCTTTCTCTTTTTTAACCAGCGCTTCCTGCTCTTTTTGCAGGGCTTCCAGAGACTGTTTGATCTTAAACTCGCGCTGGAACAACTCCCGTGAACGTTCAAACAAGGAAGCCTGCAAACCAGTCTGCCGGTTGAGCTTGTCGTTACGCTCTGTCACCTGATTGATCTGTTTTGTCTGTGTTTTCAACTGAGTTTCCAGGGCTTCTTTTTCCTGCTTCAGCGCCGTAATCTGTGCCTGAACCAGGTCTGATTTCTCAGCATAACCGGCTTTCTCTTCTTCCAGCTTTTTCGCAAACTCTTCTTTTAGTTGACTGAACTTCTCTTTTTCTTCCTGTTTAGCCGCTGCCCGTTCTTCCTGCATTTTTGTTTCCAGCTTTTGATAACGGGCCTCAAGCTCCTGATAAGCAGGTTTCCATTGCTGAGAAGAAACAGAGCCACCGATTAAGCCACCAACCGCAATCCCTAAAACAGCCGCCAGACCGATATAAAGATATGATTTCTTATCTTTTTGCTCGATAACAACAACATCTTCATCTAAATCATCAGGTTGATTATCCACAAATACTCCACTTCATTAATGCATTAATTCCATCACAACGACTGTAACCAGATAAATAGCAAAAGCCCCGACAATGGTTATCACCGCAACTTTTTGTCTCTCTTCACTGGTTTTGTATCTCAAAATGTATACAAGCGCGAGTAACACAACAATTACTATCAGCTTAACCATACATTGCCGCCTTATTTTTTGTTTTTATACCATGATTCTTTTATTTAAGGTCAGAGAATCTCTGATAAAACATGAATTCTTCTGTTTTTATCCATTACAGCCGATTTTGTTGATGACATCACATTTTTTTTGGATTAGTATTTTCCGCAATCGTCAATTTAAGACGATTGTTCCGGTGAAAGCTACAGGAGAGAGGTTGTTAACCTGGTTTTAACAAACAAGGCAACACAAACCCGCCGAAGAAGTAAATCTTTCAGGTGTATCACTCTGGGATCTGTTGATCTTAGCAGTATACGAGGACTGTAGCCGGAGGAACCTCTGGAGAGAACCGTTGAATCGGTCGCCGAAGGAGCAAGTCCCATGATGATCATGGGGTGAAACTCTCAGGCAAAAGGACAGAGGAGAGAAGGCCCCAAAACGATGATCAGATATCTGACCGGATGATGCGTCCCGCTCATATCCGCCCTTGTAATTTTCGACCTTCCCTCTTCTCCTTAGGTTTATATTTTTTAAGGGGAGAACATGACAAACCTGCAACACTTTTTAAATCAAATTGATCATTTTATCTGGGGACCACCCTTGCTGATTCTTCTGGTTGGCACCGGTATCTATTTTACACTCAGCCTCGGACTACTTCAGTTTCGTCAATTACCCACTGCACTGAAAATGGTGTTTGGCCGCTCATCACAAAGCGGTAATCAGGGGGATGTGTCAAGCTTCGCAGCTTTGTGTACTGCACTTTCAGCCACCATCGGCACCGGGAATATTGTCGGTGTGGCAACCGCCATCAAGTTAGGTGGTCCCGGCGCGCTGTTCTGGATGTGGTTTGCTGCCGTTTTCGGGATGGCAACGAAATACGCTGAGTGCCTGCTCGCGATCAAATACCGCAGGAAAGATGACAAAGGCCAGATGGTCGGCGGGCCGATGTATTTTCTGAAATATGGTGTGGGTTCCGGATTTCTGGCGACCGCGTTCGCTGTATTTGCTATCGGTGTCGCTTTCTTCGGTATCGGTACTTTCCCTCAGGTGAATGCGATTGTTGACGCGTCACAGATTTCATTTGGCATTTCACGCGAAGTCACAGCAGCCATCCTCACGACGCTGGTTGCCGTGGTAACGATTGGTGGCATCCGCTGGATTTCCAATGTGGCAAGCAAAATTGTCCCGGTGATGGCAGTGTTTTATATTACGGCCTGTCTGTTCATCCTTTTCAATCAGTCAGAACATTTGATCCCGGCGATTCAGCTGGTGATTCAGTCTGCTTTCAGCAGCAGTGCAGCAACCGGTGGCTTTGCCGGAGCTACCATTATGCTGGCGATTCAGTCCGGCGTTGCCCGCGGGGTATTCTCAAATGAATCAGGGCTGGGAAGTGCACCGATGGCCGCCGCCGCCGCTAAAACAGACTCTTGCGTCAGACAGGGCCTGATTTCGATGACCGGCACCTTCTTTGATACGATTCTGATTTGTACCATGACGGGGCTGGCATTAATTCTGACCGGTGCATGGCAGAGTGATTTCTCCGGTGCGGCCATGACAACGCATGCCTTTACCGTGGGCCTGAACTCTGAAACGGTTGGGCCGTTGCTAGTCTCAATTGGTCTGATCTTCTTTGCGTTCACCACGATTCTTGGCTGGAACTATTATGGTGAGCGATGTGTTGTTTTCTTATTCGGAACCAAAGGCATTCTGCCCTATAAAGTCGTCTTCATCGGCCTGATTGCTTCTGGTGCATTTTTACATCTGGATCTCATCTGGATTATTGCCGATATAGTCAACGGCCTGATGGCCATTCCGAATCTGATCGGACTCATCCTGCTCAGACGTGTGGTGATCGAAGAAACAAAAATGTATTTCAACTCAGATCGATTCGGCAGCACAAAGACTGCATCCGTCAGTCACTCTTCCTGAATCAGGAACCACCTGCACACCGCAGGTGGTTTTTTTTTGCTTTCAGTCTGTTCAGGGAGAAGAAACGGACAAATCAGGCAACATTTTCACTTTGTTTTTGCCACACAGTCAGTTCACCCTCTTCACTGTATCCGGTATCAAGATTCCAGTTTTTTAACCAGTTGACCCTGCCATCATGAAAGACCGCTTCAGACAGTAACGCCTGATATTCAAGAATATGGCTGACCGCAAAATCAAACACCTGATCATAGTGCTGATAACCAAACGGCGTTGGCAGCCGGTCAATATAATCAGATTCAATCTTATCCGTTTCCGGATAGACCAGACCTAAAAATGCTGCCACATGACGGGAAAAAGGAAACAACCGGTACTGATCTTCAACCAGCCCGATCACCCGGACAAATCCACGAAACCAGCCATTGATATCAGGCGCGGCTTCTGACTCTCCGAAAACATCAAGCAAAGATGCATACCATAAATGTTGAATCGATTGATCAAGCTGCTGCGGTGAAGAGACATCCGCACAGTGAAGTAAGTGACGGGACATACGCTCAATACTGCCGATATGCCCCATACCCATCCTCTGCCAGATAAAGGCGTCCTGATGCATTTCACACTGACGGTGCTGAATCTTATTTTGAGCATAGTGCCCGACTTTCAGTTCAATGACCGGATGAATGGTGATATCGGTAATCACATGGGCCAGAAAACCACTTAACCAGGCAAATGCCCTGTCCTGAGGTTCTCCGCTCATTTGCCGGACCCGTTCAATCATCCTGAGCAACAAAACGCCAACCTGCTGGTAATGCATCCGGTTTGCCCATTCAGCCTGATGACTGTCCGTAATCTTCAGATAAGGAAAATCAGGAGACACAGCACCCAGCTCGGTATAGCGTTGGTAAACCGTCAGAATCCGCCGGATGCGGCTTGGAAAAGTCGTTTTCAGGTTTTGATCACAAAAAGCCTGATTGACGGCAACAATATGGGCAAAAGCTCCGGGCATTGGTTTTTCAGACTGATTCTCAGGTCAATGAAAATAAAATTACCCGAAGTATGTTACATAAAGAAGAATGTTACCTGAAAGTATCTTCATCAATCTGATATTCAGCTATGATTTATTTCCGGCTCAGCGTACTGAAGTGCCAGCTTTTCTGCCCGCTGAATTCGTTGAGCAGGACTGTCCTTCGAAGTAAAGTGAACCAGATGGTAAATATCCGGATATATTTCAGAAGTGACGGATTGTTCGCCCAACAGACCAATAATGTTGAAATAACGTAATTGATCCCACGCGGTCGTAAATCCTTTCTGATGCGCGATACGCGCATGCGCATCGATCCACAGATCAAAAAATTCCTGTTTCAGCATATCGGGAAAATGTCTGCAAACATGACGGTGGATTTTTTCCAGTAAGTTTCGCCACGCAATCTCATCAAACAGCATCCACTGCTCTTTATCCAGATTCAATGGTGCTTCAGCACTTTTATTCCCGGTATCTTCAGGATGAGTCAGCACTTTCCAGCCCATCCGGGTTGGCAACCATGCGGTTTCCATCGGCTCCCAGAAGAGCTGACATTTTGTTTTCAAAAGTGCCCAGGCAACTTCTGAATGCGCCATTTTCAGATAAGTTTGCGTATTATAAGGAGAATTAACCTGAATCAACTGGTGAAAGTGTTGCACCAGCTCTTCGGCACCCCATAAAGAGCTGAAAAAGAAGCCGGCTGTTGGTTGGTTTTGCGCAATAAACCACTGCTTTATATCCGGTGTAGCCTGAAAAAGATATGGAGAAATCCGGTTTAATTCTTCACACACCAGATAGCAATACACCGGTACAGGAGAGATATGAGAAGGTAACTGACTTAAATCAGTTAATTGCGCGCCATCAATCAGCAGATAAAGGGTTTCTGTGTTTTTTGCTTTAATTTCCGGAATCACCGGATCAAACTGATACATCATAATGAGCTTACTCCATTAATTCAGATGGCCAGTCATAGACACATTCATCCACTGGGACATAATATTCGTATTGTAGTTACCGAAGACGACGAAGAGCCCTCCTCTGGACATTCTTACTGAAAATCCTAAGCCTGAAAAAACTGACATGTGAATAACCTTTGTATTCGAACTCAAAAAAAACGAATCGCATTTTATGCAATTTATTTTATTTCACTTAGTTTCTTTTTGAAAAAATTTGAAGTAAAGCATTTAATTGCAACTCACTTAACATAATTCATGTTGATTTTGTTTACATTTCAGCCAAATTAATCCCAATTCCGAAAAACCGGTGTCGAACTAAAACTGTGCGGACAGCTTTGACAGAGACTTTAGGATGACAGACAAAAGATTCTGTGATAATCATCAGATCTGATATTCCTGACAAAGAGAATTTACTGTCATGTCATTAAAAAAAATAACCCAGCATTACCAGCAAATCTCACACTTCTCCCACGCACAAGCCATGCTCGGCTGGGATGCCGCGTCGAATATGCCATCCGGTGGCAATCAGGCCCGTTCTGAGGCATTGGCTGAACTGGCCCGCCACATTCATCAGCTTTCCACGGCACCGCAACTGGAAGAGTGGTTCACTGAAGCCGGAAATGAAAACCTGACAGCCACAGAACAGGCGATTCTCAGAGAATGCAGACGTCAGTGGCAACTCGCCACAGTCATCCCTGAAGATTTAGTCCGGGCTAAATCACTGGCAGGTTCAGCCTGTGAACATGCATGGCGGACGCAGCGACAGGAGAATGACTGGCCGGGATTTGAAAACAACTGGAAAACCGTGGTTGAGCTGTCCCGTGAGGAAGCTCAAATCCGGGCTGAAGCGAACCAGTGTTCCCCTTATGATGCGATGCTGCAACTTTATGAACCCGGAACCAGCACCGCTTCTCTTGATACCTTGTTTGGTGATACGAAACAATGGCTGCCAGACCTGATTAATCAGGTGATTGAACAGCAGCAAGCGGACTCAGTTTTAATCCCTGCCGGCCCTTTCCCTGCATCTCAGCAGAAATCATTGGGTATGGAAGTGATGAAACGGCTGCAGTTTAATTTCGATCATGGCCGGTTAGATGAGAGTGTTCACCCGTTCTGTGGTGGCGTACCGACGGATGTCAGGATTACAACCCGTTATGATGAATCTGACTTTACCCAGGCACTGATGGGAATTATTCATGAAACGGGTCATGCCCGCTATGAACAGGGACTACCGGAACAATTAGCAGGTGTTCCCGCAGGCGAAGCGCGTTCAATGGGGATTCATGAATCACAGTCTCTGTTCTTTGAAATGCAGTTAGGACGTCATCCGGCGTTTATTCAATCCATCTCGTCACTCGCCGCTGAGATGCTTGAATCCCAGGGTAATCCGGCTTTCACAGAAGACAACCTGCAGAAACTCTATACCCGCGTTAACAAAGGCTTTATCCGGGTGGATGCCGATGAGCTCACCTACCCGGCCCATGTGATCCTGCGTTATGAAATTGAACGGGATCTCATGAACGGAGTGATTAAACATACCGATGTGCCGGACCTGTGGGATCAAAAAATGCAGAGCTATCTGGGTCTGACAACCCGGGATAACTATAAAAATGGCTGTATGCAGGATATCCACTGGACTGATGGCAGCTTCGGCTACTTTCCGAGTTATACATTAGGCGCAATGTACGCGGCTCAGTTTATGGCGGCGATGAAGAAGACGATTGATGTTGACACTGCGATACGAAGTGGTGACCTCTCCCCTGTTTTTAACTGGTTGTCTGATAACATATGGAGCAAAGGCAGCTTGTTAACTACCGACGAGTTGGTAAAGCAAGCGACAGGTGAAACACTTAATGCCCAGCACTTCCAGGACCACTTGCGAAATCGCTACCTGTAAAAAAACAATCCTCCGGCATAGCCGGAGGTTTTTCATATCGTAGTTTGGAAGGTTTGGGGAGTTATCTTGTAAGGGGAACTGCCATTAAGAAAAAGTGTGCTATTTGAAGAGAGATCCCATGATTCCAAAGCATACGGGTTCATACCTATTCACGCCAGACACCAACTATAAAATACATCCAGCACGGCATAATACCGGCTACCGGCCCTCTTGCAGCAGAAATCCTCCGAAGCGGCGATCTGACAACGATTTGAGTCTCCCATTCCTGATAATCAGACCCGGATAACCAAAGTCCGTTGATTCAGGAACAGGAATTTCGGGCCTTCTGCCGGTTTATCCAGGCGTGACATCAGCGATGATAAAGATCAGGAATCGTATCCATCAGGACGATATTAGGATTTTGGTAAAAATACCTGAAATCATCCGCGTTTTTCTGGTGAGGATAAGTGCCGAAGAAATGGCCTTTTTGTCCATCGGATTCATTGTTATTGCGCCAGACCAATGCATAAGAAATCCGGGAGGTTTTACGGTTGGCAAAAATACCGGCAGAGAAACGCTGAGTCCAGAAATGCGCTTCAGTCACCCCTTCCTGCCCGCCTTCTGACAATGCTGATACTTTGTCTTTCTTTGCCGCCAGATCGGTCAGCTTTTCTAATCCCTGAACAAACAACGCCTGCTGTTTCTCAGCCGGCAGCTGATTCGCCGGATGTCCCAGATCCCAATAATTATCATAGCCGAGGATATCGACATATTTATCGCCGGCATAACCGTACAGATAAGAAGCTTCGAAATGATTCATATCCAGCCGGGAACGATCCGGGGAAAACTCATAAATCAGATTGTTCTGGCCTTTGCTGTTCAGGTAATCAACGGTGAACTTCCATAATGCAATATAGTCCTGCTCTGAGGTGTGGCCTTTTCCCCACCAGAACCAGTCACCGTTATGTTCATGCCACGGACGGAAAATGACCGGTATCCAAATCTTCTTACCGCTCTGATTGACTTTCAGTCCCTGATTAAAATGAATAAAGCTATCCAGAAAAGTGATCAGTCTGTCATGATGCTTTCCGCCGGGTATCAGATCATGTACATAGGATTTTTTAATCCATGCATCATGCAAATCAACCGGGCTGTACATGTGCCATGAAATCGTATTAACACCGCCCAACAGGAAGTTTTGCTGAATATAATAGCGATAATCAGAAAATTTAACGCCATCAAGATTTTTCTCATGGCCGGTACCAATCCCCCCCAGATCAGCACCAAAAACTGCCGGAAAAGCGCCACTGACCAGTTTAATATCAGAATTCAGCGCTGCTTTACGGCCTTTTCCCCACCATTGGGTGCCATAGGCCAGAGAATCTTCGTGGCCAAACATCACCTTGCGGCCGAGTTTAGAAAGATTGTAATAGAGGTTTTTCGTTTCTGCGGTTGCATTGCGGTTAATCAGGCTGGCCGCCAGTGCTGAACAAGACAGGGAGCAAAGCAATACCGAACTGAGGATGGTTAGTTTCTTTTTCATTAGTCACTCATTTTGATTCACAGAATTGAATTAAATATACCCAAACGGCCTGAGACTGCTAACCCTTTGGTAATACACAATAAAGTGTAGACAAAATATGCAATAACAATCACAAAAAAGACCACCAACATCATCTGTTAGTGGTCTTTTGACTCTGTGACTTCTGAACAGTCATCAGAAAGGAGCTCATCTGAAAAAATCAGGGAAAGAGCAATTGCATTAAATCAGACGGTTACCGTTCTCATCGATAATCACTTCTCCGTCTTCTTTCACTAACGGTCCGGGTGGCCACTTTTCCAACAGATCCAGCACCGCTTCACTCGGACGACACAATTTCACCCCTTTTTCTGTACAGACAATCGGCCGGTTAACCAGCACAGGGTGAACCAGCATTGCTTCCAGAATCGCTTCATCAGAAACACTCTCATCAAGCAATCCCAGCTCCTTTGCCGGAGATTTTGACGTTCTTAATGCCGTCCGTGGTGTTAATCCGGCCGCTGCAAATAACGCCAGCAACTGAGGCCTGCTCCAGCCCTCATTCAGATATTCGATGACTTCCGGGTTATATCCTGCATCACGGATAATCTGAAGCACATTCCGCGATGTGCCGCACTCAGGATTATGGTGTATGACAACCATTCCTTGTTCTCCTTTAAAGTTAAACGCTTGCCTGGAACCAGTGCCGTGTCCGGTTCGCAAACCACACGAGTG
Source organism: Vibrio quintilis (assembly GCF_024529975.1). Taxonomy (GTDB): domain Bacteria; phylum Pseudomonadota; class Gammaproteobacteria; order Enterobacterales; family Vibrionaceae; genus Vibrio; species Vibrio quintilis. The sequence goes on along the minus strand of NZ_AP024897.1, from coordinate 2,032,281 downwards.
ATAACATCACTGGTACTTCGACTAATACACCGACAACCGTCGCTAATGCAGCGCCGGAGTGAAGTCCGAACAGTGAAATAGCAACAGCGACAGCCAGTTCAAAAAAGTTTGAGGTGCCAATCATACAAGCCGGCGCTGCCACGTTATGCGGCAGTTTCATCCGTTTTGCCAGCCCGTAAGCCACAATAAAAATCGTGTAGGTCTGAATCAGCAAAGGTATTGCAATCAGGACAATGGCTTCCGGGTTACTCAGAATGGTTTCTGCCTGAAAACCAAACAGCAATACCACGGTTGCCAGCAAGCCAATCACAGACCAGGGTTTCATCACAGAAAGAAAGTGATTCAAACGTGAGTGGTCATTGGCCTTATCAAGTTTCTTACGCAACAGCATGCCAAAAAACAGCGGGATCACCACGTACAGGACGACAGACAACAACAAAGTGTCCCACGGCACGGTAATATCCGTCACACCCAGCAGGAATCCTGCAATTGGCGCAAAGGCAAAAATCATAATGATGTCATTAATTGAAACCTGAACCAGGGTATAATTCGCATCCCCTTTTGTCAGCTGACTCCAGACAAACACCATCGCGGTACAGGGTGCAACACCGAGTAAAATCATCCCGGCGATATATTCTGTCGCCGTTTCCGGTGCAACCCAGTCAGCAAAAATGCCCTTAAAAAACAGCCAGCCAAGCAGTGCCATTGTAAACGGTTTGATCAGCCAGTTGATCACCAGCGTCAACACCAGCCCTTTGGGCTTTTTACCGACATCTTTAATCGAGGTGAAATCCACCTGCACCATCATCGGAAAAATCATCAGCCAGATCAGCACAGCAATCACAATATTGACGTGGGCATACTCCAGCCCGGCAATGGTGGCAAAAATATCCGGTGCCATGCTCCCGGTCACAATGCCACCGATGATCGCCAGAGCAACCCAGACGGTTAAATAACGTTCAAAAAGTCCCATTCTTTATCTCTCCCCAGAGGCTGTCTGATTCACACGGGCTATGAGTTGTTCAGCGGTTTCTACCCGTTCAGAATAACGTTCCACCAGATACTGGCTGTTATCCCGTGTCATCAGCGTAAATTTCATCAACTCTTCCAGCACATCTACAATCCGGTTGTAGTAACCGGAAGGCTTCATCCTGTCGTTGTCATCAAATTCAAGAAATGCTTTGGCAACAGAAGACTGATTCGGAATCGTGATCATCCGCATCCAGCGCCCTAAAACACGTAGCTGATTCACCACGTTAAATGACTGGGAACCGCCACAAACCTGCATCACTGCCAGTGTCTTTCCCTGCGTCGGCCGAACGGCGCCCATTGACAAAGGTATCCAGTCAATCTGAGCTTTCATAATACCGGTCATTGCCCCGTGGCGTTCCGGAGAGCACCAGACCTGCCCTTCCGACCACAAAACCAGTTCACGCAATTCCTGTACTTTAGGATGTGTGTCATCGTCGTCATCAGGCAACGGCAATCCCGATGGATTAAAAATTTTCACTTCGGCCCCCATCCGGATCAGCAGCCTGGCTGATTCTTCAATCACCAGACGGCTGAAAGAACGCTGGCGCAAAGAACCATAAAGTAAAAGAATTCGCGGCTTATGCTGAGACAATGAGGACGCAAAGTGCCGTGTATCCGGCTCCCGGAACTGCGCCTCATCCAGATTCGGTAACGAAAGATCATTAAGATTCATCATGCAACTCCCTTTGAAGCTGTTTGGTTATCATTTTCAGGATCATGAGACGCATGCACTGTTGCAGGCACAGGAAAGCCGTTCCAGGCAGTCGCTCAGATAGTCGTTATTGTGCTTCTCTGACACATCCAGAACTTCCACTGCCCAATCCGGAAGAGAAGGGTTAAGACGATAGTAGACCCATTTCCCCCGTCTTTCATCTGTCACCAGCTCACATTTACGCAATTCAGCCAAATGCCGGGATACCTTGGGCTGGCTCAATTGCAGTGCTGCCTGCAAGTCACAAACGCAAAGTTCTTGATTCCTGCTGATTAACAGCAGTGTTTTCAACCGCGTGTCTTCAGCGAGACATTTGAAAAAGACCAGTGGTGTCATGATTCGCCTCATATTCACTATTCCATATATATGAAATATCGTATATGTGATATTTCTTCAGGTCAACAATAAAAATAAAACAATTGTAATGTTGTATTTATGTGCTTTTGTGTATTTTATTGCGTTTTGTTGAAATTCGTGTCTTAATACAGACATACTCAAGTAACCGCTCAGGCAACCAAAAAATTCAATCAGGGAGAGATCATGGCGACCCGTTCAACGATTATGGATACAAACAGCTTCAGAGCTGAACATGCGGCGCAACTGGATGAGCAAACCCGTCAGCTGACGGATAAACGTTCTGAGGTTCTGGGCGAATCATATCGCCTGTTTTACCGTAAGCCGGTCCATCTGGTCAAAGGACAAGGCCAGTATTTATGGGATGCGAACGGTGATCAGTATCTGGACGTTTACAATAACGTTGCCAGCATTGGTCACTGTCATCCGGCAGTGATTGCAGCCGTTCACGAACAAATGCAGCAACTCAATACCCACACCCGCTATTTGCATGAAAAAATTCTGAATTACTCTGAAGAGATTCTGGCAACCACACCGGACGCCATCGATCGTGCCATGTATATGTGTACCGGCTCAGAAGCCAATGATCTGGCCATGCGGATTGCGCATTCCTGGTCCGGCGGCACCGGTATTATCGTGACACAAGAGTCCTACCACGGCACCAGTTCCCTGACTTCCGGCGCTTCACCTGCGTTAGGCAGCGGACAATCGCTGGCAGATACGACATTCCTGATCCCTGCCCCGGATCAATACCGTCTTGCCGGTGAAGATCTGAGCTTGTGGTTTGCCGGGCAAATGAAGCTGAAAATTGATGAAATGGAAGCCAAAGGAATTAAATTTGCCGGCTTTATGGCCGATTCAATTTTTTCTTCAGATGGCGTTCTGCCCGGAAAGGCAGGTTTTCTCAAGCCTGCCATTGATGTGGTACATCAGCATGGCGGAATTTTTATCGCAGATGAAGTGCAGCCCGGATTCGCCCGAACCGGTGAAGCATTCTGGGGGTTTGCCCGCCATAATATTGAACCGGATGTCATCACTGTGGGCAAACCAATGGGGAACGGTATTCCGGTATCCGGCCTGTTTGCGAAAAGTGATGTCCTGGCTTCTTTCAGTGATCATATCCCTTATTTCAATACGTTCGGCGGTAATCCGGTTTCCATGGCTGCGGCGCAGGCGGTTCTGAAAGTGATTCATGAAGAAAATCTTCAGGAACATAGCTTAACTGTCGGTCGTCAGTTACTGGATGAACTGAAAACACTGATGGATAAACACGAATGTGTCGGTGACGTCCGTGGCTCCGGACTATTTATCGGTTTTGAACTGGTCAGTGATCGCGACAATAAAACAGCCGATAAACAGCTGGCGCTGGATGTGACAGAACGACTGCGCGAAAAACGGGTCCTGACATCCGTTGCGGGGCCGTACGGAAATGTACTGAAACTTCGCCCGCCACTGGCATTTCAGACCAAAGATATTGACTGGCTGGTGACAGCGCTGGATGAATCTCTCACCGAGTTACAGCGTAACTAACACATCACAGCGTAAGATTTAAAAATAACAGCCAGGCCAGGTCTTTCAGCCGGGCTGTTATACGCCCTGAAGTATTTCTTCCAGACCGACCACCCGGTTTCTGCCACCATGTTTGGCCTGATATAAAGCGACATCCGCCCGCTTAACCATCTGCTCAACCGTATCACCGTCAGACGGATGACAAGCCGCATATCCCAGGCTGGCCGTGATGCAATGCATGTTTTCATCAGCATGATTCAAACATATCTCATGAATGGCTAAACGGACTGAATTTAAAGTCTGCTCCGCGCCCTGCATGCGCTGCAGAGGGAAAAACACGATAAATTCATCACCACCATAACGCGCCAGAATATCGGTTTCTGACAGATTTTGCTGAATGACACGGGCAACACGCTGAACTACACTATCCCCCGCATCATGACCCAGTTTGTCATTAACCTGTTTAAAGTAATCAACGTCAATAATCGCCAGAATGAATGGCTGCCTGACTTGCGACATATATTGCTGAACCTGCTCCCAAAAATAGCGCCGGTTATATAATCCCGTCAGTTCATCACGCACTGAGCTCTGATAATGCCGGTCAATCTGATTGAATAAAAATAAGGACAGCAAAGCACCCAGCATAAAATTACAGGCGATACTTTGCGCCAACCGGACTGCAGCCTGAAAGAAATACATATCGTTCATAAATGAGACTGCAACCGAGGGCAAAAGCGCCGCCAGTAATAGTGAGCCTAAACAGAGCGCAACCAGTTTTTCGCCAAAGCCGTTATATTCACGGTGTTTAAATAAAATGCAAAGCATCACAGACAGTAACGTCATATTATTTGCAGCAGCAAAATAGACACGATAAATAAATGAGCCGGAAACCCATTCCAGTAAACCAAACTGAATGGCCGTATATAAACAGACATGGCAGGTACAGACGGCATAATGCCACGGATAAAACTTCATCCGGTACCAGTGAAATATACCAAACAACAGCAGATAAAATGACGCCATATAAAGGGCATTACTCAATAAGACGGAGAATTCAATATTGACCCAGTTACGCACCGCCATAATAACAAAAGCAACACCCCAGCAAAGATAAAGCCAGAAAAAACAAATAGCCGCTTTACGCTGGTGAACATAAATGTCTCTTTTCAGCTGAAACAGAAAAAAGCATCCAATCAGACTACAGCAAATGCTGTCTAAAATATTGACCAGATTGACAACATCCAAATCAGCCACTGTAATTCCTTCCATGAACAAATGTCATTAAAATCCGGGCAAAATATAACATACAGTCATAATAAAGCAGCCCTTATACCCAAGCAACCTGAAGATGCAGGGTTCAGCGTGCAGCCGAAAGGTGCAGTTCAAGGAAAGGGAATGCAGGAATGTACCCACCTTTCAAATTCTCTTGACGCAGAAATGTGCCTTTTAGCTCACGCCCTGCGGGTGAGTTTGTCAGGCTCTGATACGGCGTGACTGATTTTCAACGTAGAATGACTATGTCTGCAAATCAGTGCCTTGTCTCAGAGCCTGACAAATCTCACTGAAACCTGCATCTTCAGGTTGTTTGGGTATATTTACATTTATATAAACCTGAAAGTAAAATTAGATCAATTGGGATTCAAGACTCAGATTTGCATACATGGTTGCCAACCGGCCGGAACACAATGTTCCGGCCGGTTGGCAAGATGGTGTCGTTAGTGACAGACTTACCCGGTTACGTATATGCAGGGAACACAACTCAGGATCGGCTCACTCTGAAGATTTACTGATATTCAAAAACCGGGATTTCAATTTCTACCCGGCGGTTTTTCTCCCGGCCGGCTTTAGTTTCGTTTGAAGCAACCGGGTTCGCTTCTCCCATACCTTTGGCTGAGACCCGTTCAGCTTCAATCCCTTTTGAGATCAGGAACTGACTCACAGATTTTGCCCGCCGCTCTGATAGTTGCTGGTTATAAGCTTCCGGGCCTCTGGAGTCGGTATAACCGGTGATCATCACTTTAGCCTGTGGATAGCGGGATAAAATATCAACCACTTCCTGCAGTGATTCCGTTGCGGTCAGCTCTGCACTATTGGTTGCAAATGTATTTGTTCCGCTTAAGCTTTTCTTGAAAACTTTCGGCTCAGATGGTTTTTCCTGGCGAACTGGTTCCGGTGCAGGGACCGGAGCCGCCATAACTTTGTGCGGTTTTGGTGCGGGTTTCGCCCCCATCGGCTTATGGTACTTTTTCCCCTGACCAAATTTATAACTCAGGCCAAGCGTCACCATATTTCCCTGAGCCCGGACAAGGTCATTACTCATGTCCGTCAGAATCTGATATTCCAGCCGTAACCCCAGATTTGGCTGAATCATATATTCGCCACCTAAGGCTCCCAGAAAAGAAGCATCATCACCATCGCCAAAATTCACAAATCCGAGCCCGGTTTTGATATACGCTGAAAAATCTTCAGCCAGCGGGAAATTAAATTTAGGTGCCACGGTGACAGCGGTTACTGTCTTATCATCCAGCCCACCACCGGTAAATTTACCCAGATAGTCATAGCCCAGCTCAACAGCAATATGCTTTGAAAACTCATAACCGGTATAAATCCCGCCACCAAATGAATCATCATCGCAACTTTCACCGCCCAGACATGAGTCATCCAGCCATGTCGCTCCCAGCTTGCCGCCCACATAGCCCTGAGCCTGAACCAGACCAGCCTGCATCAAACAACAAACTGATAACACTGCAACCATTTTTTTCATCTTTTTTATTCCTTCTGCTTGTTTCTGTGTCCTGAACTTTCTGTTTATCTGTTCTGTTTCTGCTTTCTTGTTTCTGACAAGAATTTATCCGGCGCCTCTGTAACTTATTGCTTAAATGTAGTTCATATCCGTGCAAATGAATGAAAAAACCCGGTTTAAGGCTGATTCTGATATGTTTTTCAGTCAGATCGTCAGAGAGAAAACAGAAACAGACAAATCTTACGAAAATCCGTCTCTTCAGGTTGCATGGGTATCAATATATAAAAAACGGGGCCGGAAAAACCGGCCCCGTATGATTTGGAATTGAAGATTATATTTTGAGAAAACTTTTAACCGGTTGATTTTGCTGTTGCTTTAAACGTTTTTTTTCTGCTTCCCTGTCTTTTAATAAAGCTAACGTCTTTTCACTTTCAACCCAGTTATCATACCGCTGTCTTTCCAGACGTTCCTTCATTGGTGTTTTGGGTGAATAATCCAGTGGTTTTACTTTAATTCCGCTCATCTGTTCCTCAATACGTCTTAATCTGTATGCCTGTGTCATCAGGTGAATGCAACTGGTTACTGTCAGAAACAGGATTATCAATAACAAGCGGTGTTTCTGCAAGACTGTGCGGTACAAATCGATAAAAAATAACATTCAATTGAAAAATCACTGACATAACTGAGCAAAAAAAGACCTGACAGCAGACTTACAAAACAAGCTTCATGATATGTTGTGGCCCGGCGGATCCGCCAGAATAGAGCGCGTTGGTATCCTGAAAATCAGCGCTCAGATAACAGTGTCTTGCCCCCGGATTTCTGCAATTAACGGTGAGGTAAACTTCCTGATAAGCGGGATACTCTGACTGCAGATATGCAGGTAAAAGCCGGACGGCTTGTTTGCCACATCCCAGTCCCTGAAATTTCTGATCAATAAAAAAAGCCCGCAGCCCCAGACACCCCACAGGCGCGAAGTCATACTGGTCACCATAAGCCGTATCAATCAGAAAAAAACCAGCGACCTGTTCTCCGGCCATCACCAGATGCGGATAGACCGTCCCGCTGATAATAGTCAGAATCTCCTGGATATGTCCGACAAACGGCAGTTGATCATCGTTCACCTTCAGACGGGATACTTCCGGTAAATGGCGGATATTCATCCGGATAATCCGGATGTCCCGGGTATACATGCTCTGTTCGGTTTGCATCAGATCCGGATTCATATCAAAGCCACTCCAGTCCTGAATACGGGCTGAATTTGAGGCTTTCCAGCCGGCTTTTCAGATCACCGCTATGAATTTCAAGTTTATGCCCGTCCGGGTCAAGAATATACAAAGACTGTCCTTCGCTGCGATTCATCTTCCATTCCCGCACACCCTGTAACCTGAGGCACTCCACATATGCTGCGAAATGCGCTGCGGGAATATCAAACGCGATATGTGTGTAGTCGTCTTTGGGGCAAAGCTGATCGCAGGACAGACAAAACCACAGAGAACCCACAGACAGGTAAGCCCCCTGTTCCCATTTGACATGTGCTTTCATGCCAAGTGTTTGGGTATAAAAGTGAAGTGAACGCTCTAAGTCACTGACAGCAATCGTGATATGATTTAAACCAGACAGCATGCTCTGCCCTCCTAATTTTTATCAATAATTTACACAACATCTGTCTGAGAATAAAGCGACCGCATTCATTCAACCTGAATGAGATAGCGGGATGTCCCCTCAAGTACAACACAACGCAGAACATTTCTGAAGTAGATGCCCGAGTCAAGATTAATCCGGTTAGGCAGACTTTCAACCCGTGCACTTGGGGTATGACCATGAACAATGACTTTACCAAAATCCATTTTTGAGCGAAGGAATCTATCTCTGATCCATATCAGTGATTGGGTACTCTGATTTTTCAGGGCCTGTACGGGGTCAACACCGGCATGGGCGAAAAAATAATCATCCATTTCAACAGATGGTTTCAGTGACAGATAAAACTGCCGGTGAGATTCCGGTAATTTATCGAGAAAGACCCGACGCACTTCAGCAGCAGCTTCAGCATCCGCCAGCCCCTGAATAATCAGCTGACGCGGCACACCATAAGATAACAGGGTCTCCATCCCCCCCTGAGTACCCCAGACCGGCAAGACCGGACGTTCGTGAATAAAGTCCAGCAACCATTGTTCATGATTGCCTAAAAGAAAAGTATAACTTGCTGAGTCATCCATTTTCTCTGAACGAATCAGCAGGTCGACAACCCGTTTGCTGTCTGCTCCGCGATCAATGTAATCTCCGAGAAAAATAATCAGCGGCTTTTCGGCCGGTGCTGTTTGTCTGTCTTTTTCGATCGCCGCCAGCATTTTTGCCAGTAACATATCGCAGCCATGAATATCGGCCACGGCGTAAATAAGACGTGAAGATGCCGCTGGTTTTCCCGAGCGAAAATGAACCCAGCCCGGATCAGTATAATCGATGGATAAAGGTATTCTGTCTGACGTTCTGTTATCACTCATCGGCCTGATTATATTCATGACAACTATATGATTAATGTAGTCAGATCCCGCAGATGATGCGAGTTTCAGTCCTGTAAAAACCGGTCACAACATGTGTGACCAGTTCATTTGATACTATACCCAAGCAACCTGAAGCGAATTATTCGCCAACCAGCATCAGATCCTGTACAGCCTCATCGCGCTGTTGCTGGGTTGCCCGGAAATACAGATATCCGACAAACATCATTGCCGCAAATATCAGGGCTATTGTCAGGTTAAACCAGATCATAGCAATAAATGAAATCACCGATAAAATCAGCGCAATCGCCGGAACAACCGGATAAAACGGCGCTCTATAGCTGCGAATCATCTTTGGTTCAAGACGACGTAACCGGAACAGACTCAACATACTCATCATATACATCACAATCGCACCGAAGACTGCCATGGTAATCATGGCTGCAGTCAGGCTCATACCCTGTAAATTGATGATACCGTCACTGAAAATCGCAATAATCCCGATGACACCACCGGCAATGATTGCACGGTGTGGCGTATCAAACCGTGACAGTTTTGACAGGCTTTTGGGTAAATAACCTGCCCGTGCCAACGCAAAGAATTGCCGGGAATAGCCCAGAATGATGCCGTGAAAACTTGCAATCAGACCAAACAGACCAATCCATACCAGCATATGCAGCCAGCCTGAATTATCGCCAACCACCATTTTCATCGCCTGTGGCAGCGGATCATTAATTCCTGAAAGTTTCTGCCAGTCTCCGGCACCACCGGCAAACATCATGACACCTAAAGCAAGCACAACCAGTGTCAGAATACCGGAAATATAAGCTTTCGGAATCGTACGCTTCGGATCTTTTGCCTCTTCTGCGGCCATTGCAGCGCCTTCAATCGCAAGGAAGAACCAGATAGCGAACGGAATTGCAGCAAAAATACTGGAAATCGTACCGGCACTGAAATGCTCACTGCCAGCCCAGCCATTCAGCATGAAATTCGTCATGCTGAAGTCAGGAGCAACCACACCCATAAACACTAATAATTCAATCACAGCTAATACAGTGACACAAAGTTCAAACATCGCAGCCAGTTTAACGCCCAAAATATTGAGTCCCATGAAGATCACATACGCGCCAACTGCGGCATATTTAGGATTCAGTTCCGGGTACTGAACATTCAGGTACGCTCCAATTGCCATAGCAATCGCCGGCGGCGCAAAGACAAATTCGATTAAAGTTGCCAGACCGGCAATCAGACCGCCGGTTTCGCCAAATGCACGACGACTGTAAGCAAAAGGACCACCGGCATGAGGAATTGCTGTTGTCAGCTCGGTAAAACTGAAAATAAAGCAGGTATACATGGCAGCAACAATTAAAGTGGTCACTAAAAATCCAAGTGTTCCTGCAACGCCCCAGCCATAACTCCAGCCGAAATATTCTCCTGATATCACTAACCCGACAGCAATTCCCCAAAGGTGAATTGTTCCGAGTGTCGGTTTTAATTTCCCTGTCATCACATACCTCCTGTAATCTCACTAATCCATACGATGAGGCGACGCCATATTACTTCCCTGGCAAGCACCATCACCTGAGTCCGTCAGACCCTAAATCGATAGTGCGCAATCATTCAAAAGAAAACTTGACCCGATAGCAGCAAGCATTGCGCCTTAAAGTCAAATTCCTCTACATCATTTTTCTGTTGTTACATAAAGTCAACATTTCGTCATGTCAGGTCAAGCAACTTCATCCGCTTCAGGTAATGCTATTGGACAACAAATCAAGGCACTTAAAGGAGTAAGTATGTCAACTGAACAATATGACAACCTGACGGATCAGCAAATTACCCATCTGGCACAGCAGTTACTGCAAACCTACCCCAGTCAATATGCCGGACAACTTCGTCTGTTGTGCCGTTCTGAAAATGCAACCTTTAAAATTACTACAGCCAGGCATCAATATGCGATGCGGATTCACCGTTGCGGCTATCACAACAAAAATAATATTCTCAGTGAACTGGCATGGCTCAATGCCCTGCGTGAAACCGGCATCATTGTTCCGGAAGCTATCGCGGGCAGTAATGGGGATTATGTTCAAACGATAACCTCAGCTGATGGCACGATCAGACATGCTGTGCTATTCCACTGGATCGACGGAGACATGCCGACGTCTGAGGTCAATCCGGAATCATTTCAGCAACTTGGGGCTATTACCGCCCGGTTACATCAACACAGTCGTGAGTGGCAAAAACCGGACTATTTTGACCGGCTGCTGTGGAACCATGACACCATGGTGACCGATCAAAGCCACTGGGGACGCTGGCAGGATGCACCGAACCTGAAAGCAGTTGATCATTCGATCATTGAAGAAAGTCTGCAGCAGGTTTATGCCGCACTGGATGATTACGGACAGGATGAATCCCGCTATGGTCTGATTCATGCCGACTTACGCCTGACTAACCTGCTGTTACATGAAGGCGAAACCCGGGTGATTGATTTTGATGACTGCGGCATGGGCTGGTATATGCATGATTTGGCGGCGGCGATCAGCTTTAACGAGCATTTGCCGAATGCACAGGCCTGGGTGGAAAACTGGATCACGGGTTATGAACGAATCGGACATTTAACCCAGGCTGATTTTGACATCATACCGGCGATGATTATTCAGCGTCGTATCCAGATGCTGGCCTGGACCGGCACACATGCAGAAACGGAAATGACCCAAAGCCTCGGCCCTCACTGGGCAGATGAGTCGGTTCGTTTATGCCGGAAATTTCTGGAAACTCAGGCACTACCTGTGGGCATTTAATTCGTTTTTTTGCACCAATATCAGTCACCTGAGTCAGAGAAAAATAAAAATATCATTAAATATCAAATAATTAACTCATGGTTTGATAATTGCTTAGATGAGATATGGTTGAACCGGTGTGATCAAGGATTCAGTGACGATGCAAAAAACGGTGGTCTCTCATCAACATATAACCAGTGCGCTTAGTCAGCGGCTCTCTTCAAATCAGGGTGTATTATCTGCTGCTGCAACGGGTCTGGATAATTTTATCACCCGGGTTGGCGGAAATGCCGAACTGATTCTCGGCTGCTGTGATGTTGATCCGGAAATCATTGTCAGTCCGACCCAGAGTATTAAGTTAGTCAATTATTGCCGAGTCCTTGAAGAAGCCGCATCACAGGCAGATTATGACAATTTCGGTCTGCATTATGGTAAGCAGTTTCAGCCGCAGTCTTTGGGATTAATCGGCTATATCGGCCTGTGTTCCGCCACGCTGGAAGAAGCATTAAGAAATGTGGCCAGTGCCTTTCACTGGCATCAGCATGATACCTTTGTTCAGTTGGCTGATATGAAAGACTGCTGGCGGTTTGATTATCAGATTCGTCATGGTGCAATTATTTACCGGCGTCAGGACGCTGAGCTGACACTGGGCATGATTATGAACCTGATTCGCTCTGCGACCGGCATTAAATGGGCACCACGGGAAGTTCATTTTGAACATCCCCGCCCGGAACAATGGCATGATCACTGTAAAGTCTTTGATGCGCCGGTTTATTTTGATCAGCCGTACAATTCACTGATTATCCCGAAAGCGGATGTCATGCGTCCGATGCCAAATCATGATCCGATGCTGCTGAGTGTCATGCTGGATGCATTACAGCACCTGAATACAACGTCGTACCGGCAAAATATTGTTGAGCAGACCCGGGCGCAGATTCAGATTTCCCTGATTCACGGCGAACCGGATCTGGAAGCAACAGCAGACCAGCTCGGCATGTCACGCTGGTCATTACAACGGCGTCTGCAACAGGAAAATATTACTTTTTCCCGTCTGGTTGATCATGTACGTTGTGAACTGGCGACTCATTATCTGAAACAACAAAAACTACCGATTTCTGAAATGGGCATGCTACTGGGCTATTCGGAAACCAGCGCATTCTCCAGAGCCTTCAAACGCTGGTTTGGTGTCAGCCCCCGTCAGTTCAGACAGCATATGCATATTTCCGGCTGATTCCTTTCTGTCTCCCGGTCAGCCGTTTGCCATTTCGGCAGGTAATTTCCGGATTTCATACCGGTAACCGGTCAAATCTCACTGAATACTGCACCTTCAGCGAACTTGAGTATATACTCTGTTTTTACCCGCTAAGTCTCAGGATATACACAGAATTCATGTTACAACATGTCAGATTACACCGGATTCAGACACTGCTTTCTAATCATCAGCAAGTGAGTACAGAACGTTTAATCCGCGAGTTAGGCGTTTCAAGGGAAACGATTCGGCGCGATATTATTACGCTGGAAAATCAAAACCTGGTCAGGCGGGTACATGGCGGGATTGTTGCCATTCAAAAGCCCCAGCAGGAAGCCCCGCTGACAGAACGTCAGGCCCGGCAAACCAAAGAAAAGAAAGCCATCGCGCAAACCCTCGCTGAGATGCTCTCGCCCGGACAAACCATATTTCTTGATTCGGGCAGCACAACAACCCGCGTTGCTGAGGCGCTTTCCACAATGTCCGGCCTGACGATCATCACCAACAATATTCAGGCAGCTTTATGTCTCAATGCTTCCGAAGGACGGGAACAATTGAATAATCAGATTCTGTTACTTGGCGGAGATTTACAGGCGGACGCCAAAGAAACCCGGGGTGAGGAAACGCTGAATACAGTTTACCGTTACCGGGCCGATGTGGCGGTGTTGTCTCCTGTCGGAATTTGCAGCCACGGAACAAGCAGCTTTTATCACTGGGAAAGTGCTATCGCTGAAGCCATGATTCGCCAGTCAAACCAGTGTATCTTACTGGCTGATCATACAAAAATAGGCAAACAGAGCCGCTTTTATTATGCCCGGCCTGAACAGGTCACGTCAGTGATTACCGATAGCAAAGCAGTTGAGCTTGCACAATTTAATGAACTGGAACAACTTTACCGGCAAATCATGATCGCAAAATAACTTCGCTGTGAGTCATAAAAAATGAAACAGAAGCCATAAAAAAACAGGCCGGCAATAGCTGACCTGTTTTCAATCATGCAATATTCAGAAACCGGTTTATAAGAAGTGGAATGTCGCATTAAGCTGATAAGTTTTCATATCGCTCCCATCCATCTCATAAGTCTGATAACTGGCACCCACAGTAATCGGCCCCATCACAGAAAGTTCAGCGCCGACACCATACATAATATCCAGGCCATCATCGACTTTTGTACCGTCTTCTTTTTTATCCCAGGAATGTAAACCACCTTTGGCATAGACATGCAACGGACCTAAATCAAGGCTTGGTTTTGCAGCGAAATAAACCGTGTTGGCCTCAGTTTTTACGGAATTAACCGTCACTTCTTCAAATTTAGTCATGCCGGCTTCTAAGCCGAGTATGGGTAAAATACCTGTACCGACATGGACGTTATAAGTCGTACCATGTTCACCTTTGTATTCAGATTCACCTACGGACGCACCTCCGTAAATCAGAGAATCTGCCAGTACAGATGTTGATGCACCCAAAAGTGCGAATCCAATCAGTAATTTTTTCATGATAAACCTTCTCTGTATAACGACCATGTGAACCGGCGAATATTTGCCGCACATTGCCCGAAATCATTTCAATGACACGTCACTAAATACGGTAAGCAAAATCTGATCCTAAAACTCATCGATAGCATTTTTTATTCGCTTATCCGATACAGGATATGGCGTGCCAAGCTGCTGAGCGAAGAAACTGACACGCAACTCTTCGATCATCCAGCGCACCTCCCGGATCTCTGCCGGTACTGTCGCGCCTTTCGGGATTTTGTTGAGCAGCTCGCGGTAATCCGCCGTAACAGACTCAATTTTCAGCATATGAAGCCGGTCTTTGTTCGGATCGATCGGCAGTTTTTCCAGCCGCCTTTCAATCGCCTTCATATAACGCAGAATATCCGGCAGTTTCTGCCAGCCGCACTCAGTGGCAAATCCTTTGAAAATCAATCCTTCAATCTGTGCTTTGATATCCGATAAGGCAAATGCCATCGACAAATCAACCTTGCCTTTCAGCTTCTTATTGATCTGAAAAGCCATTGTCAGAATCGATTCAACCTGTCTGGCAATATCAACCACGGTATCACCCAGCTCAGCCCTGACATGCTCTTTCAAAGCTTCAAAGGCATCACCCTGCCATACCAGTCCACCCTTTTCTTCGATCAGTTTATCGACACCGCAGGCAATACAATCATCGATCAAGTCCAGCACTTTTCCATATGGATTAAAGTAAAGACCCAGTTTGGATTTATTGGGCAGATTCTGGTGTAAATATTTGATCGGTGACGGCACATTCAGCAAAATAAGCCGCCGCTGACCGGCCTGCATGACCGTGCGTTGCTCTTCTTCCGTCTCAAACAGCTGCACCGCGACACTATCCTTTTGATCAACCAGCGCAGGATAAGCTTTGACATCAAACCCGCCTTTTTTCTGCTGGTAAACCTGAGGGAGTTCACCAAAACTCCAGGTGTGCAGCCCTTTCTGCTCAATGTCATCGTCAGCAACCTGAGAAAGCGTTTCTTTCACTTTATCTTTCAGACTGTCTTTCAGTGCATATAAATCTTTGTTTTCTTTTAACTTACGATGGCGATGATCAACCGCGCGGAAGGTGACTTTCAAGTGTTCTGCAACCTGTTCAGGGTTCCAGTCTTCACGGAGAATCTCAACGCCGGTCATCCGGCGAAGTTCTTTCTCCAGCGCATCCAGCAACGGCATTTCCAGTGGTGTGACTCTGGCCAGAAAAGCATCCGCATAGTTGGGTGCAGGAACAAAGTTCCGGCGTAAATTCTTAGGCAACGACTTGATCAGACTGACAATCAGTTCATGTCTTAATCCCGGAATCTGCCAGTCAAAACCACCGGGCTCCACCTGGTTGAGCACCGGCAACGGGATGTGAACCGTGACACCGTCACGGTCATCACCTGGTTCAAATTGATAGCTGAGTTTGAGTTTCACACCATGCTGATGCCAGAAGTTCGGATAATCCAGCTCTGTGATATGGCTCGCATCACCTTTCAGCAACATCTCTTTTTCAAAATTCAGCAATTCTGAATTTGCTTTACCAGCCGTCTTCCACCAGGTATCAAAATGTCGCCCGGAAACCACTTCAGTCCCGACCCGCTGATCATAAAACTGATACAAAGACTCGTCATCGATCAGAATATCCCGGCGTCTGGACTTATGCTCAAGCTCTTCAACTTCTTGTAATAACTTTCGGTTTTGTCTGAAAAACGCATGTTTATTTTCCCAGTCACCTTCAACCAGCGCACTGCGGATAAAAATCTCCCGACAGATGACCGGATCGATATTGCCGTAATTAACCAGTCGTTTGCCAATCACAGGAATACCGTACAGCGTGACTTTTTCATAAGCCATCACTGCAGCGCGTTTTTTAGACCAATGCGGTTCACTGTAAGTGCGCTTAATCAGATGTTGCGCCAGCGGTTCAACCCACTCCGGCTGCATTTTAGCTACCACTCTGGCCCACAGTTTTGAGGTTTCAACCAGCTCAGCCGTCATCACCCATTTGGGTTGTTTCTTAAACAGGCCGGAAGCCGGGAAAATGTGGAAACGGGCATTTCTCGCTCCCTGATATTCACTTTTTTCCTGATCTTTCAGACCAATATGAGATAATAAACCCGTCAGCAATGAGGTATGAACAGCCTGATAACTGCCGGGTTCATCATTGAGTTTAACATTCAGTTCCCGCATTACCTGATGAAGCTGGAAGTAAAGATCCTGCCATTCCCTGACCCGCAGATAATTCAGATAATCCGCCTTACACTGCCGGCGGAACTGGTTGTTACTTAATGATTTCTGTTCTTTTTTCAGGTAATTCCAAAGGTTCACAAAGGTTAAAAAGTCAGAATCTTCATGGAAGAAGCGCCGGTGCTTATCATCTGACGACTGCTGTTTGTCGGACGGCCGCTCTCTGGGATCCTGAATCGACAATGCGGACGCAATCACCATCACTTCATGCAAGCAGCCAAGCCGTGATGATTCGAGCACCATTCTGGCCAGACGGGGATCAATCGGTAAGCGGGATAATTTTTGTCCGATGGCTGTCAGCCGTTTCTTCCCTTCCTGTCCTTTCTGAGCCTGATGATCCTTTTCGTAAATCGCACCCAGCTCTTCCAGCAGACGGACACCATCCTGAATATTGCGCCGGTCAGGTGCTTCGACAAACGGGAAGGCTTCAATATCACCAAGCCCCAGAGCGGTCATCTGCAAAATAACCGAAGCCAGGTTGGTTCTCAGAATTTCCGGGTCAGTAAATTCCGGACGGGATAAAAAATCATCCTCCGAATACAGACGGATACAAATCCCGGCAGCAACCCGGCCACAACGTCCCTTTCTTTGATTGGCGCTGGCCTGAGACACTGGCTCGATGGGCAAACGCTGTACCTTGGTCCGGTAACTGTAGCGGCTGATTCTTGCCGTGCCCGGATCAATCACGTATTTAATACCCGGCACTGTCAAAGAGGTTTCAGCGACGTTGGTTGCCAGTACAATTCTTCGCCCGGTATGAGACTGGAATATCCGGTTTTGTTCCCCGGCAGATAACCGCGCGTAGAGTGGTACAATTTCGGTGTGTTTCAGATTTCTTTTTGTCAACGCATCAGCAGTATCGCGGATCTCCCGTTCACCGTTCATGAAAATCAGGATGTCGCCAGGACCTTCATCAGACAGTTCGTCAACGGCATCGAAAATACCTTCCAGCTGATCCCGGTCACTTTCATCTTCCCCGCCCAAAGGCCGGTAACGGGTCTCAACCGGATAAGTTCTGCCGGATACTTCAATAATCGGCGCATCGCCGAAATGTTTTGAGAAACGTTCCGGATCAATGGTTGCTGAAGTGATAATCACTTTCAGATCCGGGCGCTTAGGTAAAAGCTGCTTCAGATAGCCCAGAATAAAATCAATATTCAGACTCCGTTCATGGGCTTCATCAATAATCAGCGTATCATACTGATTTAAAAAGCGATCATGTTGTATTTCTGCCAGCAGTATACCGTCAGTCATCAGCTTAATCTGAGTTTGATCTGAAATCTGATCATTAAACCGGACTTTATAACCGACAAATTCACCCAGCTGTGAGTGTGTTTCCTCAGCAATCCGGGCCGAAACGGAACGCGCAGCAAGACGACGTGGCTGCGTATGGCCAATCACGCCATAAACGCCCCGCCCTAATTCAGCACAGATTTTCGGTAACTGAGTGGTTTTTCCTGAACCGGTCTCCCCGGCCACAATAACCACCTGATGAGAAGCTATTGCCTGCGCGATCTCTTCACGTTTCTGGCTGACCGGTAAAATCTCCGGATATTCAAGATGCACAGCAGACTGACGCCGAAGCTCAGCTGCCATCATGGAGTGTGCGATATCCTGTGCAATTTCATCAAATACCGCTTGCTTCGCTGCGGGATTTTTAATTTTGTTCGCGCCCTGAATCCTTTTATTGAAACGGAATCTGTCTTTGAGCATGCAATCATTCAATGCTTTGCGTAGCGTTCCGTATGAATTGGTTTTGGATTTCGATTCGTGGGCCTGAGGCTGTGACGATGTCAAAGCGAATCCTATTACATTCTGATTAAAACTGCGCGGATTGTACCATAATCCATCCGGAGGATACCAAGCCCTCAAAAAGCAGTTCACATGAATTTCCGGCGATTTCATCAGGAAAAATTTTTCCTTTCTGTTCTTTTTCAGCCACACTTTCTGTTTCAGCAACACCTCTGAAGCTGATTCAACTTTGGCGGCCAGATGCTGCTGTCGCAAGGTTACCGGAGCGCGTTTGCTGCAAAAAACTTCATCAAAGATCAACAGACTCTGAAATATCTGGTATTTTATTGCTTCAGGATTTTTGTTTTAAATCTCAATAAACCCGCAAAATAGTGACGCAAACGATTCGTTGATGAAATGAGCCGTTTATCAGCCAATACATTGAAATGAGATATACATAACGTGAAAGCCTCCAGACTTGTGCAATTACTTCATTCTCTGACCGGCGACCCGGAAGTAGTAACCGGTGAAGAGTGGCTACCGGAAAGACTGGTCCATGCCAAACAACTGGATAACTACCTGTTTCTGGAGTTTGACAATGTCCCGGAAGACAACCAGGGAGAAGAAGAAGGCCGCGGGTTTGTTGAACATGAAATCAATCTGATCAGAGAACAGATTATGCAAATCTTTCAGGAAGAGGCTTCACTAAACAGCAAGCAGGAAGCAATTCTTGCGCTAATCCTGTATGCTCATGAACGAACCTCTTCTGAAGTTGTCGAAATGTTGGGTCATTTTGGCGAAGAATCACCAACAAATGATGAATAACCAGATTTATTCGTTTTATTTTCATCAATGGAACAGATATGTTGAATGCAATTGCGTCTATTTTTAAAGAACTGATTGACGCTCAGTCATCACCAGCGAATGAAGATCAACCCGATCTGGCGATTGCCTGCCTGCTGACAGAAGTTGCCAATGCTGACCACAATGTTGCAGAGGAAGAGACGATAGCCCGTCGTCAAATACTACAAAAAGTCTGTCAGGTCAGTGAAACCACAGCAGATGCTTTACTGCATCAGGCTGATCAACTGGTCCGGGACTCAGCCTCTCTTTATGATTTTACTTCTCAGCTTCGTTCGTTATCCCATCCCAAGCGTTATGAACTGATACAGGCGATGTGGGAGCTGGCGCACACCGATGGCTATATCGACCCGTTAGAAGATGCGGTTATCCGCAAAACGGCAGAGCTGTTATATGTCGATCACAGTGAATTTATCCGCGCAAAAATCAGTGTTTCAGATCATATTTAATTCAATTGTAGGGCTTATTATTTATGTCGATTTATATCTTTGGCTATGGCAGTCTGATGAATTCTTCTTCCCGCCGGTTAACCGGACAGACCGGCCATGCAGTCCCGGCTGTGGTTTCCGGGTTAGTCAGACACTGGGGCAAGGTGAATGACAATTACATCGCATCACCACTGGTTTCTGAACCAGGAGACGGATTAGTCAATGGTGTCCTGCTTGAAATTACGATAGATGAGCTGAAAGAATTTGACAGAAGAGAAGCCGGCTATCAAAGAGTCCGTCTTCAGCCTGAACAGTTTGAAACCCCGCTGGATATCACTGCTGAAAATGACATCTGGGTCTATATCAAACCACAACCTCAACCGCCATGTGAAAACATACCGGTATTACAGACTTACATTGATACGGTCCTTTCCGGCTGTCTTGAAATCTCAGAAGATTTTGCCCGCTTTTTTATCCGTCATACGCAGGGCTGGCAGGCACCGGTTGATAATGATCGTCAACAACCACGCTATAAAAATTACGCTGGTATTCCGTCCCATCATGTTGAGTTGATTGATCAGTTACTGGCCGTTGATGCTTAAATGCAACAGTGCCTGAATGAAGCCACTCTGACTGGTATGTTCATTCTCTTTTTCACTCTGCATTCATTATTCTGAGAACCACTACAAAGTTCAAAGGCCGATCGAAAGTCTGAAAAACGATAAAAAAATCTCCGGGGAAAAGTCCCCGGAGATTTGAATAAAAGCCGCTCAGCTTTTATTGAATTTCGATTTCTGTACCGTCAACATAAACTTTACAGCCATCTGTTGCACAATGGATGTTGCTGTATGTTGTGTCAGCATCTGTCAGTGAAGTCAGATAAGATGTACCTGTTACAACCCACTGGCTGTCAGCATCTAAAGTCAAAGTAACGCCGGATGCAGTATTGTCAGTGTTAATCGCACCTTTCAGCAATGATGGCTGAAGGTCACTTTTGGCCAGTGTAATATCTGCTGTACTGACATCATCCACAATCACGTCACCCGCCAGTTTCACACCGTTCGCAGTGAAGTTAGCTGTACCGCCTTTGTAGTCCCAGTGTTTGTTGAGCGCAGACAGCAACAGAGTCGGACAGCTGTTGTTCACTTCAACATCATTCAGCGTCATGGTACCGGTCTGGTTCGCAACCACAAATGCCGCACAGTTATCTGTTGCTGTGTCAGATGTATTTGAAGTATCTGTATAGTTAAATACACCGCCAGTCATGTCGAAGCATGAGCCTACGCCACATTCACTGTTGTCCGCATCTCCGGACATACTTTGATAAAGGAAGACACCACGGTGTTCATCAAGGCCGGAAGTACCGTTCAGAGTGACATTATCCAGTTTCACAACGTTACTGCCTTCCAGTACAACCACTTCAGCATTGGTTGTAGTGAATGTCGCATCTGAAGCTGTAATCGTACCTGTTGAATAGATACCGGCAGAGCGCATACCAGTGGCTTTATAGTTACCACCGTGAACAACAACAGTACCGCTGCCCCGATCCGTACCCACAACCGAACTTGAAGCACCTGTTGTCACCGCATCAACATTATTTGCGATAATGGTACCGCCGCCGGCAGCAAATACTGCGTGACCGCCATCTGCGGTTGCTTTCATTTTTGTATCAGAGACGGAAATAACACCCGAACCATAAGCAAAGACAGAGTTTGCCCCCATGCCTGTTGATGTAATGCTACCACCGTGAATCGTCAGGTTACCGCCGTCATAGTTGAGTACAGCTGCATTCAGGCCAAAGAAGCTGCTTTCTTCGTTACTTGAGCTTTCACCTGATGTTGTAATCGTTGGCTGTTCAAGCACTAATGCTGCATCTGTTCCGGTCACACAGACTGCACTTTCACTGTCTGTACTTGTGGTATAGGTGCCGCTTTGTTCGGTTAATGTACCGGAATCAAGCAGATAAGCAGCAGTGCCTTTACCACAGGCGCCAGATGTCCAGCTGCCGTAATCTGAAGTTTCAACGGTCACGGCTACAGGCTCAGACATACTGCCTTTATATGCCGGTGCACCATTATATTTTGCTGAAATGTTATGAATACCGGCAGGCAACACGGCAGTCAGTGAAGCTTCACCAGAATCAAGAGGTGCAGCCCCAAGAACCGTCGGGCCGTCCATAAACGTGATATAGCCGGTTGCATCAGAAGGAGTCATAGAGACGGTCAGTTTCACTGTTTCTGTGGTACTTGCAGAAGAAACAGATGAAGCGAGCGTTGTTTTAGTGAAAACTGATGGTAAGCCAGCAGGATTTCCATCAGGCATAAATTCGTTAGCATTCGCATAAACAGAGCCAACGGACAAAAGAATTGCCAGGGGATAAGTTGTTTTATATAAACGTTTCATTTTTATATTCCTGTTTTTCGCCTCTCAAAGAGACGTTCTTTATTGCTTGAATAACGACTTATACATATCCTGGGAACAGCAGAAACCCGGAAGAAAAACTGAGGAACACCGGGCTTGTCATTTTGTAAATATATGTAAATTATACAAATATTGAGCTCAGACGCTGCCGTTCCTGTTTTTTACAATAGCGCCAGATGGTGCATATCACATTTGATATAGATCAATTCTCACAGCAAAGAAACGTAAACAACAATTTGCATATATTTACAATTTTCATCTGGTATTCCGTATCACCGCTGCCACACATATCTCCCCTATTCAATCGCTGCCTGTCCGGTATAATGTCTGCATTTAAAATCACAATAATTCGCACATCATATTCGCCGGAAAGGCGAATGAAGGAAGCAAACGGAAAGCAATGACAGTCCAGACATTTACCCCAAATCAGACCACAACACTTGATACAGCTAAAAAAACACTGGCAAAACAAGACCAGGATCAGCCTTCTCCGGCCGGGCACCGAATCGGTTTTATTTCTTTAGGCTGCCCCAAGAATCTGGTTGATTCAGAAAGAATTCTGACTCAGTTACGTACAGAAGGTTATGATATTGTCGGCTCTTATCAGAATGCCGATCTGGTGATTGTCAATACCTGCGGGTTTATTGACAGTGCGGTTCAGGAATCGCTGGATACGATCGGAGAAGCCCTGAATGAAAACGGCAAGGTCATCGTAACCGGCTGTCTGGGTGTCCGGGAAAATGAAATCCGCGAAGTTCATCCCAATGTACTGGCAATTACCGGACCGCACGCTTATGAAAATGTGCTTGAACAGGTTCACCAGTTTATTCCCCGCCCGGAACACAATCCTTACACCAGCCTGGTCCCTGACCATGGGGTAAAACTGACGCCGAAGCACTATGCTTATCTGAAAATATCAGAAGGATGTAACCACAAGTGTACTTTTTGCATTATCCCTTCAATGCGGGGCGATCTGGTCAGCAGACCCGTCGGCGAAGTCATCAGCGAAGCTGAACGCCTGAAGAATGCCGGTGTAAAAGAGTTACTGGTAATTAGTCAGGATACCAGCGCCTATGGTGTCGATACCCGCCATAAACTCGATTTTGCTGATGGCACACCAATCCGTCACAATCTGCAGTCACTGTGTGAAGCTCTGGGCAAACAGGGAATCTGGGTTCGTCTTCACTATGTCTACCCTTACCCGCATGTTGATGATCTGATTCCGCTGATGGCAGAAGGAAAAGTATTGCCCTATCTCGATATTCCTTTTCAGCATGCCAGCCCGCGGGTGCTGAAAATGATGAAGCGGCCCGGACAGGCAGAAAGAACGCTCGATCGGATTAAAAAGTGGCGGGAAATTTGTCCGCAGCTGGTTATCCGTTCAACGTTTATTGTCGGTTTCCCCGGAGAAACCGAAGAAGATTTTCAGCTCCTGCTTGACTGGTTACAGGAAGCACAACTGGATCGCGTGGGATGCTTTAAGTATTCACCGGTAGAAGGTGCAGCTGCGAATGATTTGGCTGAACCGATCCCGGAATCTGTCAAACAGGAACGCTATGAGCGTTTTATGCAGATTCAGCAGGCAATCAGTACTGAGAAACTGAAACAGCGCATCGGTACAAGCATGCAGGTGTTGATTGATGAAGTAGATGACGAAGGTGCGATTGGGCGGACTTATGCGGACGCACCGGAAATTGACGGGCTGGTTTACCTCAATGGAGAAACCTCGCTGAAACCGGGTGATCTGGTTGAAGCGGTGATTGAACACTCTGACGAGTATGATCTCTGGGCAAGTCTGGTCAGTTAAAGCTGTTGCATTTTTCTTTCTCTGACCACCGCGAATTGCGGTGGTCAGTCAGCCATCAAAACATAACCGGCTTTCTTCACAAAACTATTCTGCGCTACAGGATCTTCAAAGCCAGTTTTGCCAGATTAAAAGCATCAACATAGCCGGAATGTTGTCGTCCTTCCCAACCCAGCCCCAGCGATTCCTGTGCATCCCGGTGGCCAATCCGTTTATTTTTCATTCGTTGCTGAATTCTGAACAAAGTCGCAAGGTTAATAAACTCTCCAATGGGACACGCAATATTTTTTGCTTCACATTCCTGTTTCAGGATTAAATCATCCCTTCCCCAGGATGCGTAAATCTTCTTCGTGGAGCCAAAATTTTTCGTCATCGATTGAATCACGTTCTCTAATGATCGCCCCTGCTTTTCGATTTTTCGTGGCGTAATACCGGTCAGTTGGCTACAAAACAGTGAAATTTCATCTTTCTCCGGTTTGACATAATACTGTGCCCGTTTCACGATTTCCTGCTGGTCCAGAGCAATTTCTGCCAGACCTATTTCAATAATTTCACCGGTTGTGCCCACCCCGTTTTCATTCCAGCAACACATCTCTAAATCGAAACAAACGACCCGGTTATAATTCATGAAAATAAAGCTCCTGAAGAATACTTATAAAATCCAAGCATAATAAAGCAATCCCGATATAAATAAATAGTCTTAATATGAATAGAAAAATATGCGCAAATCTTATCCAGTCAGGCTGGCGTAAAGGGAAAAACAGCGTTGGTGACTCCCGGCTTTTCGCCGGGCTGTGTTAATATTCCGGAATATTTTTAGCCATTTAATCCACAGAGTGCATATACTTTGTGAGTTGAACGATCAACTTCTCAACGCATAGAGACATAATCATGAATTTCGATTTTAATACAACAATGCCCACAACATTCGATCTCCTTCATATTATTCTGACACTGGTCTGCCTGGTTTTACTGGTAGCTCTCTTCACCCGTCGTTCAGCCGTAGTTGAAAAGATTGTTGAAAAGCCCGTCGAAAAAATTATCGAAAAACCAGTCGAGAAGATTGTCGAAGTTGAAAAAGTGGTTGAAGTAGAGAAAATCGTTGAAAAAGTGGTTGAATCAAAACTGGCAACCACAACAACAGATGCGGCACTCCAGCTGTTAGCCCTTTTCCAGAAAGAAGCCCGGTTAATCGACTTTTTAAATGAAGATATTGCCGCCTATTCTGATGAAGAAGTCGGCGCTGCAACCCGCGTGATTCATTCCGGCGGACAAAAAGTTCTGAAAGACTATCTCAGCCTGACGCCAATCAGAAGCGAAGATGAAGAAACCCGGATTTCAGTTGAAGACGGTTTTAATCCGCAACATATCCGCCTGACAGGTAATGTGACCGGTTCAGCACCTTATCAGGGCACACTGGTTCATAAAGGATGGCTGGCAACTTCAGTCGAATTACCCAAGATTTCAAAAGATTATGATGTTGCCGTGATTGCACCGGCGGAGGTTGAATTATAATGGAACATCGTTATTCCGTTGGCATTGACTTAGGCACAACGCATTGTGTCCTGTCTTATACCGACCTGCAGGATGAGCAGGAAAATGTCACCGTCATGCCGGTTGCGCAAATGACAGCACCGGGAAACGTCGAGTCTCTGCCTCAGCTGGGCTCATTTGTTTATCAGCCCCACGAACAAGAAATGTCCCCGGAAACGCAAACACTGCCGTGGACCGACGCCCCCGAAGCACTGGTCGGCGCCATTGCCCGTCAGCTGGGGAGTAAAACCCCGCTCCGGCTGATTGCCAGTGCGAAATCCTGGCTTTGTCACGGCGGCGTGAACCGCCGGGAAGCCTTTCTGCCAGCCGGAAGTCCGGAAGAAGTCGAAAAAATTTCGCCGCTACAGGCAACCGAACTCTACATCGATCATATCAAATGTGCGTGGAATCATCAGTTTCCGGAACATCCGCTGGAACAGCAGGATGTGACTATAACGATTCCGGCCTCCTTTGATCCGGCCGCCCGTGATTTAACCGCCGAGGCGGCAAAAAACCGCAGTTTGAATCAGCTGACTTTACTTGAAGAACCACAGGCTGCACTGTACAGCTGGATTCATGGCAATGAAGCCAGCTGGCGTGATCAGGTGACCGTTGGGGATGTCGTCCTTGTGGTTGATATCGGTGGCGGCACCACAGATTTATCACTGGTCGAAGTCAAAGAGCAGGATGGCAATTTAATTCTGGAACGGGTTGCTGTGGGCGAACATATTCTGCTGGGTGGCGATAATATGGACCTGGCACTGGCATACCGTCTGAAAATGAAGCTGGCTCAGGATGGAAAAGACCTGCAACCGTGGCAAATTCAGGCAGTCACTCATGCCTGTCGTGATGCAAAAGAGGCCCTGCTCAATGATCCTGAACTTCAGTCTGTTCCGGTAATTGTCCCGAGCCGTGGCTCAAAATTACTGGGTTCAACTCTGAAAACTGAACTGACTCAGGATGAGATTCGTCAGACACTGGTCGATGGCTTTTTTCCTTCGGTGCCCGTCACTGATCATCCGGTCCAACGTAACCGGGGCGCGCTGACTCAGATGGGGTTACCTTATGCTCAGGATGCCGGTATTACCCGTCATATTGCAGCTTTCTTATCCAGACAGGCAGAGTCCCCGGACAATACACAAGAGATGCCATTCGGCGGTATTCCCGGTTTAGACTCACAATCACCGGCTGCATTTATTCAGCCAACCGCCATTTTACTCAATGGCGGCGTGCTGAAATCTGACCTGCTGGCCACCCGTCTGATTGAAACCATCGACACCTGGCTGACCGGAGCCGGTGCAGAACCGGTCAGACAACTGTGCGGGATTGATCTCGATCTGGCCGTCTCTCAGGGCGCTGCGTATTATGGCGTCGTCCGCAAGGGAACCGGTGTCAGAATCAGGGGCGGACTCGCCAGCAGCTATTATGTCGGGATTGAAAGTGCGATGCCTGCCATTCCCGGGATGGCGCCACCGCTGGAAGCCATGTGTGTGGCACCATTTGGGATGGAAGAAGGCGCCAGTGTCCATCTGGAGAACAAAGAATTCGGTTTAGTGATTGGTCAGCCGGTTCACTTCCAGTTCTTTGGTTCCACCGTCCGCAAAGAAGATCAGGCCGGATCACATCTTGACAGCTGGGCAGAAGACGAACTGCTGGAACTGCCGGAAATTCAGGTGACGCTTGATGCAACAGAAAACCGCAAAACCGGAGAAATCGTACCCGTGACCCTGGCATCCAAAGTCACTGAAATCGGTACACTTTATCTGGAAGCCATCGCCACAGATAACGGACAGAAATGGCATGTTGAATTTGATGTACGAGAAGGGTAACTATGGCTTCTCCCAAATATCTGGTCGGCATCGACCTTGGCACAACCAATACGGTTGTTGCCTTCTGTGAATGTGGCAGCGACTTATCACAATGCCCCATCCAGCTTTTTCCGGTAGATCAGCTTGTCGGGCCGGGAGAAGTTGCCAGACGACCGACACTGCCCTCTTTCCGCTTTCACCCGCCCGCCGGACAGGCCCCCACTTCTGACTTCACCCTGCCCTGGGAATCTCAGGCGGTTGAAGGCGATTCAACAAACATTGTGATTGGCGAATGGGCCAGAACTCTGGGCTCACAGGTGGAAGGCCGGCAAATATCCAGTGCCAAAAGCTGGCTTTCTCATCCTTCAGTTGACCGGAATGAAGCGATTCTTCCCTGGGCCAGCGCAGAAGAAACACTGAAAGTCTCCCCGGTAACGGCCAGTGCAAGTTATCTGAACCATATCCGCCAATGCTGGAATTATCATTATCCGGCAGACCGGCTGGAAGCTCAGGATATTGTGATTACTGTACCGGCTTCTTTTGATGAAAGTGCCCGGAAACTCACACTTGAAGCTGCTGCTCTTGCCGGGCTGAGTGGCGTGAAGCTCCTCGAAGAGCCTCAGGCAGCCTGCTACGACTGGTACACCCGGCATCAGGATACAGTCGAAAGCCAGCTCCGTGACACGCCGGTCGTGCTTGTGTGTGATGTCGGGGGCGGCACAACTGATTTGAGCCTGATCACCGCTGATTTCAGCGACGACGGACTAAAACTGAACCGGGTCGGTGTTGGTGAACATTTGATGCTGGGTGGTGACAATATTGATTTATCACTGGCTCACCAGGCAGAACAGACATTCAGGCATCAGCAAAAGCTCAATGCCGCGCGGCTGAATAAATTAATCCAGCAGACCCGTCATACCAAAGAATTATTATTGGCAGCAAATGCGCCGGAGTCAGCCAAAATTACCTTGCTGGGCAGTGGCTCCCGTCTGATGGGCGGAACAAAAAGTATTGCATTGAGCAAAACACAGGTGCATCAAATTGCCCTGGACGGTTTTTTCCCGGAAACATCATTTGATGAACACCCGCTTCAACGCAAACGGGCGGTCGTTGAATTTGGTCTGCCATATGCCTCAGACCCGGCCATCACCAAACATATCGCTGCATTCTTACATCAGCATGAACAGATTACCTGTCAGGCCGATCAATCCATGGTGCCTGTCGGTGTGCTGCTCAATGGCGGGGTTTTCAATAGTGAACTGATTCAACAGCGGCTATTGAAAGTTCTTTCCGGCTGGAGCGGACAAGATGTTCAACTGATGGATAACCCACATCCGGATCTGGCCGTTGCCCTGGGTGCAGTCGCTTATCTGAAAGCCTGCCGCGGTTCTCAACTGAAAATCGGTGGCGGAGCCGCCCGCTCTTACTTCCTTCATCTGGAAAACAAGAACAAGCCAAACCAGGCGATTTGTTTACTGGCCAAAGGCACAGATGAAAGTCAGGAAATCCGTCTTTCCAGCCGTCGCTTTGCACTCACGCTCGGTGAGCCGGTGCGATTCAGTCTGCTCACCACGCCACATGATCGTCTGCGTGGTCAGGAAGCAATCCGCAATGGCATGCTGACAACAGTCGACCCGGACGATTTTTCTCCGTTGCCGCCTTATATTGCTTCACTGGAACGCCTCAACGATCAGGAAAAGCTGGCCGCAAATCAAAAGGCACGGGTTGAAGTATTTCTTTCGTCTCAGCTCACGCCGGTCGGTACGTTAAAAATCGAATGCGTCAAAACCGATGATGAGCAGCAGCGCTGGCAGCTTGAATTTGAAGTCCGCCATCAGAAAGCCGCCGAGACCGCGGATAAAATAGCTTCCCCCGAAGCGGAAAAAGCCAAAGATCTGATTACCCGTTTATACAGTGGCAACAAAAATTCAGCTGAGCAGAAGGAAATTAACTCTCTGAATAAGAGTCTGGAACGCTTACTGGGCAAGAGAGAGACGTGGGATTCATCCGTCAGCCGGGATTTATTTGATACGTTAGCTCAGGGACGCAAACGCCGCCGCCGCTCCGAACAACATGAAAAGAACTGGTTCAGACTGGCAGGATATACATTACGGCCCGGCTTTGGTGATCCGGTAGATAGCTGGAGAATTGAACAAATCTGGCCTCTGTTCCAACAGAGTATTCAGTTTAAAAACCATCAGGGATGGAGCGACTGGTGGGTTTTCTGGCGCAGAATCAGTGGTGGGCTTGATCAGGAACAGCAGGAATCCATCCTTGCAGAAATCGCGAAATACATTCATCCCGGCGCGGTCAACAACCTCAAACAGAGTCAATCATCTCAGGACAGAGGCTACGAAGCGATGGTGCGGCTGGCTGCATCACTGGAGCACCTGGAAACGGAAGATAAAATTTTGCTGACCCGCTGGTTCCTGAAACGGGCAACCAGCCAGACACAACATTCACAGGCTCACTGGTGGGCGGTCGGCCGTCTGACTTCAAGAGTGCTGATGTATGGCAGTCAACATAAAGTGATTCCACGCGAACAGGCAGAACAGTGGTTACCTGAGCTGTTAAGTCAGGACTGGAAGCAGGATACAATGGCTGGGTTTGCCGCAGTCATGATGTGTCGTAAGACCGGGGACAGATCACTGGATATTGCTGAATCATTCCGCACTGAAGTGACCAAAAAACTTCAGCAAAGCAAAGCCGCTGAAAGCTGGCTGAGATTAGTCAGTGAAGTCAGCCAGCTTGATGAGAATGATTCAAAACGTATTTTTGGTGATACATTACCAACGGGTTTACATTTACTTCAGACATCTTAACCGTTTAAAACAAACAGAGATGCCATCATACATCTTTGTTTGTTTTAAAGCGGATAAAGTTCATTTTTAAATCCACATCAATATCTTCTTCTAATTGATATTGCTCACCAACCACATCTGAAACGGCCGACAGCCAGAACTTCAGAGCCCCCGTATTTTCAAGCAAAACACGTATTTGCCATTGCCCCGGATATAATTTAACAATCTGTTTCAGCGCCTGTTTACCGACGCCCTGCCGTTTAAACTTACGCAAGATAAAATATTGTGAAATATCATAAATAGATAAACTCTCAGGATATTTACGGATCAGAACAAAACCTGCCAATTCATCATCTGCCATAATGAAATAAGGCACATGATCATCAGAATCCCAATAGACATCGAGTTTCGATGAATCATAGGTATCATAATGACCTTCTTTCGTCGGCTCCCACCCCATAAATTCGGACATATCATAAATGTAATATGGAAATAAGTTTTCCAAAACTGTTCTTGATTTATAATCAATTTTAATAAGTGTAACTTTCATTTAAAAATTCATCATCAAATAAAAAGCGAAAATTAATGATATATCTATCCAGATAACAATGCCAATTTTAATTAAATAAATGTTATTAATATTATAATTGCGATATACACAAGCAAAATCAAAACAATTCGTTGATGTGATTTGATTTTTATAATAAATCAACTATGACGGTCTTAATTTTCTTATAACCATTATATTGAGAGACTTCTATGAAAAAATTAAATACAACATTAGCGTTAGCCGGCTGTGCCCTTTTTTCACAACAAGCAATGAGTGCCAACTGGCAGCTTGTCTGGCACGATGAATTCACAAACAGTATTAGTTCTGACTGGGTATTTGAAACAGGAAATGGCTCTTCAGGATGGGGAAACAATGAGCTGGAATATTATCAGAAAGAAAATGCTTCAGTAGAAAACGGCAATCTGGTTATTACAGCAAAGAAAGAGAGTTCACACGGGTTTAAATATACATCTGCCCGCATGAAAACCCAGGGGTTACAATCATTTAAGTACGGAAAAATTGAAGCCAGAATTAAGCTGCCAAACGGCTCTGGTTTATGGCCTGCATTCTGGATGCTTGGCAGTAATATCGATTCCGTCAGCTGGCCTTACTGTGGTGAAATTGACATTATGGAGCACGTGAACTCTGAAAGTCAGACTCATGGCACCATTCACTGGCAGGCAGACCAATATGCAAATTATACCGGTCACAGCTTTAATATTGATGTCACAAAATATCACACCTATACGGTTGAGTGGGATAAAAGCGAAATTCGCTGGTATGTTGATGGCACCATGTATCACGTCGCAAGTATACTGGACAATATTAATGGCACGGATGAATTCCATAAACAATTCTTCATCTTACTAAATATGGCAGTCGGTGGTAACTGGCCAGGATTTACTATTGACGACAGTAAAATGCCGGCCAAAATGTATGTTGACTATGTCCGGGTCTATCAGGATAAAGACAACACCAGCAGTTCTCATACCGGCAGCAGTAGCAACAGCAGTAGTTTTTCAAAAACCATTCAGGCTGAAGACTACAGTTCAATGAATGGTGTTGCGACTGAAAGTACGTCAGATACCGGTGGTGGTAAAAATGTTGGCTGGATCGATACCGGTGACTGGATGGCCTTCAATAACATAAAAATTCCTGCAACAGGCGATTATCAGATTGAATACCGCGTATCCAGTGCAAATGGTGGTGCCCGCTTGTCTCTTGATCACAGCTCAGGAGCAACCGTTCTTGGCTATCTGGATATTGGCTCAACTGGCGGATGGCAATCATGGAAAACCTTATCACAGCATGTCCATATCGATGCCGGAACTTATAACTTTGGTATCTATGCCCAGACCGGTGGCTTTAATCTGAACTGGTGGAAAATTAAAAAACTTTAATCAGTCATATCCTGTGAGATAAACCCGATGATAAAAAAGAACAGCGCAGGCATTTACCGGCTGTTCTTTTTACTGATCTTCATATTCAGGTCACTCAGGTAAGTATCCGGTTAAAAGAACATCGACATATAAAGGTCAAAGCCACTCCCGTCTACTTCTTGTCCGGTCATTTTTTCTTTGTAATCAATATCGGTATATTTAATGCCAAATGCCGACATTTCACCCCATATACCCATTGTTCTGAATTCGTATTGCGCCGTAAAGCCAACCTGGTCATCAAAGTGATAAGTTGTGTTACATACGTGATCGACCCGGCAGCGCAGACGGACATTATGATGATACGCGAGCCCGGCACCAACTTTATGGCGGGGATTACCAAGCATTAAAGACAACTCAAACGGAACCCGGGAAAAATTAACATCCCCTTCCACTTCAGCCAGAAAATCATTTTTATATGTTACACTTCCTCTCAGAAGTGCAAATTTATTCAGCGGAAAATCCATTCCACCCGTAATAGAGATTCCGGAACCTGCACTGACCTCTTCGGTCTCCATCGTGGAACCGTTAAAATATTCATGCTTAATCAGAACATCACCACCACCACCAACACCTGCAGAAAAAAATGGCATGATCCGCTGTTCCATCGCAGATGCATTTGATGCAGCCAGCACTCCCGCAGCCACCATCATTTTTGTTAAATGTTTATTCTTCATTGTCATACCCTGCTAACTCAAATACTGCTCATTCAATTTCACATGATGAGCCAGTTTTTTATATATAAATTATTGCTTTTTAATGTATTACTGAGATAAATCAATAATACAATGTATTATATATAAATATAAAACATTGTACAATTGCAATTTAAAGAGCGGTCACATCATTGTGTAGTAAGACACAAATCTGATAAAAACGAATTAAAAAGGAATCAATTCAGCAAGTCACATCACCCGGTTTCTTCCGGATGACTTTCCTTTATATAAAGCCCGATCGGCCCGGATTAATAAATCCTTCTGATTTAAGTGCCCGTCAGATGAAGCAACACCAATCGTGATTGTCATTTGGATACGGTAATCCTGATAAGAAATCAGCTGCTGGCTAACATACTGGCGCAGTTTTTCACCGATTTTCATTGCATCAGTATAATTTGTTGCCGGCAGAATCACACTGAACTCCTCTCCTCCAATCCGGGCCAGCGTATCGGTTTTTCTGAGATTCTGTTTCATGCCAGAGGCAACCTGTTTCAGCACCTGATCACCGACATCATGCCCATATCTGTCATTGATCTGTTTGAAATGATCAAAATCAATCGCCAGAATACTGACCGGCATTTGCTTGATGCCTGCTTCGAAAGTTTCCATCAGCATGCTCATAAAAAAGCGGCGATTGAACAGCCCTGTCAGCGGGTCGGTGGTCGATTCCCGTTTGAGTTTAAATTCCAGCGATTTCTTATCGGAAATATCAATCAAAAGACCAGACCATAACTGCCGCACTTTATTTTTTGTCACCGGTACTGAGTGGCCATACAGCCAGCGGACTTCGCCATGATTTAATACCCTGAATTCGCACTTCCACTCTTTTTGCCCTTTCTCCGCTTTGACAATACTCCGGTAAACCCGTTTTCTGTCAGCCGGATGGACGGCATTGAATAATAGCCGGGTGTCTTTTTTAATCTCTTCCGCGGTCTTGCCAAACAAAGTCTGCACCTGAGGACTCATATAAGAAAAACATATTTGCCCGTCATCTACGCGCTCATATTGATAGATCATGCCGGGTGCGACCGCAGTCAATGAAACCAGCTGATTGTATAACTTCATGATTTCTGAAATATCTATCAGACAACCAATCAGTCCGACAGGCTTCTGAGTTTCGGGGTCAAACATTACCCGGGCCCGGTCTGCCAGCCAGATATACTCTCCCTGCTGGTTACAAAACCGATATTCCGTGCCACAGAACTTATCATTCAGACATTCACGACAGGTGTTGAGGTATTCCTTGTATTTCACCTGATCATCCGGGTGAATCTGCTGAATCAACCAATCTGGTCTGCCAAAAATATCTTCCTGAGAGAAACCGAGCAGCGTGACAATATTCGGGGAAACGTTCTGGATGGTATTAAGTTTTAAATCAAGGTGATAAGTGGCTGAAGGGCTCAAAGACATGACGTTGTGATGGTCTTTCTTTGTTTTATGTTCTGAACCTGAAACCCGCCGGAGAGAGAGTAATACATTATCTGAAGGCTCAGTCTCAGACAGTGAGGACAAGGTTACCAAATAACCAGACCAGACATGCTGTCCGATCACCGTGGATAATTCCAGTTTGCCATGGCGTTTAACCATCGCGTAAAAATGTTCACTCCGGAAGGTTGTTGCTTCATTGGGCGACCGGAAATAAAGGTTGCCTATCCGGTCAGAATAGTCGTGTATATCTGTATCTTTGTAAGAAGACAGTACCTCACCTTGCTTATCGAATAAAAAATTCATGCATTTGACTGACATAAAGCCTCTTTACTCTTACAGAACATATTCTTCCACAAGTCTATGGTAGTCCAAGCTAATAGTGATAGACCAGAAAATGAGGACGAATTCGGTGATTAATTTGACACTTATACACAAAGTATGAAAATGTCTGTATAAACAAAAGCATCCGGATGCATGATTTATTTTTCCGGACCAAAATACATACAAAAATTACCGTAAAAAATAAAACAAAGAACTCACGTCAGATGCATGAGTTCTTTGTCAGGAAGATGGGGACAGTGGCGTAAATCAGACGACTGACCGCTGTTTATCAAGGTATGATTTCAAGATTTCAGCCTTATTCCCGTTATAGGTATCCAGTCCGGCTTTTCTGAGCTGACATGACGGACATTCACCACAACCATCACCAACAATCCCGTTATAGCAAGTCAGTGTATTTTCTCTGACAAGCGACAAAGCACCATAATGATCAGCCATTGCCCATGTTTCTGCTTTATCCAGCCACATCAGCGGCGTCACCACCAACAGATCACGCTCCATCCCCTGAACCAAAGCGTGATTCATCGCTTTGACAAAGTCATTCCGGCAGTCAGGATATCCCGAAAAGTCAGTTTCACACACACCGGTAATAATCGCACTGGCGCCAATCTGATAAGCATAAATCCCGGCTAAAGTCAGAAACAAAATATTCCGGCCAGGCACAAATGAATTTGGTAAACCATTTTCCTGCAATTCATTTGAAACCGGGATATCGTCTCTGGTCAGTGAGCTGATAGCCAGTTCATTCAGGACACTGGCATCGATAATTTTATGCGCGGTGACCTTCAGTTTTTTTGCTAATGCCTGCGCGACTTCGATTTCCTGCCGGTGCCTTTGTCCGTAATCAAATGTGATTGCGTGTACTTCATCATAATTCTGAAGTGCTTCAACAAGACAAGTTGTCGAGTCTTGCCCGCCACTAAATACGACGACTGCTTTCGTCATGTTAATACCCTCATGCAATACTCAGATACTTATGTGTCTGAATCGATAAACGCCAGTTTCGTTCTGTACACACCTGAATACATAATTCAGTTGCACGCTGCTTTTGGCTAATCGGTTGCAGAGCTATGATTGTTTCCTCAGGTATCCGAGCCTGTTTTAACAAAGTATCCAGTTGCTCAATATCCTTGAGCGTCCCAACCGGATGTTTAATTTCATTTGCTCTCAGCAATGCGCTGGTCAATACCGGTAACTTACCTTTCATTCCTATTTTAGGAGAAACGGTCACCCATGTGTTCTCTGAAGCTTTGATTTCAGAAGTACCACTGGTTTCTATCTGACACCGGCAACCAACATGCTCAAAGGCACAGGATAAAGCAGTCAGATCATAGATACATGGCTCCCCACCGGTGATCACAATATGCTTTGCCGTATACCCCTGCTCCTGATAACGCTTCACGATTTCTTCAGGTGTCATTTCGCACCATGCCGGGCTATCCTGCGTTTTCATAATCACATCCTGAAATTCACGCCGGTCAGCTTCATCTGTCTCCCAGGTTTGTTTCGTATCACACCACGCACAGCCGACGGGACACCCCTGTAAACGAATGAAAACAGAAGGCACACCGGTAAAAACGCCTTCACCCTGAATGGTCTGGAATATTTCGTTAATTTTATACAAGCTGGTCATCCGAATAACACTGGAGAGAGAACACTGGTCGCAGACCATAATAGAAGCGCCACCTCAGGTCAAATGAAACCCGTAGTTTCATCTGTAAGTCATAAATATCTGGTTCAATTTAGTGCTAATTGATAAGGTGTGATGATATTCTCATACGCAATTCAACAACTTTTAAGGCCGGTTGACCTTGAAACACAGCAGCGGTAATTCCCATGTATAAACTTATTGGATTAGATCTGGACGGCACATTGCTGAACAGCAAAAAACAAATCTCACCGGAAACAATTGCAGTCCTGCATGAAGCAAAATCCCGCGGAATAAAAATTGTACTGGCATCAGGCAGGCCCCTGGAAGGGATGGTTCCTTATCTGGAACAACTGGCGCTTTGCAGCGAAGATGACTTTGTCGTTTGCTATAATGGTTCCATTGTGAAGAATGTCGCCACAGGCAAAACCATTCACCAACAGGTTGTGACAGCATCAGATGTCAAACAAATCGCAGCTTTGGCTGAGGACCTGAATGTGAATACTCATGCTTTCAGTCAGGAACTGGGGCTTATCACTCCCAAAGAAACAACCTACACCCAGCTTGAAGCCACAATTAACGGCATTGAGGTGCATGAAACTGACTTTACTTCTCTTGAAGAAAATCATCCCATGATTAAAGCCATGATGGTTGATGAACCCGGCAAGCTGGCCCAGGCAATTTCCAGATTACCTGACCATCTGTATGAGCAGTTCACGATTGTGCAAAGTGCCCCTCATTTTCTTGAGTTCCTCAATCCACTCAGTAATAAGGGTTTGGGAATCAAAATGGTTGCACAGCATTTTAATATTCCTGCTGAACAGGTGATTTGCTTTGGTGACGCTGAAAATGATCACCATATGATAGAGTTTGCCGGTATGGGCGTCGCAATGGGTAATGCAATGCCGCAAACAAAAGCCATTGCTGATTACATCACCACAACAAATGATAATCATGGGGTTGCCGAAGGGATTGAAAAACTGGTTTTTATCTGAATATACCCAAACAACCTGAAGATGCAGGTTGCTTGGGTATATAAAGCACACCAGCTAAAGAGGCTAAAAGCCTCTTTAGTTCATATAAACAATTCATTTTAAATAATAACATTCTGTTTAAAACAGATTATTTTTCAGGAAACTGAACACCCGTGTCAATTTCTGTCGTCACTTTAAATGGAATATTACTGACTTCAACAACCTGCCCGTAAAAATCTGTAATCCGGAAATCATATGGCCCGACACCAAATCCTCTTTCTGCCAGAAAATAGTTATATGGTTTACGAGGTAAATTAATATATTGGTTATCACCACTCCGGCGATATTCAACTTTGGTTATCGGGTACATATGATCACGAACCTGAACAGCCGTCCACCACTGACTTGAGCCTTCTTTGAAATATAATTTCATATCCCCAGCCTGATTATTGGCAATATAATGCCATTTCACAGGGATACGTCCTTCAGGAATACTATCAATTTTAGCAAATGCTTTCTGGTCAAGATCCAGGTCACCTTTTTTACACTCAGGACACTGGTCATCAACCCGGACAATCACACTGGCACCGGTATTTTCACTGGTCACTTCAATCACTGCACCACAAGCAGCAGAACCATCATAATCAACCGCATTCATCGCGACAGTTAAAATTGAATCGTCTTTAGGAAAGCTACAGTTACCTCCGCCACCGTAGCCGTAAAAAGTGCCTTCACCATAGTGTTCGGAAGTATCTGCCAGTGCAACCTGACCAAATAGTGTTGCCGGAATAAAAATTAAAGCCGGTATAATTTTTCTTAGTGCCATATTCATACAACTGACTCCTTTATAAGAATAAATGACAAACAGAGTATTTCATGGAATTCAATTACAGGTATATAATTGAATTCCAAGATAACAAACACATCATTTATTTCAACAATTAACACCCATCATTATAAGTACAACCATTTATAAACAATTAAGCTCAATAAACAACTATAATTAATTTTGAGTCGTGAATTTTAATCGACTGGCATTTAATATCACTTCCAGTCCAAATCAATATATACAATTTCCTTTCAAATAAAAAGAAAAAATACTGTCATATTTTAATATTGAGAAAACCGATGAACTGTATTTATAGAAATTAAAATAAAAAAACACATAAATTTGACTTAACACCGACAGGAAATTTATTGAGGTATATATCCAAGTGACCTCAAGATGCATGTTCAGCGAGAATGGATTGGTTTCTGAGCAAGGCACTGATTTGTAGCCATAGTCATTCTACGTTGAAAACCAGTCTCGCAGAACAGGCGCCAATTAACCCCGCCCTTCGGGAGCTCATTAACAGGTTCATTTCTGCGTCAAGAGAATTTGAAAGGTGGGTACATTCCTGCATTCCCTTTCCTTGAACTGTACCTTGCGGCTACACGCTGAATCCTGCATCTTAAGGTTGCTTGGGTATAATATTATTTAACAGATTTTCTCAGCCAGTGAATATGGTGGTCAAAACCCAGTTGCTGATACAATTTTTGAGCAGATTGATTAAATGCCCAGACTTCAACGAATATCTGCTCAATGCCATAATCTTCAAACTCACGAATCAGGCGATCCAGTAATTTCCGGCCGATACCCCGGGAGCGAAATGCCGGAGAAACAAACAACTCATCAATACTGCCCATTAATACCGGCTTACTGACCATCGAGATCAATTCTGCAAAATGACCGGTAATAAACCCGACGATGATATTTTCATGACAGGCAATAAATATCAATGCTTCCGGAGAATCCAGATAATCATTAATCTGCTTTTCCTGCAGCACTTCCTGCGCTGTTTTAAAATGCTCAGGACAGGCAATATGATGCTCATCATGAAGGTCGTACATCATCTTTTCCAGCTGGACAAGATCTTCAGTACGGGCAAAGCGGATTTTAGTTGTTGGCATATCATTCAATAATGATGTTCAGATAGGCGTATTGTATGTCAGATCAAAAAAAAATCTATCCCGGATAAGACAGATTTGGGGTTTTATCTGACTTTCTGTTACCGGACGTAACAGAAAGTAAAATATGACATGGTGTAAACTAACGACAAAAAAGAGGTCAGGTTGAAACAATCATTGCATCAATCAAATATTGTCAGCCAGCGGGCGTTAAAGTTTAAGCCAGTTATTGTTTGCGGCCTGATCAATAATTTCCAGCGCATAATCCCACAAACATTCTGAGCCCTGCTCTATTCGTTGATTCATTGACAGAACCTGATGTTTATGGACACCGTATTCTTTCCAGCTTTGCCCTTCATTACAGTAATTCAGCATCACGGGTATTAAACGATCAAGCGCCTTCGCGAAGCGGGCTTCCGGCGTCACCGCTTCTTCAAATTCTTTCCACAGGGCTAAATATTTTTGTCCCTGATCATCGGGTAAGATACCAAACAGCCGCTCAGCCGCTTTTAACTCAGCTTCTTCCTGATGCTGTGCTGATTCAGAATCGTAGATAAAGGTATCACCGGCATCGATTTCAACAATGTCATGAAATAACAACATTTGAACAACTTTACTGATATCAACCGGCTCATTGGCATACTCTTCCAGTAAAATCGCCATGATGGCGACATGCCAGCTATGTTCAGCCGTATTTTCCAAACGTCCTTCAGCGCTTTTAACCCTTGTCCGCCTTAATATACTTTTCAGCCGATCTAATTCAATCACCAACTCAAGCTGCTTTTTCAGACGTTCGATCACCAATATCTCCTCCCATTCGATGAGTCAAATACACAACATCAACCAGATAAATCAGCATCGAAATATTAAGTGAAACTCACGAATGCTCATTTCTGTTTTATCATCTGTTCCACTGCCGGGAACGATCATTCATGAATGACAACCTTATCAGCAAATCTCTATACAGCACAACATACGACAGCTAAAAAAAACTATCAGATTGAAAGAATATGTTTCTATCAAAGCAAATGTGTACAAAAATCATCCAAATAAAACAAAACAGAAATAATAAGATGAATGATTCACTATTTAATACTGATGACCGGGGAATACTTATATACCCAAGCAACCTGAAGATGCAGGTTGTTTGGGTATAAAATTAACGGTTATTTTTCCACTCAGGGTTAATTAAAGATGTCATATGGTGGTCCTGCCACTTCCCGTCAATTAACAAATAATCCTTTGTTGTACCTTCATGCTCAAAACCAACCCGTTTCAGAACAGCTTCACTACGATGATTAAAAGGCATATAGGTCGCACTGATACGATGCAGGTTTTGCACTTTAAACATATAACGGCATGCCATTTTCAGCGCCCGGGTCATCACCCCTTTCCCCTGCGCATTTTCTGCCAGCGAATAACCGACAAAGCAACCATATAAAGGAAAACGGGTTATCTGACTGAAAGAAATTGTCCCCAACATTTGATTTGACGGCAAATCCAGAATCAAAATATAAAAACCCAGTCCTAACTGCCGCAACTCTTCAAGCTTTATCAGCTTTTGCGTCCATCCCTTTTGCTCAAAAAAACCAGGTTCCCGCTGTGGTTCCCAGGGACGAAGGTACTCTCTGTTATGACAAAAATACTTTGTAATCATCCGGGCATCTTCAACCCGGGCGGTACGAATGACAATATCTTCATCGATATCATAAATATGATTCTGCATATCAGGACATTCACCTTAGTTTTTACGAATATGATAATCTCTCAGCTTATTGGCAATTGAGGTATGGGAAACACTCAGGCGTTTCGCCAGTTTCCGGCTTGACGGAAATGACTGGTACAATTTAGTCAAAACTTTTGCTTCGTAATCACTCATTATGTCATCAAGCGAACCGTCCAGATTCAGCTGACCCACGCCATCGGACATTTTATCCACCTGTGGCAAATGAAAATGCTCCAGTTCCAGCATACCATCCTGAATTTCGGTTAAAGCTCTTAACACGATATTCTCCAGCTGACGCATGTTACCCGGCCACGGACAATGAGACAGTTTGTCCACCACCTCATCAGCAAGCCCGGGCTTTTTCATTCCCATCTGACGGGCATGCCGGGTTACAAACAGTTCAAGCAACGGCAGGATATCCGCCGGACGTTCTCTTAACGGAGGAATCGTTATCGTCAGCACATTCAGCCGGTAAAATAAATCTTCCCTGAACTGACCAGACTCAGCCAGACCTGCAAGATTATGCCGTGTCGAGGCAATGATTCTGACATCCACATGCTGTTCATGTTCTTCCCCGACCCGTCTGAAAGTGCCATCCTGAAGAAAACGCAGCAGCTTAATCTGAAGATGAGGACTCATCTCACCGATCTCATCGAGAAAAATCGTGCCGCCATCCGCCAGTTCAAAAATACCTTTATGCCCCGACTGATGATTAAACGTTCCCGGTGCGTGACCAAAGAGTTCCGTCTCCGCCACATCATCCGGCATTGAGGCGCAGCTCAGTACCAGAAACGGAAAAGCTGCACGCTCAGAACGGTTGTGACAGGCTCTGGCCAGCATTTCTTTACCCGTTCCGGTCTCACCTTCAATTAAGAGCGGTTGTTCAAGCAGCGATAATTTCTTCGCCTGATTGATCAACTGCTTATGCCGGTTAGAAACACCAACAAAGTGTTCAAAACCTAAATCATGACTGAGGGGTAACATTAACGGCGTACCGGAAGATGCGTGATCTTTCATCCTGAGAATAATCATCGTGCTTGCCAGAACCGATTCACTCAGCTCATTTCTGATATGAACCGGCATCATTTCCAGAATATAGTCCAGCCCGTTAATCACGATTTCTTCCCGGTAACGGGCTTTATTTCCTTCAAGCCAGCGGGAAAAATTAAATGATTGAATCAGTCCCGTAATCGGGATGCCAATCACCTCATCTTTTTGTTTGGCAAATAAAGACAATGCAGCGTAATTTGCCATATCAATCGTGCCTTTCATATCAATAGACAGAACAGCATCAGGCAAATTATTTAACAATGAGATCAATTCAGTATTATGCCTTTCTATCGGCATAAACTGGACTTTGCGAACATCCTTTACTCCGGAGATCATCCGGATTTGAGCCATTAACTCGCTAAATGTTGCAAAATCAATATCAGGACAGTTCAGATAAATGATACCTGAAACATCAATTTCAATGCCTCTTAAATCAATCTTTCTTGAGGCCAGAATGTCCAGTAATTCCCGGGTTAGCCCGAGTCTGTCTTCACAAAAAACTTCGAGACGCACAGATGTGAACCTAAAAAGTGTCAGGAAAAGTTGACAGTAGTTTCTATCAAGGCCATAGATCCGTCAAGCGAACTCTCAAGAAAACATCACTGCCATTCCATAATGCTCATATTAGTCTGATGACTTTGTAAGCAGAACTTTCACTTTTGACAGAATCACCTGACGAATTGCCGTTAATCTGACCTTTCGCTCAGGAACCCAGGGTAAAGGGCGAAGTAAGGTCATCGCCTGTAGCCCGAGACGTGCAGTCAATATGCCGATTCCCATTCCCTGACCTGCACGGGCTGAGAGTTTTGCTGCGACACCGGCAGATAATAAATCAGTACTGATATCAAGCACCATTTCACTGGCACCGGCAGCTGCCATATTAACAAACATGCTTCTCAGTAGTCTGATCCGAGACCAATATCCCAGCTTGACACCATACAAATCTGAAAGCTGATTCAGCATCGTCAGGTTTCGCCACGCCACTAACAACATATCAGCAATTGCGAGCGGGCTGACAGCAACAAGAACCGCAGACTCAGAAGCCGAACGTGATATCAGGCGGATGGCCTGTTCATCAACAGATTTAAGAATATACAGGTCATATAAATCAAAGACTTCTGCATCATTAAAAGCATGATTGAGCTGGTTGCGCCATTTCAGTACATCCGGATGATTCTCAGCCATCCCGGCATCTTTGATCAACTGTTCACAAAATGGTTTTGCCTGGCCGACACTGTTAGTCTGAATTAATCCTTCGGCTTTAGTCTGGTGTGAAAAATGTTTCCGCAAACGACGTAATGTCCGCCATTCTCCAATCAGTTTTCCGGCACCGGCTCCGGCGATAACACCTAAAAATGAAAACCAGCCAATCGACAACCAGTCACCAGCAAGGTAAGCATGAATACCAGCATCAACAGTCTGCCATCCGGCCAGCCCGACAAAAGCTGTCAGCACGGAAGGCATGAACCAGCGTTTTTTAGCTGAAGGGCGGATCAGCGGCTCAATTTCTATATCAGAAGGGTGCATCTCCGCTTCTGTATTCTGTGTCGCTGCCGGAACAAATTTATCCTGATCACGAAATTGCTGTGTTGCGGTAAGCTCTTCCGGGACAGGTTCATTTTGATCAAGTGTCTGTTTGAATATATGCTTCGATTTATACTGGCTCATCGTAATTTATCTCCGATTAAATATTCCAGCGCACTATCCATCCGGAGATGCGGTAAAGGCTCTCCGTGAATTGACTGCTGAGGCTTAAACTGAACAAAATCAAACTGGTTTGATTGCCAGTAGTCGGCAACCGGCAGTTTTGCAGGCACTTCTCCGGGAAACAGAGTCACGAACTCCCCGGCGAGAGTATCTCCCTGGATGGCCGGATACTGCTGATCGGATTCTTGAATATACCCGGCCTGAGTCGCCTGTATCGACGCAAGGCTCATGCCTCTCATCTCAACTTCTTCATACGCCACTTGCTGCCACACGGGGTAAATCATCTGATCAAGCAAATTCACCAGATTCACATGCTGCTCAGGTGTCACATGATCGGCTTTGGTCGCACAAAATAAAACTTTATCAATTTTAGGCGAAAACAGCCGGGTCAGGATGCCGTTTCTGCCATAGCGGAAACTCTGCATAATCTGAATTAGAGCCTGCTGCATGTCGACAAACGAATCGTGTCCCCGGTTGAGAGGCGTCAAACAGTCTACCAGCACCACCTGACGATCAAATGTCGCAAAGTACTCTTTATAAAAGCGCTGGACAACTTTTGACTTGTATTCTTCAAAGCGGGCACTCAGGAGATCGTAATTCGTCGGCGCATGGCGGGAAGATGCCTTTTTATCACTTTGTGGCACTTCGCCGGCAACCGGGAAAAATTGTAATACCGGTGCGCCTGCCAGTTCTCCGGGTAACACGAAGCGACCTGGCTGAACCCAGTGCAACCCGCCGGCTTTACAGTCATGCAGATATTGGGTGTAAACCGAGGATAAAGACGCCAGTTGCTGCTCATCTGCTTCCCGGGTCAAGTCCAGTGTCTTGCAGGCCTCAAGCCATGATTTGGCAAAACCGGCTCTTTTGCCTTTCATCAGGCTCACCTGTTGCTCTGACCACTGTCTGAAATTCAGCTCCAGCAGAGGTAGATCCAGAAGCCATTCCCCCGGATAGTCAATAATATCAAGATACAGCGTCAGAGACTTACCCAACAGCCGCTTACTTCTTTTGACGGGTTTATATTTGATGGCAAGCCGGGTCTCACTGACATCTTTGGTTGGTTCAGGCCATTGCGTTTGTTCCGCATGAAGAAAAGACATCGCCCGGTCATAATCAAAGCGGGAAACCATAATATTTTTTTGC
This sequence comes from Vibrio quintilis, assembly GCF_024529975.1. Taxonomy (GTDB): domain Bacteria; phylum Pseudomonadota; class Gammaproteobacteria; order Enterobacterales; family Vibrionaceae; genus Vibrio; species Vibrio quintilis. The sequence goes on along the minus strand of NZ_AP024897.1, from coordinate 1,987,610 downwards.
GGCACACGCTTGGTCCCGATAATTCTGCGCTCCTGCGCTGAAACCAGAAATGGTAAATTATCATGGGTGGACAGATGCTGGATCTGATTAATCAGAGAAGTAATAAAAGCAGTCTTTCCGGCCCGGGATAGTCCGGTCACCGCAATTTTGATATTGGTATCAAAACCACGATAAATCAGCTCTGATACTTCCTGCTTTAATGACTTCATTCACTCTTCCTCCGGGACAGATAAAAATTTGATGATTGTGAGAGCAAGACAGCCCCAGGTCATCTGACTGATATAAGTCAGGAAGCTTAGCATTGTGAGTGAATCTGCTGCAACCGGCAGTCTGCCTTGTGTTCTGTGAGTCACCACCCCGGATGAGATACGAAAAAGCCTCTGAAAAGTCAGAGGCTTTCAATCCAATCAGACAGAAAATAAAAACAAAACTACTTTTCTGCTTCAGCAATTTTTACCCGCCACAGATCCGGACCAATCTGATGCGCATTGGCACCACCGGAATCAACTGCAACAGTCACCGGCATATCTTCGACTTCAAATTCATAAATCGCTTCCATCCCCAGTTCTTCAAAAGCAACCACTCTTGCTTTCTTGATTGCTTTGGCGACCAGATAAGCAGCGCCACCGACGGCCATCAGGTAAACAGCTTTATGATTTTTGATTGATTCAACCGTTGCCGAACCACGTTCTGCTTTACCAATCATCCCCATAATACCCACTTCATCGAGCATTATATCGGTAAACTTATCCATCCGGGTCGATGTTGTCGGGCCTGCCGGACCAACTACTTCATCCCGCACGGCATCCACCGGCCCCACGTAATAGATAAATTTATCTTTCAGGTCAACACCTTCCGGCAAGCCTTCACCATTTTCAAGCATCGATTGGATTCTTTTATGAGCCGCATCCCGGCCCGTCAGAATTTTACCGGACAGTAATACTGTTTCACCCGTTTTCCAGGTACGGACTTCTTCTTTCGTAACCGTATCCAGATTCACCCGGCGGGTATTGCTTCCGGCTTCCCAGGTAATATCCGGCCAGTCTTCCAGTTTTGGCGGTGTAAACTCAGCAGGCCCGTTTCCGTCCAGCGTAAAATGGATATGGCGCGTTGCAGCACAGTTCGGAATCAAACAAACAGGCTTCGATGCTGCATGAGTTGGCGCTGATTTTATTTTCACATCCACAACCGTGGTTAAACCACCCAATCCCTGCGCACCAATGCCAAGCTTATTTACCCGGTTGAAAATATCCAGCCGGAGCTCTTCTTCAGCATTTTCCGGACCACGATCAATCAATTCCTGAATATCGATGTGCTCCATAAGTGATTCTTTAGCCAACACTGCAGCTTTTTCTGCTGTTCCCCCAATGCCGATACCCAGCATTCCCGGCGGACACCAGCCAGCACCGAGTAACGGGACGGTTTTTTCGACCCATTCAGCAATATCGTCAGATGGGTTGAGCATTGCCATCTTGGTTTTATTTTCTGAACCACCACCTTTTGCGGCAATCTGAATTTCGACTTTATCTCCGGGAACCATACTGATGTGGACAACCGCTGGCGTATTGTCTTTGGTGTTCACCCGCTTTCCTGCCGGGTCAACTAATACGGAAGCCCGCAAAGGATTATCCGGATTGGTATAAGCACGGCGAACGCCTTCATCTATCATTTCCTGAACGGTTTGATCAGTCTCCCACCGGACGTCCATCCCGATATAGACGAAACAGGTCACAATTCCGGTATCCTGACAGATCGGCCGGTGGCCTTCTGCTGACATACGGGAATTAATCAAAATCTGCGCAATCGCATCTTTAGCGGCCTGACTCTCCTCACGGTGGTACGCCTTTTCCAGAGCCTGAACAAAATCAAGGGGATGATAGTAAGAAATATACTGAAGCGCATCAGCGACACTGCTGATTAAATCTTCTTTGCGAATTAACGTCATTGCTTGCCTCATTTATGTTATGCTTCTTTTGCTGTACCTCCCCCTTACTAACCTGTTGAAAACAGGTTAAGAAATACAGCAGTCAGCTTAATAATCCTTTTATAATATACGCTTGCTTTAGTGAACACGCTACGCAGTGATCGAACTTTTTGTCACAAATTAAAGAAATGAATTACACGCAGAACAAAGAAGTTGAATACCGCTCAACAAATTACTCCCGGAACCTTGCCAGTGAAATTTTTTCCCGGATAGAAAGGCTTCCGTGGTCCATGCTTTTAAAGTCATCCTCTGATGCTCACTGCGACAGCCGCTTTGATATTTTAGTCGCGAATCCGGTCGCAACCCTGGTAACACGGGATCAGATCACGACGATTCGTGAGATGACCGGTGAGAAGAGCTGCGGGAATCCCGGTCAGAAAGATCCCGTCAAATACATCAGCTATCAATCCGATCAGGATCCATTCTCGTTACTTGATGAAATACAGAAAAAATGGACACCAGCCATCCAGTCTGAAAGACCGTACCTGCCCTTTACCGGCGGAGCGTTAGGATATTTTGCCTATGATCTGGGCCGCCGGATTGAAAAACTGCCTGAAACCGCTGACCATGATATTCCTCTGCCTGAAATGGCTGTCGGGATTTACACCTGGGCACTGATTGTCGATCATCAGGAAAAACAAGCCTGGTGGACGGGGCAAGACACCCAGGCAGCTGAGGCATGGATTCTGGCGCAACAACCTTCGCCTGACGCACCTTTTCAACTGAAATCATGCTGGCAGTCAAATATGACCAGAGCGTTATATCAGAACAAATTTGAGGCAATTCAGGCATATCTTCAGGCCGGAGACTGTTATCAAATTAATCTGACCCAACGTTTTCAGGCTGAATATCGCGGGAGTGAGTGGCAGGCTTTCAACCTGCTGGATCAGTCGAATGAAGCACCGTTTTCTGCTTTCCTGCGGCTAGACGAAGGCGCCATTCTGAGCTTATCCCCGGAACGCTTTCTGCAGTTAAAAAACAGACACATAGAAACGAAACCTATCAAGGGAACCATTCCCCGCGCTGAGATACCTGCCGACGATCGCCTTCAGGCTGAAACCCTGCGTCAGTCACCAAAAGATCAGGCTGAAAATCTCATGATTGTCGATCTGCTGCGCAATGATATCGGCCGGGTCGCTTTGCCCGGTTCAGTCTGCGTACCGAAATTATTCGATATCGAAACCTTCCCTTATGTTCATCATTTAGTCAGCACAATTCATGCTAAACTAGATCAAAAATATTCAGCATCTGACTTGATACGTGCCTGTTTTCCGGGCGGTTCTATCACCGGTGCACCGAAAGTCAGAGCGATGGAAATTATTGAAGAACTGGAACCACACCGCAGAAATGCTTATTGCGGCAGTATTGGGTATATCAGCCGCAACGGACAGATGGATACCAGTATCACGATCCGGACTTTAATCGCGACCGGGCAGCAGCTCTATGTCTGGGCTGGCGGTGGGATTGTTGCCGATAGTCAGTGGAAAAATGAATATCAGGAAACGCTCGATAAACTCAGCCGGATTTTGCCCGTACTCAGGCCGCAAGGGACAGAATAAAGACTGTATGAAAATCACCCGTACAACAGTTTTGCAATATTTTCAGCTCCACAACCCGGACAGGTGTGTTGATCATGAGACACGCCCTTTTCATTTTCAGGATTTCCGTAAAGCAGCCGTGTTAATCGGACTGGTTGAACGCCGGTCCGGGTTACATGTGATTTTCACCCGTCGACCGATGCACCTGAAACATCACCCCGGACAAATCTGTTTCCCCGGCGGGAAATATGAATCTCAGGATCACTCTCTTTATCAAACAGCTATCCGTGAAGCCAGAGAAGAAATCGGGATTCAACAGCAGCATATCGAGCTGATAGGCCATTTGCCTGAACTCCGCACTGTCAGCTGTTTTGCTGTCACACCCGTGATCGCCTTCATTTCTCCGCGATATACGCCGGTTCCCCAGCAGGAAGAAGTTGAAGAAATCTTTGAAATTCCTGCCAGCTATGTGCTGAACCCCCGCCACCTGCACTGTTCAGATTTTACCTTAAGAGAAAAACATCACCGGGTTGTGGCATTAAATTACCGCCAATATTTTATCTGGGGTGCAACGGCTAAAATGATTGAACAGTTACAGCGGCACCTGTTCCCCGGCAATCAACTGAATTTTAACTCAGCCAACAAAAGACCCTGCAAGTTACCGGTTGATAAAATCACGAATAAGCACTTTAATCAGAGTATGAGTTATCCATTTTTCCGGGAGAATAACCCTCTGATTTCATCTGGTTAGTCATAGTTGTCTTTACCTGTGGAGTCGTGTAGTCTCCCCCGCTATTTTATATGACCAGTTTCAAAGGTTTATAACTACGTTGCCACTTGGTTTAAAGGTGTACAGGCATGATCAGCGTTTTTGATATTTTTAAGATAGGCATCGGGCCTTCCAGCTCTCATACCATGGGGCCAATGAAGGCAGGTCATCTGTTTGTTGAAACACTTCATCAAAAAGCTCTTTTAGAACAAGTCACCAGAATCACCGTTGATGTGTATGGGTCGCTGTCTTTAACCGGCAAAGGCCATCAGACTGATATTGCCATTATTCTGGGATTAAGTGGTTATACGCCTGAAAATGTGGATATTGACCACATTCCCGGGATAATCCGTGATGCCGAACAACATGAATGTCTGCAAATCGCAACCCATAACAACCATCGGGTTGAGTTTTCTCATGATGCCGGCATTACATTTCACACCTCCTATCTGCCTGCGCATGAAAATGGCATGACAATTCATGCATGGCAGGGAGAACAAAAGCTTCTTTCAGAAACTTATTACTCTGTTGGCGGCGGATTTGTTGTCGATGAAAAACATCTGGGTCAGCCCGCGGAATCGGCGCACAATGTCCCCTTTCCCTACACCAGTGCTTCCGAATTAGTTGAATTCTGTCGTGACGCAGGTTTATCCATCAGCACACTGGTGATGGAAAATGAATCGGCCTGCCGTCCCCGTCAGGAAGTCGCGGATTACCTGCTGAAAATCTGGCATACCATGAAAGATTGTATGGAGCGCGGCATGAAAACGGAAGGTATTTTACCTGGTCCCCTCAGAGTTCCGCGTCGTTCGGCAGCGTTACACCAACAACTCATCACTTCTGAAAAACATTCGAATGATCCGATGGCGGTGATTGACTGGGTCAACATGTTTGCTTTTGCGATTAATGAAGAAAATGCTGCCGGCGGAAGAGTGGTCACAGCCCCAACCAATGGCGCATGTGGCCTGATTCCAGCGGTATTTGCATATTACAATAAATTTATTCAGCCAGTGACAGAGCAGGATTGTATTCGTTATCTGTCAACATGCTGTGCCATCGGCGGACTGTATAAGAGAAATGCTTCAATTTCCGGTGCCGAAGTTGGCTGTCAGGGAGAAATCGGCGTCGCCTGTTCTATGGCTGCCGCAGGTCTTGCCGAATTATTTGGCGCCAGTCCGGAACAAGTCTGTATGGCAGCTGAAATTGCAATGGAACATAATCTCGGCCTGACCTGCGATCCGGTTGCCGGACAGGTTCAGGTTCCGTGTATCGAGCGCAACGGGATTGCCGCAGTAAAGGCAATCAATGCGACCCGTATGGCATTGCGCCGGGCATCAGCGCCAAGAGTTTCTCTGGATAAAGTGATAGAGACAATGCTGGAAACCGGAAAAGATATGAATGCAAAATACCGGGAAACATCTCAGGGGGGACTGGCAATCAAAGTTATCTGCTGATGTCTGTGTCACAGCGTGAAACTCCGGGTGACTTTCACGCTTCTTCCTTTTTCGTTTAAGCTTCACCTTTGTAAATACAGCCGGCAGTACAGGTTTCTTTAATTTCAACCTGGCTCAACAGCGGTAATGATGGCTTCAGCTTCTGCCAGATCCAGCGGGCAATTACTTCACTGGTCGGGTTTTCCAGTCCTTCAACTTCATTCAGATAATGATGGTCAAGCTGCTCATAAACAGGTTTAAAGGCTTGTTTGATTTCAGCAAAATCAATCACCCATCCTGCTTGTGGGTCAACATCACCTTCCACATATATTCTGACAAGAAAAGAGTGTCCATGAAGCCGCCCGCATTTATGCCCTTCAGGGACATGGGGTAGTCGGTGGGCCGCCTCAAATGTAAACTCTTTGTACAAAATCATTTTTAAACCTATAAACAGCAAATTCAAAACAGAGGCTGCATTGTACGCGAAATTCTGTAATTGTCATTGCTTCTCTACACTAAATTATCTTAACCCGGACCGTTATTCTGACCCGGGCCGGATTGATGATATTATATCCGGATTCTTTTTGCTGTTTTCGCTGTCATCATGATTTTATCCCCGTTACACATACGCTAAACACAAGTGTCATATCAATAAATTGAACAAAAACATTAAAATTGTACCTTGAGATCAGAGAAAAGGTTGAAGCCAGAGATTTCAACGGTAAACTGTCCTGACGAACAAATTCTGAATATACAATCTGTTTGCTGTTTTTTCGGAAAATCCGGTTACGGCAGTTAACGGACATTAAATAACCCGAATGGAGAATAAATCAAACATGACTTACGCGCCTGTTGTTGACGTTTTACGCGGCAAGCTCGCGGTTGACAGTGAAGTGACTGTCCGCGGCTGGATCCGCTCACGTCGTGATTCCAAAGCCGGAATCTCGTTCCTTGCCATCTATGACGGCTCTTGTTTCGACCCGATTCAGGCCGTGGTCCCGAATAATCTGAATAATTACAATGATGATGTACTGAAACTCACTACAGGCTGTTCTGTTGAAGTAACGGGAACCATCGTTGAATCTCCGGCCAAAGGGCAGGATTTTGAGCTGGCAGCTACAGAAGTTAACGTATTGGGTTGGGTTGACGATGCCGATACTTATCCAATGGCAAAAACACGCCATTCTATCGAATACTTACGTGAAGTCGCACATTTACGTCCACGGACCAATGTGATTGGTGCAGTTGCCCGGGTAAGAAACTGTCTTTCTCAGGCTATTCACCGATTTTATCATGAACGTGGCTATATTTGGATGTCCTCCCCGCTTATCACTGCTTCTGACTGCGAAGGTGCAGGTGAAATGTTCAGGGTATCCACACTGGACCTTGCTAATTTACCCCGCACTGAGAGTGGAGAAGTCGACTTTAATGAAGATTTCTTTGGTAAAGAGACATTTCTGACAGTTTCAGGGCAGTTAAACGCTGAAGCATATGCTTGTGCGATGACCAAAGTTTACAGTTTTGGTCCGACTTTCCGTGCTGAGAACTCCAATACCAGCCGCCACCTGGCGGAATTCTGGATGGTTGAACCGGAAGTTGCATTTGCCAACCTTGATGATGTCGCTTTTCTTGCTGAAGACATGCTGAAGTATGTCTTTAAAGCTGTTTTAGAAGAAAGACGTGACGATCTGGAATTTTTTGCCCAGCGTATTAATAAAGAAGCAATCTCCCGGCTTGAAAAATTCGTTGCATCTGATTTTGCCCAGGTTGATTACACCGATGCAATTCAGATTCTGATTGATTCCGGTCGTGAATTTGAATTCCCGGTTGAGTGGGGAATTGATATGTCGTCTGAACATGAACGCTATCTTGCAGAAGAACACTTTAATGCACCGGTTGTTGTTAAAAACTACCCGAAAGATATTAAAGCCTTCTACATGCGGATGAACGATGATGGCAAAACAGTTGCTGCAATGGACGTTCTGGCACCGGGTATCGGTGAGATCATTGGTGGCTCTCAGCGTGAAGAACGACTGGATATCCTTGATCAACGCATGGTTGAAATGGGCATTGACCCGGAACATATGAACTGGTACCGGGATTTACGCCGCTACGGCACTGTGCCTCATTCCGGCTTCGGACTTGGCTTTGAACGCCTGGTTTCTTATGTGACGGGTATGGCAAACATCAGAGATGTGATTCCGTTCCCCCGGGCGCCGCGCTCAGCAAACTTCTGAGTTCAGAAGCACAGACCAAAACCTGCAAAAGACTGCCTGAATCCGGGCGGTCTTTTTTTATTCCGACGGGTAACTCTGCTCCCGGCCCGGATCTGCTCAGTTTTTCTCTTTTATTATGAAATCCGGGAAAGATTCTATGAAGATTTGTGCTGAAAATCGCTCTTTTGTCAGAGATATAAACGAAACTACAAATAATTTATATTTTTCTAAAAATCACTGTTGTATCAACATTGTCATAGAGGTATAAATAAAGTCTGAAACAGCGTGGCCCATTCTCAGGGCCTTTCCAGAAAAAATAGACATGGATGAGAGTTATGTTTGAAAAAGTTGCTGCAGCCCCGGCAGACCCCATATTAGGCCTGACTGAAGAATTTAAAAAAGATTCGCGTAAAGAAAAAATTAACCTCGGTGTTGGCATTTATAAAGATGAAAACGGCTCAACCCCGGTTCTTACGACAGTCAAAAAAGCTGAAGCAAAACTGCTGGAAACAGAAAAAACAAAATCCTACCTGAGCATTGATGGTACAGCAGAATATGCTCTTGCTGTTCAGAAGCTTTTGTTCGGTGCTGACTCTGAAATCATTTCAGCCCAAAGAGCAAAAACGGCTCAGGCTCCCGGTGGTACGGGCGCACTTCGTCTTGCCGGTGAATTTATTAAGCGCCACCTCGGAAATGTCAGAATCTGGATTAGTAATCCGACCTGGGCAAACCATCAGGGTGTCTTTAAAGCGGCAGGTCTGGAAATCGCTCAATACAGCTACTACAACGCTGAAACCAAAGAAAAAGATTTTGCAGCGATGCTGGCTGATCTTAAGAATGCAGCACCGGGTGATATTGTTCTCTTGCATGGTTGTTGTCATAACCCAACCGGGATAGATCCCACAGCAGAGGAATGGGAAACTCTGGCTAAATTAGTCGCTGAAAAGCAATTGCTGCCGCTATTTGACTTTGCCTATCAGGGATTTGCCAAAGGCGTTGAGGAAGATGCGGAAGGTTTACGCATTTTTGCCCGCCATAACCGTGAGTTACTGGTTGCCAGCTCATTTTCTAAAAACTTTGGTCTGTACAGCGAACGGGTTGGCGCATTCACTCTCGTTGCTGAATCTGATGAAATTTCTGCGCAGGCATTTTCCCAGATTAAAGCCATCATCCGTTCTGTTTATTCAAACCCGCCAGCACACGGTTCTGCTATAGTCACTACCATCCTGAATTCACCAGAACTTTATCAGGACTGGCTGACTGAAGTTGCAGAAATGCGTGAACGCATTCAGGAAATGAGAACCCTGTTTGTTGAGACATTAAAAGAATACGGCGTGAAACAGGATTTCAGCTTTATTTCCCGCCAGAACGGCATGTTCTCCTTCTCTGGTTTAAATAAAGATCAGGTTGAACAGCTCAAAACTGATTTTGGTATTTATATTGTCGGCTCAGGCCGCATCAGTGTTGCCGGGATGACAAAAGCCAATATGCAACCACTCTGTAAGGCGATTGCAGCAATTCTGTAATTGTTACAGTGTGCAGATTTATCATGAATGTGAAGAAGCCGTGCTAAAACCAGCACGGCTTTTTATTTATCTCTCTCAGATAACTATAAAAACAAGCGCCACTTTCGAGCATTAGTCAGGCTGTGATTCAGTGGTTTAAGCTATCCCATACACCCCAGATGTACATAATGCCTAACGCACGGTCGTATAAACCATAACCCGGCCGGGCCCACGCCTCCTCTCCCCAGATATGACGGCCATGATCCGGACGTACATAACCGGAGTAACCATGCCGGTGAAGTGTTTCAATCACTTTTACCGTATCAACTGAGCCATCACAAGCCCGGTGAGAGGTCTCGATAAAATCACCATTCTCGTAGCGTTTGACATTTCTGATATGGATAAAGTGGATTCTGGAACAATAGGTATCAATAATATCCGGAATATCATTATTTGAAGAACCCAGAGAGCCGGTACATAAACTCAATCCATTGTATGGACTGTCAACTAAATTCAGAAACCGTCCGATATTCTCTTTATTAATGATAATCCGCGGTAAACCAAAGATTGGAAAAGCAGGATCATCCGGGTGAATACCCATTTTGATATCACACGATTCACAAACAGGGATAATTTGTTCAAGAAAATACTGCAGGTTTTGCCAGAGATCTTCCGCAGTAAACCCTTCATACTGCCGGAATGTTTCTTTCAGTCTGGCTAAACGCTCAGGCTCCCAGCCTGGCATCGTCACATCGACATCTTTGGAAATTTTATCGATCAACGTGATTGGATCGATATCTTCAATCTGACTTTTTTCGAAAAACAGCGCATTGGAACCATCTGTTGTTTGCTTATATAAATCAGTCCGGGTCCAGTCAAACACCGGCATAAAATTATAGCAAACGACTTTTACACCTAACTCCGATCAGTTAAGTAAATGATCAGTTGAACGATCCTGTGGTTGGTTGAAAATACCCTCAAGCATTTATGTTTGAGGGTATTTTTATGTTGGCTCACTGGCTTATTGATGTTGATGACTTTGCTTCTCCGGAATCTCTTGCACTCTTTCAAAAAGAGCTTCCACTAGAGTGGATAAATCAAGCACTTGATGAAACAAATAAAGCGAGCATGAGGCGGCGAAAGCTACCTGCTGAGCTCGTAGTCTGGCTCGTTGTTGGAATTGGTTTGTACCGTGACCGGCCTATTACTGATGTACTTGATAAATTAGATCTGAAGCTTTCTAATTCTCTGGGAGAGTCCATTGCTCCAAGCGCTATACCCCAAGCAAGAAAGCGATTAACAGCCAAACCTCTCGAAGCCCTATTCTCTTTAACAGCCGAGCATTGGACAGGTGCGGAAGACAATAAAGATACATGGTATGGGCTGAGACTTTTCTCGGTCGATGGCACCCAGTTTAGAACGCATGATACCAGTCCTCTGGCCGAACATTTTCATTACGTTAAACACAGCAAAACTCGCCATACCGAATACCCTATTGTCAGATTATGTGCACTTTGCTCCCTACGCAGCCGTCTACTCTATAATGTTGCTTTTGGCCCAAGTTCTACAGGCGAAGTGAACTATGCAAAGCAGCTCATTCCCTCAGTTCCTGCCAACTCCCTTACTATTTTTGACCGATGCTACCTAAGTGCAGAGCTGATGATTAACTGGTCACGACAACACGGTTCAAGCCATTGGATGACCCCGATAAAATCTAATACTCAGTATGAAGTTATCGAACAGCTGGATGAGGAGGGTCGAGATTTAATAGTGGAGATGAGCGTCTCTCAACATGCATTAAGGCAAGACCCGAGCCTACCTGAAAAATGGCAAGCAAGGCTCGTTCTTTACCCGGAGCAAGAGCAACCCAACCATATCAAAGGGCTCCTTACCTCTCTAACCGACAGCCAGTATAGTCTCCAATCTCTGCTTGATGTCTATTTTGAGCGGTGGGAAGTTGAGAACAGCTACGGCGAAATAAAGCACGATATGCTTGAGGATGAAGTGTTACTGCGAAGCCAGTCAGTTGAGGGAGTGGAACAAGAAATATGGGGAATACTTATCGCCTACAACCTTGTTCGTTTGGAGATAAGCCGTATTGCTAAAGAGGCAGGGGTATCACCTTTGCGGATCAGTTTTATGATGGCGCTTCGAGATATCCAGGACGAGCTCATGTGGTGTGCAATAGCTTCACCAGGCTCGATCCCCAAAAAACTGAGGGCGATGCGTGAACGTGTAAAACGCTACATCTTGCCTGAGCGAAAAAAACGGCCCAAATCAAGGACCGTTCGTATAAGTAAGACCCGCTATCCAGTTCGCTCCAAGCACCTTAAGTGATAGGAGTTAACTTTTACACCGGCTTTTGCCAGACGCCTGAGGGTTTCTTTATAATTTTCAATATACTGTTCGCGGGTCGGCAGCCCCAGCTTAATATCTTCATGGACATTGACACTTTCAACCACATCAACATGAAAGCCAGCTTTCTCAATCAGCTCTTTTTCCTGATCGATTCTGGACTGTTCCCAGACTTCTCCGGCCGGCATATCGTGCAGGGACCATACAATGCCCTCAACTCCCGGTATTTGTCTGATATTCTGAAGGGAAATCTGATCATTGCCTTCACCATACCATCTGAACGTCATCTTCATCTGCGGGCCTCCAATACGACTCTCACCTGTGGAGCCATCTGAATCACTGATAATTTTGTAGATATAAAAATTAAAAAAAGCGTTCAGATCATTCTGAACGCTTTCAGAGACAATGGATTATTTGCCCTGGATTTGATCCAGCATACCAACCAGATCAGGGTTTTCTTTTCTGAACTTCTCGTAAACCGGCTTCACCGCATCCTGGAACTTGCTGATATCACTGTCGACAAATTTAACGTTATACTTCTTCAGTTCTTTCACTGACTTATCAACGTAATTACTCCAGTTTGTATCCTGAACCTTCACAGTTTCAGCCGCAACTTCACGGATAATTTTACGCTGTTTATCATTCAGTGAATCCCAGGTGCTGGTCGAAACAACCAGTACATCAGGTACCATAGTGTGTTTATCATATGAATAAACTTTCTTCACTTCATAGTGACGGGAAGAATAGTAAGACGGGATATTATTCTCAGCACCATCAACTACACCCTGTTGCAGCGCAGAATATAATTCACCATATGGTAATGGCACAGGTGTTCCGCCAAGCGCTTTAATGGTATCAATTGACAGCGCAGAGTTTTGTACCCGGATTTTCAGGCCTTTCAGATCTGAAGGTGTTTTGATCGGCTTGTCTGTATAAAAGCTACGGGCACCGGCATCTAAGAATGCAAGACCGATAAAGCCTGAGTCATGGGAAGAAGCCAGAATTTTCTTACCAATCGGTCCCTGTAATACCTGATCATACTGCGCACGATCTTTGTACAAATAAGGTAGTGACAGTAACTTATAATCTGGTGCAAAAGCGGTCAGTGGTGCTGCACTCACTTTTGTAAATGCAATTGTACCGTTCTGGACCATTTGTAATAAGTTTGTTTCATTACCCAACGTGCCATTTGGATAAACTTTTACACGAATACCCGCACGCTTTTTCACCTGTTTTGCAAACCAGTCTAAAGAGCTGTGTACCGGGTGCTCGGTTGGTAGCGCATGAGCCAGTTTCAGTGTTGCTGCCTGCGCCACATTTCCAGAAAGAAGGGCCGCAGTAGCAATAGAACATGCAAAAAATACTTGATTAAGTTTCATCATTGTAGGGGTCCTGCTATTAGTTAATATTTATATCCGGCTAGTCCAGGTAGCCATAAAGATAGAGATGGAAACAACGTCACTAAAGCCAGCGTCGCAATCATGATCAAAAACAGAGGCAATAATTTTGGAACCACCTGCCCTAATTTCATCTCAGATACACTACAGCCAACAAATAATGCTGTTCCAACCGGCGGTGTACATATACCGATACAGAGGTTAAAGACTAAAATAATACCAAAGTGCACCGGATCGATTCCCAATTGCATCGCAATCGGTAAAAAGATCGGTGTAAATATGAGAACTGCCGGCGTCATATCCATAAAGGTACCAATCACCAACAGAATCACATTCATCAACAGAATTACAACAATAGGATTCGTTGAAGTTTCCATCACAAAGTCCGCAATATATGTTGGAATATCAGCATTCGCCATAGACCAGGACATTGCAGAAGATGTGGCAACCATTAATAAAACAATCGAAGTCGTGACGACACTCTCAACTAACAGCGGCATCATGTCATCAAATTTTAATTCACGGTATGCAATACCAAGAATCAGCGCATAAACAACGGCAATGGCTGACGCTTCTGTCGCGGTAAAAATACCAGCCAGAATACCGCCCATAATGATGACAACTAATCCCAGGCTTGGCAGTGCATCCCAGATAACCTTACTGGTTTTTTCCTGAAAAACGATCTTTTCTCTTGGAATGTTATAGCGTTTTCCAAGCAACATAATCCCGATCATAATACCTAATCCCATCAAAATTCCCGGGATGTAACCAGCAATAAACAAATATTGCACAGAGGTACTGCTGACCAATGCAAACAAAATTAAAATATTGGAAGGTGGAATTAACAGACCGGAAGGACAGGAAGCCACATTCACCGCTGTGGAAAAATCCATCGGATAACCATGCTTTTTCTGCAACGGTTTCATAATTCCGCCGACAGCCGCAGCAGAGGCCACAGCAGAACCGGATAAAGAACCAAACAACATATTCGCAATCACGTTGACATGGGATAATGAACCCGGTAAACGACCACCAAATAACATCGCAAAGTTAATCAGCCTTGCAGCCAGACCACCACGGTTCATCAGGTTCCCCGCCACAATAAAAAACGGCAGCGCCAGCAAACCAAAATTATCTAACCCATTAGCAAGTTTCTGCGATACTAATACGGTGGTTTTATCAATCGGGAAATCGATAAAGACAGTAAACATCGCCGCAATACCGATTGAAAACGCAATAGGCACACCAACAATCAATAAAACGCCCAGCACCCCAAATAAGACAACAACCGGGAAGAAATCATAAAAAACATCAGGCGCATTCGCTAAGAAATCCTGACTGAATAACAAATCAATAAGCGTCATTAGATACTTCCTCTCTTATTACTGGGGCTTGCGTTTCATTAAGCAACCCAACGCCTGAATGATATCGCCGAGGCCGAAATAGCAGATAATAATCCCTGAAATGGGAACAACCAGATAGACATATCCGATTAATAAGTGATGACCACCAATAACAATTCCGGGAGAAATTTGACCATGGTGCAATGTATTTGTAACCAGATAATAGCCACCGTAAATTAAAGCAACAGCAGAGAAAGCAAAAATGATCAGATTAATAAAAATTTGCTGGACTAATTTGCCCCGCTCTCCCATTCTTGTTGCCAGTAATTCCAAGGCTAAATGACGCTTCACAGAAAATGTGTATGCCCCCCCAAGAATACCAATCCACATTAATAAGTAACGAGACAGCTCATCCGTAAAATTTGATGGATCTCTCATCACAAACCGGGTGAATACCTGCCACACCACAGCAACTATCATTAACACCATAAAAAAGGTTAACAAGTAGCGCAGTACTTTGTGAATATAATTATTAAACATTGTAATTATCATATGGTTAATTTTCTCCGGGGATATAAGTTACAACAGCACACAAAAAATCCTTTTATTTTAATCAACAACAATAAATTATTATCCGGGAATTATGAACCCATGCTCATAACTTTTTTGTTTACCTTACATGATCTGCGTCTTTATTCACCCCTCTGTCAATATGTGTCCGGTGTCGGCGTTGATACAAAGATACATTTGGTATGACATTAAAAATAGTTTTGAGATCAAAAAATCGACTCTATCTCCGAAACGATGTTTCAAAATATGACAGATTTAACATTGTATGAAAAATAAATTGCCTTTATTATCGATTTATTTCGAATAACCCCTTCAATTGGAATGACAGGATTAAGGTAATAAGTCACATAAAGCAAATAATTGGTATGACACAAAATCATCTTCATTGAATAAAACAAGACACATATGAGGAAAGAGAACACTACAACATCTTATACAGATAAGGAACTGATCAGGTTAGAATTTACTATTGAATTTAATGAGATTAATTAAGAAAGATATGCCAGATTACCGTATAACTAATGAAATACTCTGATTCACCATGCAGTCAAAGTCGCAGCAAAATGCTCAAGTATCCAGCCAAAGATACATTTCATGCGACTTCACAACAGACCTCCTGTGAATCATCATCAATCCTGACCAGATTAGTAATACAAAAAGACAAGGTATAAACCACACACCGTTTAAAGCAAAGCCTGCCAACAAAAAAAAGCCCGGCGAAACGATTTCGCCGGGCTCATGAGGATTAAACCGTATTTATATCTTAAACCGGGCCAATTCCCTTTCCAGCCCTTGTACCAGTTTATGCAATTCCTGACTCTGTTCAGCAGAACCAAGCGCATCACTGGCCAGCTGATCACTCACCTCTCTGACCGATTCAGTATTGTGATTGATATCAGCGGTTACCAGCGACTGCTCTTCTGCTGCAGAAGCAATCTGAGTGGCCATATCACTGATAACAGAGACAGACTCACTGATAGCATGCAGGCTCTCACCGGTCACATTAAACTCTTCAACACTGGTTTCGACCAGATTATGACTTTCCGTCATGACATTGACAGCATTTGTCGTCACTTTCTGCAACCCTTCAATTTTGGACTGAATTTCTTCTGTCGAGGCATGGGTTCTCTGCGACAGTACCCTGACTTCATCCGCAACAACGGCAAAACCCCGGCCCTGCTCGCCCGCTCTGGCCGCTTCAATGGCCGCATTTAAGGCAAGCAAATTGGTCTGTTCGGCAATATCTCTGATGGTAGAAAGAATTGTCGAAATCTCATTCGCATGCACTTCAAGGTCTGCAATAATTGTCGTCGCACGGGTCAGTTCTTCTGCCAGCTGATTGATAGAACGCATACTTTTCTGCATTTGTTCATAACCCTGAGAACCGAGTTCAACCGAATGATTGGCATTTTTTGCCGTATTTTCCGCATTCCCGGCAATTTCAGATGTTGCTGAAGCCATCTCAGTCACCGCCGTCGCAACCATCGTGATTTCATCCTGCTGGGTTTTCAGTTTCGAGCTTTGCTGTGAAGCTGCGGAAGCGGCAAAATCCGCTTTCTGGCCCAGAGAGACAGAAACATCATTGACCTTCTGCATCATCGTATGGATGCGCTCGACGAATTTATTAAACTGGTGGGCCAGCTGACCAACTTCATCATGACTACTCACATTCAGCCTGCGGGTCAGATCACCTTCCCCTTCCGCAATATCAGACAGCGCCTGGGCCACATTGCTGAGCCCTTTTAACTGTTTCGAAATCGTCCAGGCACTCAGCAGCGCCAGTAAGATTAAGATGCCGGCAGAGATAATCAGCTGTTTCACCAACATATCATTGACCGGTGCCTCGAGTGTCTCTTTATCCATGGTCAAAACAAGCAACCAGTCCGTATACGGAATTTTTTCCGCAACAATCACTTTTTCCCGGCCATTCATATCAACGACCAGTGACTCATCATTGTCAGCAGCCCGGACTAAGCTGTCACTGCTCAGCTCTGGTGTCACTTCACGTACATTTTTCAGAATATTATTCTTATCAGGATGAGCAATAATGGTGCCTTTCTGATTCACCAGCGATGCATAACCGCCTCCGGCGACAGGAATAGAAAGAATGGTTTGAGTCAGATAATCCAGTGCCAGATTCGATCCTACCACACCAATCAGGCGACCATTCTGCCGAACCGGATCAGCCAGCGTCACGACCAGAGTTTTCATCGTCACACTGACATAAGGAGCTGTAGTCACTGCACTGTTTTCCGATTTTGCCAGCTTATACCATCCACGCACCCGTGGATCATAACCTGCTTTATTCAGAGAAGGATCCTGACGGAACATCTCTCCTTTTTCATTCCCGTAATAACTCAGCCCGAATCCGCCGGACTTTAATGTCTGCCGCAGATGAGGAACCACATCCAGATCCAGATTTTTCTCAATCTCATCTTTCAAACCTTCCAGTGCCAGCTGCTTATCATGAAACCAGTCACCAATTCCTCTGGCATTGGCCTGCAGAGTGTGCTGACTTTCATTTTGAATCTGGCTCACTGTTTCTGTTTTAAATGACTGATAACTCTCAGTCACCAGAGTCACTGCGGTCAAAGCAATCGCAGCGATGACAGAAAGAACCATTTTCTGCTTCAGACTTAATCGCATAAGAAGTTCTCCTTCATCTCAATCATGAATCGCATCATATATTATCTTTTATATTTTCAGTGTTGGACCATAACCGATAAACAGCTTACTCCCGTTCATCAGACTGGTTAATTCATCTGTCAATTATAGCAAGTTATATTTTGTAACTTTTCTGTGAACCTAACATGGCAGCAAGAAAGTACTGTCACCAGCTCAAATAATTCTCAGGTCTGTTAACCCGGTTGTTATTGATGAATCAAACAATGAGTAATTTAACGTCTAAAAGCAGATAATATTGAGTTTTAATCTGTTTTTGTGAAACAAAAGGCAAAAAGAGTCCGATAGAAAAACAAATATGTTTCAAAAAGAAAATGACAGAGAATCATACCGGCCAACGGGATTCAGATTTGCAGAGAAACCAGCCATTCTGTTGCCGGTTCACAGAAAATATTTAAAAATATCGACAGAGCGATTATCCTTGCCGCGGGATAAATTGAATTTGGGAGAACATCTGATGACAACAGTTCATCAGTTATCGAGTCCGTGGCGCCATGATTTTCCGGCGCTGAATACAAAAGTTCATGATAAGCCACTGGTTTATCTCGACACCGCAGCAACGGCACAAACGCCTTTGTCGGTAATCCGGCGGATGAATGACTTTTATCAGCATGAATATGCCAATGTTCACCGCGGCATTCATCAGCTGAGTATGACAGCCACTGAAAATATGGAACAGGTTCGCCAGCAGGTTGCCGGTTATATCAATGCGCCTGATGCCCAAAATATTGTGTTTACCAAAGGCACCACTGAGGCGATTAATCTGGTTGCCCAGACTTTTGTCAAAAATCAGCTCAAACCAGGTGATGAAATTATCGTCACAGAAATGGAACACCACGCCAATCTTGTTCCCTGGCAGATGATGGCGCAGGCAGGTCAGCTGACCATCAAAGTCTGGCCGGTTACACCGTCCGGTGAACTTGAGGTTTCTGACCTGAAAGCGCTCATCACTGACAGAACCAAATTCCTCGCAGTCACCCATGTTTCTAATGTGCTGGGAACAATCAATCCTGTACGCGATTATATTCAGCTTGCCAGACAGCACCAAATCGCGGTTTTAGTGGATGGCGCACAGGCGGTATTACACCAGCAAACGGATGTGCAGGATCTGGATTGTGATTTCTACGTGTTCTCTGCCCATAAACTATACGGTCCGACAGGAACCGGCGTCCTGTATGTCAAACCCGGCCGCTATGAGCAAATGCCACCCTGGGAAGGCGGCGGAGCCATGATCAAGAAAGTCATTCTGCCCACCGGCACAACATATAACCACCCGCCTTTATGCTTTGAAGCCGGCACGCCGAACATTGCCGGTATTCTCGGGCTGGGTGCGGCAATAGATTACATCCGCAACATTGGTATCGACGTGATTCGCAGCCATGAAGACAACATCCTCAGGTATTGTCTGGAACAACTGCAACATATCGGAGATGTTGAAATTTATGGCACGCCCAAAACGCGGGCCGGAACGATTGCATTTAATTTAATTCCCCACCATGCCTATGATGTCGGCACATTTTTCGATCACTATGGTGTTGCGATACGCACCGGTCACCACTGTGCGATGCCGCTGATTGAAAAGCTCGGGCAAAATTCAGTCTGCCGGGCATCGTTTGGCATGTATACCGATCAGCAGGATATCGATTGTTTTATCGCGGCGATTCATCACATCAAAGCCCTGCTCGATTAGAGCCGCATTCGCCTCCCTGTTTTCAGGGAGGCCGGAAGCAGGGACTTCAGCATTGACTTCCATTCACAACATATACCCAAACAACCTGAAGATGCAGGATTCAGATAAAGCGCCCCGGATAATCCGTAAAGATGCCATCCACCTGATCTTTGAGAGTAAAATGTTCCGGTTCATTCACCGTGTACACCCACACCTGCAAACCTGCCTGATGAAGTTGCTCCAGTGTCACCTCATCAAGCGCCCGGTAATTGATATTACAGGCAACAGCACCAATCTCTTTCATCAGTTTGCTGTCCGCTGCGGTTAATTTTTCAGTCAGTACAGCCAGAGGATAAACCGAAGACATCTGGTGACAGATTGTCAAAACCTCATGACTGAAGCTGGAAAGCAGCACCCGTTGCGGATCCATATTCGCGACGCTCAGTACTCTGTATAGCTCACGGGCAACTTTCTCTTGATCATGCGTTTCATCGACTTTGATCTCAATGTTGATAGCAATCGGGTATTCATGCAGCAACGCAAACAGCTCCTCCAGGGTCAGAATCTGTTCCCCCTGAAACTCAGGCGCAAACCATCCGCCAAAATCCAGTTGCTTCAGTGCCTGCAATGAATGCGCATCAACCCGTCCCTGTCCGTCTGAACATCTTCCGAGTTCATGATCGTGGCAAACCACCAGTTGACCCTCTGCCTCAGGTTGTATGTCCAGTTCAATCCAGGTAAGCCCGGCCTTTGCTGCTGCTAAAAAGCTGGCCCGGGTATTTTCCGGATAGGTTCCGGCCACACCACGGTGGCCAATAATAATCGGTTTCATCTGAATCAGTTCCATATCATCTCAGGAAATAATGTAATTCACCTGATGTTTAAAGCATAAGTCAGCAATTTCAGCATGATGTTGATCTGAATAGAAGCGCTCTACCTTATCCAGTGTACCGCTGACAACCGGCGCATAGCGTTGATATTTTGACTGATCGGCCACCAGCCAGCACGTCTGGCTCTGTGCAATCATAGCATGGGTTAAATCCGCTTCTTCCGGCGTAAAGTCGAGTAATTCACCTTTGGAACTCAGACCGCCGACGCCAAAGATTGCTGTCTTTATATTGAACCGGCGATAAAACCGGGTCACGGATTCACCAATCGTATCTTCATCTGAAGAACGAACAGCACCGCCAGCCAGAAAAACATTTATCTGCGGGTTGCGACTCATCATCAGTGCCGCATGGATATTATTGGTGACCACAGTTAACCCCGGATGATCCAATAAGGCATGCGCAACCTGCTTGGGGGTCGTCCCGATGCCGAGAAAAATACTGATTCCCTGGGGTAAATCCTCCACGATTCGCTGGGCAATTTTCTGCTTTGATGTCAGATGAATCACTTCCCGGTTGGAAAAGGAAAGGTTGTCATTATCACTCGGAAAACTGATTCCCCCATGTACCCGCCTGACCAGCCCTTTATCACTCAGTTCATTCATATCTTTGCGGATTGTCTGCACTGACACATCAAATTTATCAGATAATAATGAACTGGATAACACCCCCGGTGTTTGTGCCAGATAACGTAATATTTCTTTTTGTCTTGCTGTTAACCTCATCCCGGTATTGTTTCCTTCACGCAATTTTCTGTGTCTGTGAGCGGGTTGAGTGAACCCGGTTCCCTTGTTGATCAAAGAAGTAAACCTGCTCATGAGGCACTGAAAATACCGCTTTTTCCTCTGGATAAAACTCCCCGTCCTGAATCACAACAACAACAGACACACCATTAAAGTGACAATGTAACAATTTTTGAGCACCTAATGGCTCAACCACTTCAATATCAACCGGAATATGCAGACATCCCGGCAGTTCTCCCGGTAACAAATGCTCAGGACGAATACCCACCGTAAAATCAGTCACATCAGGTAAGGCATCATTCTCCATATCAACCGCTAATCCATGCATCAACAGCTGACCATTGTTAATCTGGCCCGGAAGAAAATTCATCGCCGGACTGCCAATAAAACCGGCAACGAACTGAGTCTGCGGATCGCGATACAAGCTCATTGGCGTACCGACCTGCTCGATCTGTCCCTGATTCAGGACGACAATCCGGTCAGCCAGCGTCATCGCTTCCACCTGATCATGGGTGACATAGATACTGGTCACGCCCAGCTGACGCTGTAGCTTTTTAATTTCCAGCCGCATATGCGTTCTCAGTGCCGCATCCAGATTAGACAGCGGCTCATCAAACAAAAATAACTCAGGCTCACGAACGATCGCACGCCCCATCGCAACACGCTGGCGCTGTCCGCCGGAAAGCTTAGCCGGTTTCCGTTCAAGATATTCTTCAAGCCGCAGGATTTGCGCAACATCTTTAATCTTCTGTGCAATCACATCTTTCGGCACGCCCCGGTTTTTCAGACCATAAGCCAGATTCTGATAGACCGTCATATGCGGATATAAGGCATAGTTCTGAAACACCATCGCAATATTCCGGGCGGCAGGATTCAGGGTGTCAATTCTCCGTCCGGCCAGCTCAATTTCACCGGAGGTAATCGTTTCAAGCCCGGCAACGGAACGCAGAATGGAAGATTTTCCACATCCTGACGGACCAACCAGCACGATAAATTCACCGTCCTCAATATCTAATGAAATATTCCGCACCGCCTGATGACCATTGTCATAAGTTTTAACTAACTGTTTCAGTGCCAGTTTCGTCCGGGAATTATTCACAGTGGAAGACCGGAGTTCTGCGGTTGAATTCTCATGTGTCATTTTATTTTTCACTTTCTACCAATCCTTTGACAAACCAGCGCTGAAATATCAGAACAACAAGCACCGGCGGTAACATTGCAAAAATAACCATGGCAAAGGCATAGTCATAACGCGGGGTGGAACTTTCATAGATGTTGTTGATGATGCCCTTAATCCCCATCACGATGGTGTTGTAACTTTCATCGGTCGTCATCATGATCGGCCACAGATACTGGTTCCAACCCACAACGAACATAATGATGAAAATCGCAGCCATCATCGTTTTGGATAACGGCAACAGGATATCAATTAAGAATTTTACCGGGCCGGCATTATCCAGCTGGGCAGCTTCAAGTAACTCTTCCGGAATCGTTTTAAAAAACTGGCGGAAAAAGAATGTTGCTGTCGCAGATGCAATCAACGGCACAATCAGCCCGGTATAGGTATTGATCAGCCCGAGGCTGGCAACCACTTCATAGGAAGGAATAATCCTCACCTCCAGCGGCAACAATAACGTAACAAATATCAGCCAGAACCAGGCACTGGCATAAGGCAAACGGAAATAAACCAGCGCATAAGCCGCCATCATTGAAATAAAAATCTTACCGATGGAAAACCCTAATCCCATAATCATCGAATTAATAATCATGGATCTGGCAGTGACATCGCCGGTAAACCCAAGGCTTTTTCCCCAGGCTTCCTGATAAACATGTGAGAAGTTGTGACCCGGTAACCACTGTAATCCTTCAATCATCAGCGTATTCGGCTCATGTGTGGAGCTGGCAAAAATCAGCCACAACGGCAGAAGCAGTAACACTGCGCCGGTGATCAAAATTACATGATCAAAAAATTGATTCAGTTTCATCCTGTTCGCTCCCTGACTTAATAGTGAACCCGTTTTTCTACAAATTTGAACTGGAAATAAGTCAGTCCGAGTACCAGCAGTAACAGCACCACGGATTGTGCCGAGCTGCCGCCTAAATCCGCACCAATAAAACCATCCCGGTAAACTTTATAGACCAGAGAAGTCGTATGGCTGCCCGGCCCGCCCTCCGTGAGCGTATCAATGATGCCGAACGTATCAAAAAAGGCATACGTCAGGTTTATCACAACCAGAAAGAATGTCGTCGGCGCCAGCAGCGGGAAAACCATGGTCCAGAAGCGCTTTACACCACTTTCACAATCAAGTATTGCAGCTTCTTTGACCGAAGCAGGAATCGACTGAAGACCTGCGAGAAAATAGACAAAATTGATAGAAACCTGTTTCCAGACGGAAACCATCACCAAAGCACATATCGCATCAAATGAGTCCGTCGCCAGATCAAACTGCCAGCCGATGTCATTAAAAAAGTTAGACAGCGTGCCAATGTGCGGACTGAAGAGAAACCCGCCAATTAAACCAGCAACCGCCGGAGCGACGGCATAAACCCAGGTCAGCGTGATCCGGTATGTACTTTGTCCGTGCAGCACATTATTCGCTTTGACCGCCAGCAGTAATGCGATGGCAAGAGAAAGAAAAGCAACGACGAATGAATACAGCAGCGTAAAGCCGAATGAAGCCAGATACTCCCCGGATTCAAACAGCATTGTATAGTTTTCAAACCAGACAAATGTTGAGGAGGTGCCCCACGGGTCTTCCAGCATGAAAGACAACATGAAAGCTTTAGCTGCCGGATAAACAAAAAAAACAGCGATAATAAAAATTTGCGGCGTCAGCAGAATATATGGAAGTATTCCGTGACTGAATTGTTGACGTTTAGCCACTTGATTTACCTTTGAAATGGTATTCCCTGAGCGATGGTGCGAAATACAGCCACCACTCAGGGAACAGAAACAGAATGGATTATTTTTTCATCGTCCGGGCAAAACGCTTCAGTAACGTTTTACTTTCTGTTTCAACGGTATCAAGTGCATGGTCTACAGATTCCTGACCCGCGAAAATTTTATCAAATTCACGGTTCTCAATTTCACGAATCTGCGGATAGAAACCAACACGGTAACCTTTATTCCATTGACCCGCAGCAAGGCTCAGCTGTTTCACACCGACTTCAGCCGCCGGGAATTTCTGATAGTAGCCCGATTGTTTAGTCAGCTCATACGCAGCATTTGTTACCGGCACATATCCGGTCGTTTTATGCCAGTACATTTGTACTTCAGGCTTGGTCAGATAAGCGAAAAACGCGGCAACACCTTTATCCTGTTTCACTGGGTGGCCACTCAAAGCAAACAGCGCCGCCCCACCGATAAAGGTATGTACAGGATTCTTATTCAGTTTCTGCCAGTAAGGCAGGTAAGCTGTTCCCAGGTTAAATTCGACCCGGTTCATCAGACCACCAAATGAACCGGACGAACCCATCCACATCGCCACTTCAGCCCGCTCGAAAGGTCTCTGGTTTGCATCCCAGTCACTGCCATAGTATTTGTAATAACCTTTATCTGACCATTCTTTTAACTTTTTGAAGTGCATTTTCATGTCATCAGAGTTAAAGGTCAGCTTTGTTGGCGTGCCCGAATAGCCATTTTCCTGATCTGAGAACGGCAGGTTATGACGGGATTTGAAGTTTTCAAACATGATCCACGGCGTGTGAGACTGAGAAAAAGCGGCATAACCTTTCGCTTTCAGCTTCTTCGCAGCGCTTTCCATTTCTTCATAAGTTTTCGGAGGCTGAACACCCGCCTTATTCAAAATGTCTTTGTTGTAATAGAGAACAGGTGTAGAACTGTTGAAAGGCATGCCGATCATCTTGCCATTATCATCGGCATAGAAGTAACGAACCCCTTCAATATAATCTGTACTCTTAAACGGATATCCGGATTCAACCATAATATCCTGAACCGGTTTAACCACCCCGGATGCACTCATAATCGTTGCGGTTCCGGCATCAAAAACCTGTAAAATATTCGGCGATTTGTGCGCACGATAAGCAGCAATCCCGGCAGTCAGCGTTTCTGTATAAGTTCCTTTATAGACAGGCACTAACTTATAATCGTCCTGCGACTGGTTAAAATCCTTCGCAATCTTATTAACCGTCTCACCAAGCTGACCACCCATTGCATGCCACCATGTAATTTCGGTTGTGGCAAATGCATTTGCTGATAAGCCGGCTGTTAATAACCCTGCTAACCATATTTTATTCATTGCTAATTCCCTTCCTGAGGTTTCGTACGAGTGTGAATAAATTTCGCTTGCAACAAATAGTCGCCAGTTTATGTTTCGTTTGTGTTTCAGCTCCGTGTCAGAGCCGTGAAACATTTATGGCAACCCGATATCACCCGTCATGACTTCCGGTAGACCGCATGCACTCAGATATGGGGAATCAGACTTGCATTCAGCAGGGATAATTATTAGCATATGCTATAAACATATTCAGACATGTAAGGATTCGCTATGATCTTCGCTATTCCATCCCGCAACGGGGAACCTCATAACCATTTTTCCAAAGCGGAACAAATAATGGTGATTGATGAAAATACCCGACAGAAAACCTTGGTCGACATTCCCGAAACCCAATCCCACTGCGGCAGGAAAAAAGTATTCACCGATATTTTCCGCCAATATCAGGTCAGTGCCATTGTCATCCGGCAAATTGGGGATTCCATGCTCAAACATCTGTTTGATCACCAGTTCAAAGTCTTTGCCTGTCCCCGCGGAAAAACCGCAGATGAACTAAACTTATCAGAACTGGAAGAAGTCACTGAGATGAGTTATGCCAGACCATCACCGAACAAAACTAAACACAAGCGTTGTTGTCATCAGCATCAGGGCAGGCACGACAACAAATTATCACCGGTTTCAGGTCAGTTGCAGTCAATATCAACCATTCACCGATAGGAAGAGCACCATGATTTACCTGATCACTTTTGGAATTTTTTTGATCCTGATTTTGCTCATGACCATTGGCGTGATAGCAAAACGTAAGCCGATTCAGGGAAGTTGTGGTGGACTGGCTAACGTCGGTGTGGAGAAAGTCTGTAACTGCGAAACAACCTGCGAGGCACATCAAAAGCAGCTCTATCAGATTCAGGAACCGGAAACAAAGCAGCATGATCAACCCTGAACAACACGACTGCTCCCCACTATTCAGGGCGGGTCATCCCGGTGCCTTATGGTCACTCAGACGACGACAAAGGTTTGAACGCTTTGTTCTGACAACTCATACAAAACCCGGAATGACATCCCTGCAGAAAGTTGCGGGCTGACATCATGCTGCAATGTCAGTGTCAGCTGCTGAGAGCTGACTTCTGTAACCGCCGCACAACTGAACTCAAGAATTTGTCGCACCCGGGGGAAAATCGCTTTATACAGCGACTCTTTGGCGGAAAAGACCAGTGTGGTATAGACAGATAAAGCAGAAAAAGAGCAGTGATGAGCCATCTCGTGCGGTAACAAAATCTGTTTGCACAGATCTCTGGCGGTCTCTTCTTTCATGACCGGCTCAATATCGATACCGACACCATTTACAGCCGGGTTCGCAGCAGAGTCAATAATCACAGCAGCCGCTTTATCGTTTGAATGGGTAATCGCACCAACGATACCTTCAGGCCACAACGGCTCCCGGAAATCACCGATAGCAATGTCGTTCATTTCAGAAAACCCTGCGGCCAGCAATGCTTTGCGGGCACAAAGCCGGCCGGTCAGAAACTCACACTGACGTTTCAGAACCGCCCGGTTGAGTGATTCAGGGAGCGTCATCCCCTGTTGCTGCAACCAGGACAGTCGCTGGCTGGTATGTTCTACAGGCAAAGTCGCGCAATAACAATAATCAGGTAAATTCATCATGTCTGGTCATCAGGTCTGGTCAGGACAATAGTCTGAAACTATACACCCATCTTTAATCGTCACAATACGTTTTGTCCGTTCAGCCAGTGCATTATCATGAGTCACCAGAATTAAAGTCCGGCCTTCCTGATGAAGTTCATTGAATAAACGTTCAATTTCAGCCCCTGATTTGGAATCGAGAGCGCCGGTCGGTTCATCTGCCAGCAAAATTTGTGGATCGTTGACCAGTGCCCGCGCAATGGCAACCCGCTGTTTTTGCCCGCCGGATAACTGATTCGGCTTGTGGTGCATCCGATCACCCAGCCCGACCCGTTCAAGCAGAGCCGCCGCCCTTGCCTTCCGTTCTTTGCTCTTCACGCCCCCGTATACCAGAGGTAAAGCGACATTATCCAGTGCGGTCGCATATTCAAGTAAGTTGAAACTCTGAAAAACAAATCCGATCCGCTGATTACGGATCTTTGCCAGCGCTTTACCGGACATTACCGCCACATCCTGCTCATCCAGCCAGTAATCACCAGCCGTTGGTTTATCCAGACATCCAAGCACATTCATTAAGGTTGATTTACCGGAACCGGATGGTCCGAGAATTGACAAAAATTCACCACGCTGAATGGTTAAATCGACACCATCAAGCGCTTTAACGACCGTCTGTCCGCCTTCATAATGTTTACAGATTTGTTCCAGCCGGACCAGATTGACACCGGAACCCGGTTTCTCATTATTCATGCTTTATTCACTTTGCAATGCCTGAAGCGGCGTAATTTGAGCTGCTTTATTTGCCGGTAACCAGGCCGCAGCGATACCAATCAATACCAGCGTAGAAATAACGATGGTAATAATCATCCAGGAAAGTTGCGGGACAGGCTGACCCAATTCTTCGTACACCATGTTTCCGCTCAGTGGCAGAACCTGAATCACTACCACAACGCCATAAGTCATCACTAAACCTAACAGTCCGCCCAGCGCCATCGTCAGCAGCGACTGAACCAGATAATGCAGCCGGATTGCAGCCGGCGTAGCACCAACCGCCATTCTGACACCAATATCGCGGGTGGAACGCCGGACAGTCGCATACATCACATTCGCGATCCCAACCCCGGCAACCATCAGCGTAATCAGGCCGATAATCCCCAGAAAGCTTTGTAAACCAATCAAAAAGCTTTGCATACTCTTCTGCTCAAGAAACATATCCTGCACCTGAACAATTTCCTGATCTTTCAGGCTGGCACCATGACGGCGTATCAGCAATTGTTTCAGCACTCCGGCCAAAGCAACCCGATCAACACCTTTGCCGGGTAAGACATTAATCGCATCCACAGCCTGATTACGGTGGAAACTCTGCCATGTTGCCAGCGGTACAAAACTGGCGTAATTAATCGAGTTACCGCTTTCAATCCGCCCGCTGTTTTTTTTCAGCACCCCGATGACGGTGAACTCTTTATCACCAAGTTTGACTTTCTTACCTACCGGATCGGCCTGTAGCGTCACAGTGTCAAAAAATCCGGCTTCCTCATCATTAAATAAACCGGCAGCAGTGGCGTACCCCAACACGATCACCTGTCGCTCTTCCCTGGCGTCCAGCGGATTAAACCAACGGCCACCCGGCATCACCTTCAGATGGTTCATCTGTTTGTAACCGGCAGAGACCGCCGTTGGTTTACGCCAGGAATATTGATCGCCATACCGGAGTTCTTCCTGCCATGAGGTACTGGGTAATGCCCGGGCAACAGCGGGTAATGTTTGCAGAATCTCTGCATCCCGGGCTTTCAAATCCAGCGCTTTTCCCTGATAAAAAGTACCGTTGTCAATCCCGGCGATACCGCCGGTAATATGAATCAGGTTACCGTTACCATTTTGTACCACACGGATAATACCGGCCCGCAGCCCTTCCCCGACGGCCAGCATCCCGGCAATACACAGTGTTGCCCAGGCAACAGCAAAGATCGTCAGTATCAGGCGGAGTTTCTCCGCCGCCATTTCCTGAAAAATTTGTCTGAGTGGCAGTAACATCTCAGCCCCTCGCGCTCAGGGCAAGAACCGGTGTCAGATCAGACGCCCGCCGGGCCGGGAAATAAGAAGCAAGAAATGCCAGACATCCCGTCACAACCAGAGTGATGATCACCGCGCCGGGCGTAATCACCGGCACACCCAGCCAGTCCGGCAGCTGCATATGTCCGAGTATGGCAACGACCCCGGCTGCAATGGCAAATCCGCTCAGGCTACCGATTGCAATCAGAATCATTCCTTCCGTCACAAACTGAGTCAGAATCGAGCTGCGGGTCGCCCCAATCGCCATCCGGACACCGATTTCACGCGTCCGTTCAGTCACGGATAAGAACATAATATTAGCAACGCCCAGCGCACCAACGGCCATGGTCATAATGCCACTGGCTCCCAGAAAAGCCTGAATACCACGGAAAAGGGCGGTAATCATTTTGGCACCGTCACTCAAATCAGGCATCCACATTGCGTCATGATCGGTTGGATCAAAATGCATCTGACCGGCATAGAAACGCAGGATATTGCTGCGCAGGACCGGGCCGGAAACGCCCTTCTGCGGCTGAACAAATAACATCGAGGGTAAGGTGTCCCACAAGTCTTTAAAGGTCGACGACGGAATCATGACTCTGCCCCGGTCACCGAAAGTCACACCGCTGTCACCGCCTTTTAACAGCCCGATGACGCGAAATGGCACACCGTTAATTTTAATCATATCGTTGAGAGAGATTTTACCCATTGCGGCAATACGATCACCCACAACCGCAACCCGGCTGTGATTTTCAAGATCCAACGGTGAAATTTTGCGTGAACTGTCTTCCAGCCGGAGCGTTGCCAGCTTCAGGTAGTTACTTCCGGCCCCGCTGACCTGGGTTGTCAGAAAATGCCCTGAGCTGTCCGTGACACGCGCATCCTGCTTTTCATAAAGTACAGAATAACTGTCAATAAACCCGGCCTGTTGAATGCGCTGCATCACCGACTCTGTCATTTTCAGTTCCCGGCGTGCGGGTAAGCCCTGCCAGGGTTTCCCCGTCTGCGTCGGCACCACAATCTGGGTCTGATTCATCATAAAACGAAATGAGGCGATCTGCTGGCGATAAAACCCTTCGCCCAGAGCAATTAAGACCACAACCGAGATTACGCCCCAGGCAATTGCGATGACCGCCAGTGAGCTTTTCATCCGGTAGGCATAAAGGGTTTGCAGAGTCTGCTGCAAAATTGCCATCATGAATTAAACACCTTTGATATTGCAGCAATCGACTGATCATCTAACAGTCCGGCGGTTAACAGTAATCCGGCCCGCTGCCGCCAATACTGATATAAGTTACTTTTCAGATCATTTCTGGCCGTAAACAGGGCATTATGCGCTTCAATCACATCAGATGCTTCTGACAATCCCGCGTTAAACAGTGTCTCTTTACTCTGTAACACCCGGGTCTGATGCGCGACGAGTTCTCTGGTCACTTCAACCTGTTCCCGGTTCAGTGACAGTTGTGCAAACTGCTGACGGATATTTTTTGCAATCTCAATTTCAACCTTACGCACCGCCTGCCTCGCCCGGAGAACTTTTAAACCAGCCTGTTCAACCTTTGCCCGGGTGGCTCCGTTTAAATCCAGCGGCAGGGACAGTGAGATCCCGGCATTCATTTCACCATGTGAGAGATTATCATTATCCTGATAACCAACATGACCTTCCAGTGACGGATAATAGCCACTTTTTGCCAGTGATTTTTCAAGCTGTTGTAATCTGAGCTGCTGGCTGGCAACCAACAGATCCGGACTATGATTCTTTGCCAGTTTCAACCATTGTGCCTCCGTACTGACCAGTAAAGGCGGCTCATGTGAAAGCTCTGTGTCCACTTCATCTACCAGCCCGGTTTCCTGACTTTCCCGGTGTGAATTGTCCTGAGATAAATCGTCCTGAGATAAACCGTCCTGCGAAAAACTGACCAGCGAGAAAAACACTGCCCGCTTTTCAGCCAGCGAGAGTTTTGCCTGCAAAATCGCAGACTTCTCATTGAGCTGATTGGCCAGCATTTCTTCGACATCAATCGACTTCACTTTCCCGGCTTTATAACGCTGGCGGGTGATTTTCAACAGTTTGTTGCCTTCAGCCAGCTTTTGCTGAGCCAGATGCAAATCTCCCTGAGCACTGGCTAAGTCAAGGTAAGCGGTAATCAGCTTATCTGCCAAATCATTGCGGACCTGATTTTGCTCCAGCTGCGCTTTCACCACATCCGCTTTTGCCTGATCCAGTGCCGTCCACGAAGCACTGTCCCAGAGGGATTGCTTCAGTGTCACATTATATCCGTGACTGTTTCCTGCTCTTTCCTGCCAGTCAATGGAGGAACCGGCTGACAAAGAAGGCAGCAGCGCACTACGGTTGATGTTTTTTCCGGATTGACTGATCTGCACGTCCAGCCGGGCCTGATCCAGTTCCGGGGCGTATTTCTTCGCCGCCTGCCAGGCTTCATCGAGAGACATAGCATGAGACAGACACGGAGCAAGCGCCATCATCAGAATAAATGAATGACGCAGGAACCGGGTATTAGTCATCGGAGTCTCCCAGCATACTGTTATCCACCACGTCCTGTCCGTCATCAACGCCTTGAAGGACTTCCACATGAACACCATCTGAAAGGCCCAGCTTCACTTCCTGCTCATGATAACCCTGCTCCGAATCATCAGGCAGCAGTACATTCGGCATTTCATCTTCAAACTTCAGTACTCTTTCCGGCAGGCTGACCACATCTTTTACCTGCTTCAGAATAATCCGGGCTGTGGCGGAGAAACCTGAACGCAGCTTCATTCCTTCAGGAATGTTTAACTGACTGACTTCGACACCAAACCCATTGTCAAAACTATTTCCGGATACGGCATTTGAACCATTTAAGGTTTCAGACTGAATGGCTACTTTACCTAAAACCCCCTGAACTTCCATTCCGGGATAAGGTGCAACCGTCATAGTCACATGCATTCCGGGGTCCAGCAGTGCAGCATCGTGTTCACTGACACTCCCTTTAAAAATCACATTACTCATATCTGCCAGTGACATCATTTCCGTTGCAGACTGGCTCGACTCTGTCGATATAATCGGCTCTCCGACTTCGACTTTGATATTCAGTACCGTGCCATCAATCGGTGCATAAATGGTGGAAGTCAGGCGGGCACTGCCCACAGAAGCTTCACCACTTTGAATCAGTTCAAGATTATGCCTTTTCTGCGCAACTTCGGCCTTTCTGGCTTTCATGTTCGCTTTGGCACGCACATAGTCATCGTAATTGTCAGGAATGATCTTTTGATCAACCAGGCTTTGCAGATTCGCCAGGCTCTGGCGGGCAGAATCCATCGACGCTTCACTCTGCATCAGTTCTGTAGTGGCATCGGTTAATGCCTGAGGCGTTGGATTGGGTCGAACCTTAATCAACGGCTGTCCCTGTTTAACTTTCTCTCCTTCTTTGACATAAATTTTCCCGACGATACCGTTAATCTGAGATTTAATGGCAACAGAATGTGCGGGCACCATTTTTCCGACAGCAATGGCCTGTTTGTTTATCGTTCGCTTCTCAGCATGGACAGTTTCGAAAAGAGGTTGGGAGGAGTTTTCATTGGTATAAAAATAAACGCCGCTGGCAATAATCGCGGCAGCGGCGGTCGTGGATATCAACCAGAATTTGGTCATAAATCGAATCCGTATCTTCAGAAATAGTTATTATCTAGTCTTAATTTAGGACTCAAGTCTATCAATAAAGTTCAATTCAAAAAAATTTAATGATAACAAGCCTATAAAAAGCCCCTTTTCAGGGGCGCCAACGACGTGGTTATTATTCTGCCTGTTTTATACCCAAACAATTTGAAGATGCATGAGTATATAAGAAAGAGAAAAACAGGCGCAGGCTACCGGGCCAGCTCTTCCCGCAGCGTCTTCGCTGCAGAGACCATGTTTTTCAGTGAAGCTTCCGTTTCTGTCCATCCGCGGGTTTTCAGACCACAGTCCGGGTTTACCCACAGACGTTGTGCCGGAATCGCTTCAGCCGCTTTTTTGAGCAGACCCACCATCCATTCTTCGGTCGGAACATTGGGTGAATGAATATCGTACACACCCGGACCAATTTCATTCGGATAGTTGAATTTTTCAAACGCATCGAGCAGTGCCATATTCGACCGTGATGTTTCAATGGTAATGACATCTGCATCCAGTGCCGCAACAGACTCAATAATTTCATTGAATTCGCTGTAACACATGTGAGTATGAATCTGAGTTTCTGATTTCGCGCCGGAAGCTGAAATTCTGAATGCCTGTACAGCCCAGTCCAGATAGTCCTGATGATCGCGTTTCTTCAATGGCAAACCTTCACGAATGGCCGGTTCATCAATCTGAATAATATTGATACCGGCTTCCTGTAAGTCTTCCACTTCATCTC
The DNA here is from genome assembly GCF_024529975.1 of Vibrio quintilis. Lineage (GTDB taxonomy): Bacteria > Pseudomonadota > Gammaproteobacteria > Enterobacterales > Vibrionaceae > Vibrio > Vibrio quintilis. The sequence goes on along the minus strand of NZ_AP024897.1, from coordinate 1,954,197 downwards.
TTAAGGCCAGAGCCAGTTGCTGCGCAATTTCTTTGCGGCTGATATCTTCCCGCGGAAATGTCCAGCACAGAATTGTCACAGGACCGGTCAGCATACCTTTCATCTGTCTGGAAGTCAGAGACTGCGCATATTCAGACCATGCCACAGTCATCGGCTGGTCACGTTCGATATCCGTCACCACCACTGCGGGTTTCACGCAACGCGAACCATAACTTTGCACCCAGCCAAACTGTGTGGTCTGGAAACCTGCCAGATGTTCGGCAAAATATTCAACCATATCATTTCGCTCAGCTTCACCATGAACCAGCACATCCAGTCCCAAAGCTTCCTGACGTTCAACGGCATCACGAATTTGTGCTTTCAGACCCTCTTCATATTCAGCTTCAGTGATTTTTCCCTGTTTAAACGCACTACGTTGCTGACGAATTTCACTGGTTTGCGGGAAGGAACCAATCGTTGTGGTAGGTAAGAATGGTAATCCTAAAGCATCCTGCTGTGCTTTTGCCCGCTCTTCATAAGGCAAAGCCCGTGTCGCAAGGGCATCGGTGATGCTCTTGAGTCGTGTCTGCACCTGGGGTTTATGTACCTGCTGAGACGCCTTACGGGCTTCAATGGGCTGACTGTACTGCTGACAGGCATTCATCGCCTCCTGATCACCATTGAGTGCCGCACCAAGCAAACCGACTTCTTTGACTTTTTGTCTTGCAAACGCAAACCATGATTTCACATCGGCATTCATTTGCGTTTCCAGTGCTAAATCGACCGGACTATGCAGGAGCGAACAGGAACTGGCAACCCATAAACGTTCACCTAACTGGTCGCGAACCGGCTGAAGCTGAGTCAGCAGCGCGGCTAAATCTGCACGCCAGACATTACGCCCGTTCACCACGCCAAGAGATAAAACCCAGTCAGCCGGTAATCTGGCTAAGACCGGTGAAAGCTGCTCAGTTGCAGACACAAGATCAATATGTAAGCCATTCACCGGTAAGGCCACAATTTCATCAATCACAGCGGAAATACCATCAAAATAGGTGGTCAGCAGCAGTTTGACGTCACCCTCCAGCATCTGGTAAGCCAGCTTAAATGAACCCAGCCAGTCAGCATCCAGTTCCAGCGCAAGAATTGGCTCATCAATCTGAACCCATGCCACACCCAGCTGGCTGAGTTTAGCCAAAATCTTCTGATAAGCAGCAATCAGACGAGGCAATAGTGTCAGGCGGTCAAACCCTGCATCAACTGATTTGCCCAGATAAAGATAACTCAGCGGACCAAGAAGAACCGGCTTAACCGCATGGCCCTGCTGTTGTGCTTCCCGGACTTCGTCGAATAATTGTGTCCATGTCACTTCAAATTTATCGTCGGCACTAAACTCAGGCACAATGTAGTGATAGTTGGTATTGAACCATTTGGTCATATCCGATGCTGCCACACCATGACAATCACAGGTCTGTTGAGACTGCCCTCTGGCAACTTTAAATAAAGTATCCAGTGTCGGTGTCCCTTCCCGGTGACGTGATGGAATATGGCCCAGCAGTAATGACGTCGACAGAACATGATCATACCAGGCAAAATCACCGGCAGTGACATAGTTTAAATTATTTTCAGCCTGCAGCCCCCAGTTTTCACGGCGGATAACAGCTCCGGTTTCTTTCAGTTGAGATTGAGTCAGCTCACCGCGCCAGTACTTTTCCAGTGCAAATTTTAATTCTCTTTTTTCACCGATACGTGGGAAACCCAAGATATGTGTTGTAACTGCCATGTTGTTATCCTTTTGATTATTTGACGAATACATGATTAATTCAGTGTATGAACCCGGACAGGGAAAACACCACAAAGATGTCTGGATGGCTAAAATATCCTGCGATATGCATTCATAAACAACCTACAATTATTCAACAAAACCATGAAAATTATTCATGTTAGTAACATTCCCAACATAAATTTACCGGCAAATAGATGTCTGGATGTTTACACAGATACCATTTCGCAGTAGTTTAGAGAAAAATTCATGATAATTTACATGAACTGAGGAAATTTCATGATCGAAATTAAGCATTTGCGGACATTAGTTTCTTTAAGAGATACCGGGTCTCTCACGGCAACAGCAACCGCCTTACATTTAACGCAATCAGCGTTGTCTCATCAGATCAAAGATCTGGAATCCCGGATTGGCGGGCAACTTTTCCTCAGAAAAACCCGTCCGGTCAGATTCACATCGGAAGGAGAAATTCTGCTGCGGCTGGCCGATGAAATTCTGCCGAAAATCACCCGGGCGGAGCATGAAGTTGCCGGTCTGAAAGAAGATATCAATGGGCGGCTGCATATGGCGATTGAATGCCACTCCTGCTTTCAGTGGCTGATGCCTGCTATCCGTGAATATCAGGTTTCATGGCCACAGGTCGAGCTGGACTTTTCTTCCGGTTTTGGTTTTGAACCTTTACCGGCATTACTTGCCGGTGAGCTTGATCTGGTCGTCACATCAGATATCCTGCCCCGCTCTGAGGTCCATTATGAGCCGCTATTTGATTTTGAGATGCGTCTGGTTACAGCCGTCAATCATCCGCTGGCGGAGCATGAGCATATTGAACCCGCCGATCTGGCTGAACAGACAATGCTGACTTACCCGGTTCAGAAACAGCGGCTGGATGTCTATAAACACTTCCTGCAACCCGCTCAAACAGAACCGGTCAAATGGAAGCAGGCTGACAATACCCTGATGCTGGTTCAGATGGTATCAGCCGGACTCGGTGTCGCCGCCCTGCCCAACTGGGCCATCAGTGAATTTTCCCGTCAGAAGTTAATCACCAGCCTGCCTTTGGGCGAAAATGGATTATGGCGCCGGCTTTTTGCTGCAATCCGTAACAGTGAGAAAGAGAAACGCTATCTTCAGTCATTTTTTTCTGTCGCACGTCAGCAGTGTAAAGCCCATCTGGATGGCGTCAAAATCGCATCTCTGGGCGGCTGAGATCTGCCAATGCAGATAACAACCCGGGCCGAAGTTGTATTCAGACAAAAAAACCGACCAGAGGTTTCTGATCGGTTTTTCTTCAGGTGCATTGGCTTTCTTTTGATGACAGCGTTTTCTGTTGATGACAGAAAGTAACGCTTTAAAGCACCTTGGCTAAAAACTGCTGTAAACGCGGATGCTCAGGATTATCAAAGACAGCGGACGGTGAATCATCAACCAACAAAACACCATCTTCCATAAACAGCACCCGATCGGCCACTTCTTTGGCAAACCCCATTTCATGCGTCACTACAATCATGGTCATGCCTTCAGCAGCCAGCCCTTTGATGACATCCAGTACTTCACCAACCATTTCCGGGTCAAGTGCAGATGTCGGTTCATCAAATAACATCAGATCCGGTTGCATCGCCAGAGCCCGGGCAATCGCAACCCGCTGTTGCTGCCCGCCGGATAAGTGAGACGGATAGTTATTCATCCGGTCAGACAGACCGACACGTTTGATTAGATCTTTCGCCATCGCTTCCACTTCCCGTACCGGACGCTTAGATACTTTCAGCGGTGCCAGCATGATATTCTGCAAAGCAGTTTTATGCGGAAACAAATTAAAACTCTGAAAAACCATCCCGACATTCTGACGCAGCTGGTTAATATCAGTCGACTGATCATACATATCAATCCCGTCAACAATGATCTGTCCTTCACTGATGACTTCAAGCTGATTGAGCGTGCGCAAAAATGTAGATTTCCCGGATCCTGAAGGGCCGATAATAGCGACTACTTCACCCCGTCTCACGGTAGTACTGACGGCTTTCAGTGCGTGACAGCCATTCGGGTAAAATTTTTCAATCCCTGTGGCGACGACCATGTTTTCACCTGTATATTCTCTAGTCACTGGCAGATAACCTCTTCTCTAATACCTGAATGGCCCATGACAATGTGCCGGTTACTAACAAATAAAGTGCAGCAACGGTAAACCAAACTTCAAATGGTGCAAAACTACCGGCTACAACTTCCCTGCCTGCTTTCGTTAAATCGGTAATCGAGATGACAGAAACCAGTGAAGAATCTTTGATCAAATTGATAAATTGCCCGGCCAGTGGCGGCAGCGTCTTCTTCAGTGCCTGTGGCAAAATGACATAACACATCGCCTGCGGATACGTCATTCCCAATGAACGGGCCGCTTCCATTTGCCCGGTCGCAACTGACTGAATACCAGCCCGGATAATTTCAGCCACATAAGCGCCGGTAAAAATGGACAAGGCAACAACACCCGCCGTAAACCGGTCAAGGTTCAGCACAGTACCGATAAAAAAGTAAACAATGAAAATCTGAACCAATAACGGGGTTCCGCGAATCAACTCAACATAAGTCAGTGATAAATCTCTGGCCACCTGGTTCTTGGCAACCCGCATCAGCCCGAAAACCAGCCCGAGAATCACGGCAAAAAGGAGGGAAATAAAAGATATTTTAATCGTCACCCATAAGCCAAGGGTGATAGGTCCGAACTTCCAGTCATTTTTCTGGGCAATCGTGTCACCTTCAAAGACCAGATCACCATCTCCGGCGATCAGTTGATCATACTTATCCACAACCTGAGAGGTATCACCGTTATCAAACTCAATCGTCACCTGACCGGCGTCCCCCACAATGGCGACACCATCTCCCTGAGCCCGGATATCCTGCATTTCCGTGTTGACGACATATGGCCACAAACGTTCCCAGTGCCAGTTATAGTTAATATTTTTGCCAGACAGATAAACCGCTCCGACCAGCGTCACCATGATAACTGCATAGATGAGGTGACCTATCCAGCGACTGGATTTTGATTGCATTTTAATCATTCTCTTATATGTACAATTTATCTGAGCAGGCATGCTGCCATACCTGCTCAGAAGACCTGTTTACGATAATCCGGTGTTCATACCGTAATTACTGAACCTGTTTCAGCCATTTATCGGATTTAAACCACTTATCATAAATACGCTGGTAAGTACCGTCGCCTTTGACCTGACGTAAGTAGTTATTCAATACATTCAGGAAGTTAGGATCGTCCTGGCGGATTGCCCAACCCAACGGCTCATAAGTAAAGGGGTCATCCACATGAATGACCTGTTGCTGGTGCTGAGAGGCATAAATTGCGTTGTAAGGAAGGTCATAAACAAACGCATCAGCTTTGCCGTTTGAGACTTGTAGTACGGCATCTACTTCAGTTTCAAACAAATCCAGTTTTGCTTTCGGAATATAACGTTTCGCAGCCTGAGCACCCGTCGTGCCTAACTTACTGGTAATGGTATATTTCGGATTATTCAGATCTTTGTATGATTTAATCTTACCTGCCAGCTTAGGAGAAACCAGCAGCGACTGACCAATCACGATATAAGGGTCAGCAAAGTTGACTTTCAGGTTCCGTTGAGCCGTCACCGTCATGCCTGAAATAATAATGTCGCATTTATTGGTCTGAAGCGCAGGAATAATCCCATCCCATGCGGTATTGACCGGAACAAATTTAACCCCGAGAGACTTCGCCATGTGTTTCGCCATATCCAGATCGAAACCGATAAAACGCCCATCTTTCGTTTTCATTTCAAACGGCATGTAACCCGCTTCAAAACAAGCTTTCAGCTCACCTTTATCGACGATTTTTTCCAGTGCAGATTCTCCGGCAACAGCCTGAGAACCCGCAAGTGCTGCATAGGAAACCAAAGCACCTGTCAGTAGTGATTTTATGCGTTTATTCATACTATCTACTATCCCTTAATCTTTGTATGTTTTCCGTAACTTCAGATATTACGAAATGCGATGTTGTATTATGATCTCATTCTGTATTCTTGTTATATCCAGCTGGTTTTTTATTCAGCTGTTTTTTATATAGTAGCTGTGTTCTCATCATCATCCGGGTAAACGTCAGCCTCTGTTGATATCTGAAATAACTGCTGTATTACGGTCATTCAAAATAGCACAAGACTGATTCAATATGCACATTAAGTGAATATAAACGCAAAAACCGAATCATTCTGAGATCTCTATAGTGCTTCATAACGACTATCTTTTTCAACATTTTCTTGGGATCCATAACAAACAAAGCAGAAAAATACACTTCAGATTACTCAATTAATCACATCAAATGCTCAAATTTCAAACGATAAAGTAATGATATTCGTATCTATACCCAAGCAACCTGAAGATGCATGATTCAGCGTGCAGCCGAAAGGTGCAGTTCAGGGAAAGGGAATGCAGGAATGTACCCACCTTTCAAATTCTCTTGACGCAGAAATGTGCCTTTCAGCTCACGCCCTGCGGGTGAGTTTGTCAGACTTTGTTGAACTTTGAGTATAGAAAACATTCCTGAGATGAATTAGTCTCATGGCAATTCATTTATCCTCACCCGGAGCCTGACACATGCAGCTGGATGATTTTGACAGAAAAATACTTGAACTGATGCAAAAGAACAGCCGGACCCCAACGGAAACAATTGCCGGGCAAATCGGCTTATCCGCTTCGGCAGTGCAAAGAAGAGTCAAAAAGATGCGTGAGGAAAAAGTCATCCTCAGTGAAATCGTTGTGGTTGCACCACAGTACCTGACACACACGATGACTTTTATTGCGGCAATGGAAATAGAACGGGATAATTACGAGGCACTTGCCCGGTTTAAAATGTGGGCGAAAGATAAAGATAACATCCAGCAAATGTATTACGTGACCGGGCAGGTCGACCTGATGATCGTCGTGACCGCCAGAGACGCAGTCACTTATGATGCGTTCATCGAAGAACTCATGCGCCATAACCCACAGATTCAGCGGGTCAAAACCCATGTCGTGCTCGACAAACCCAAACAGTCTTTCTACGTGCCACTCAAAGACAGTCAGCAGTTTTAGCGTTTGTTTACCACGGGATATCGCAGCACACATAAATACCGGAGAATCATCTGATCTCTCCGGTATAGACTCAAGCAATGAATCAGGCCATTAAATCGCCTTGAACTGATTCGTCAAAGGATCATACTGATAACCCAGCCCTGCCAGCTTATCGAGCACCTCTTCAGAGTCGAATTCGTAAGTCACAGTCAAATCGTCAAAGCTATCACACTCCAGACGAAGCTTTTCATTCACAATACCCAGCAAAATAGGACTATCCAGCTTCCCGACATTTGATAAATCCATCGCGATACTCTCCTTCTTCAGACCAGCTACGTAAAATTAAACCGCCATATATTCAAGCGTAGCTCTAAATTCATCCTCAGAGCGTAAATATCCTGAAGCAATAGTCCGGTTTAGTGTGAATCCGGACGTTGTATCACACAATCGTGCTGGCCTGAGCAATCAGCATCCGGCTGATCTAACTGATGCTGTTGATATAAAGCATTAAAACCGGTCATCGATGAAATCAGCAAAACGCACGACAGCGATAACAACATTTTATTTACAGTTGCGGATGAAAACAGATGCCAGCACCACAGGAGTAAAGCCACAATCAATAAAGTGAAATGGGTTAAAACTGAAGGCGTCATCAGTGCCAGTTGTTCATCTGAAAGGCCATAAGCAAACGGGACAATACAAATGGTGGTTAACATAGCGGCCAAAACACCCACAGCAGGAAGCAATTTATGAAAGGCCTGTAACCGGGATTTTGCCATGACTAACAGTAAATGTGCACCAATCGCACCAAGTAAAACAGTTGAGATACAAATCACAGAGCCGCCGACCCAGTCCGGCATTTTCATTATGGCCATGATGACCAGAACCAGCGCTGCCACGTCTGCCAGCCATAAAACGGGCAACGGCCCGGAGTCACGGGTTTTCCCGGTTTTCACCTGCGAGTAAAACCAGGCAATAAACGCGGTCACCAGAAGCGCCAGCGGTTGTTCCGTTGCCGCACTTGCCCACATTAAAGCAAGCACCGGTAATAAACGGTGAATCCTTCCTCTTTGACCGGGGCAGATTTCTCCTTTCATCAGGACCAGGGTTAAAATCAGCTGAGCTCCGGCCAGCATTGGAATCAGTGCAGAAATAAAAGCAGACAACATCATGATTTAAGTCATTTATATTCAGGTTAAACGCAGATTATATCAAAGTCGGTTAATCTCACAGAGTGAAATGACAATTCTTTGTCTTCGATCGGGATGATTTTCCTTTCTTAATATGGCTGGTTTTAGTCACCTCCCCCCGCTATAATTCCCGCCACAAAGCGAAGAGGTCAAAAAATGCACAACACGGTTACACCAATTTTCGAACATAAGAAATACTGGGCAGAGTGCTTCGGCACTGCGCCATTTTTACCAACCAGTAAAAAAGAAATGGAGAAATTGGGCTGGGACAGCTGTGATGTGATCATTGTGACGGGTGATGCTTATGTTGATCACCCCAGCTTTGGCATGGCAATTATCGGGCGATTACTGGAATCTCAGGGTTTCCGGGTTGGCATTATCGCTCAGCCTGACTGGCAGAATAAACAGGACTTTATGGCGCTGGGAAAACCGAATCTGTTCTTTGGCATCACGGCCGGGAATATGGATTCAATGATCAACCGTTATACCGCGGACCGTAAAATCCGCCATGACGATGCCTACACGCCGGATAATCAGGGCGGGCGCAGGCCCGACCGGGCAACACTGGTTTACTCACAAAGATGCCGTGAAGCCTATAAAGAAGTGCCTGTGATTCTGGGTGGCATTGAAGCAAGCTTAAGGCGTGTCGCTCATTATGATTACTGGTCCGACAAAATCCGCCGCTCTGTAGTATTCGATGCCAAGGCTGACTTATTATTATTTGGCAATGCGGAACGTGCTTTGATTGAAGTCGCGCACCGCCTTGCTGCCGGTGAGCCGGTAGACACATTACATGACATTCGCGGCACCGCTGTTATCCGGCAGGCCGCGCCGGAACACTTCCGGATCATTGACTCATCGAGAATTGAGAAACCGGGACGTCCGTTCGTTCCGGTGAATCCTTACCAGACTGAAACCGCCTGTGAAACAAACAAGAGCAACGAACAGTCGCAGCCCATTACGGTGCGCCCTTCCCGTCACGACGCTAAAACCACAGCGGTCCGCCTGCCTTCATTTGAAAAGCTGGTCAATGACCGGATTCTTTATGCCCACGCCAGTCGGGTGCTGCATCTGGAAACCAATCCATATTCTGGCCGGGCTCTGATTCAAAAGCATGGCGATCGTGAGCTATGGGTCAATCAGGCACCAATTCCGCTCAGCACTGAAGAGATGGATTTTGTCTTCGGCCTGCCCTATGCGAGAACGCCACATCCCCGCTACGGAAAATCAAAAATACCGGCGTATGACATGATTAAAACCTCGGTCAATATCATGCGGGGTTGTTTTGGCGGCTGTTCTTTCTGCTCAATTACCGAACATGAAGGCCGGATTATTCAGAACCGGTCTCAGGAATCGATTATCGAAGAGTTGCAGGATATCCGCGATAAAGTGCCGGGATTTACCGGGACCATTTCAGATCTTGGCGGACCAACAGCTAATATGTACCGGCTTGGCTGCTCCGATCCGAAAGCAGAAGCCAATTGCCGCCGGCCATCGTGCGTTTTTCCCGGCATTTGTCATAAGCTGAATACGGACCATAAACATACCATTGACCTTTACCGGGCAGCGCGCAACGTGAAAGGTGTGAAGAAAGTCTTAATCGCATCCGGTGTGCGTTACGATCTGGCGATCGAATCTCCGGAATATGTCAAAGAGCTGGTGACCCACCACGTTGGCGGATATCTGAAAATAGCGCCGGAGCATACAGAGAAAGGGCCGCTTGATCTGATGATGAAACCGGGTATGGGCACCTATGACAAATTTAAGGCCATGTTTGAGAAATTCAGTGCAGAAGCTGGGAAAAAACAGTACTTAATTCCTTATTTCATTTCTGCCCACCCCGGTACAGAAGATGAAGACATGTTAAATCTGGCTTTATGGCTGAAACAAAACAACTTTGAATGCGATCAGGTCCAGAATTTCTATCCGTCACCGATGTGTAACGCAACCGCGATGTATCACTCAGAAACAAATCCATTAAAACGGGTGAAATACAAACACCGGGATGTCATCCCCGTTGCTAAAGGCGAACGGCAAAGACGGTTACATAAAGCATTGCTTCGCTATCACGATCCGAAAAACTGGCCGCTGATCAGAGAAGCACTCATCAAAATGAATAAAAAGCATCTGATTGGTGACAAGCCTGGCTGCCTGGTTCCGGCTGAAGATCAGCAAAACAGCAATACCCCGGCACAGCGCAGAAAGTCTGGCCGCCATGGTTCAAACCGTTTTGCAACCAAACATTCTAAAAACCAGCCCGGATTGATGCAGAACGGGCAAAGCAGCAACAAAAGCGGACAACGCAATAAAAAGGATCAACCGCAGTCACAGGGCTCTCAGCCCCGGACTCAGTCAGGTTCTCAGACGAATCGTCCGGCAAAAAGAAAGACAAAAAAAGCGCGATAAATTATCGCGCTCTGCTTTTCAACCCGGGTGACCCGGATACATTTTAAGCGTGCTTTTCTTCAAAAGCCTGCATGAATTCAACCAAAGCCTGAACACCTTCAAGAGGCATAGCATTGTAAATGGAAGCTCTCATACCACCGACAGCTCTGTGACCTTTCAGTGCCACCAGCCCCTGTGCTTCTGCTTCTTCAAGGAAAACACTGTCCAGCTCAGGCTTTTCAAGCTGGAAAGGAACGTTCATCAGCGAACGGTTGTCCGGGTGAACCTTATTAAGATAGAAAGAAGACTGATCGATATAATCATATAACAATGCTGCTTTTTTCCGGTTAACCTGCTCAATCGCTTTGACACCACCCTGTTCTTTCAGCCACTGGAAAACCAGCCCGGATAAATACCAGGCAAACGTCGGTGGTGTATTAAACATCGAATCTTTTTCAGCCAGAATCTTATAATTCAGAACCGAAGGCAGAGCATCACGGGCCAGATCAAGTAAATCATCGCGAACAATGGCAATACAGATGCCCGCAGGACCGACATTTTTTTGTGCACCTGCGTAGATGACACCATATTTGCTGACATCGATTTCACGCGACAGGATTGTCGAGGACATATCTGCAACAATCGGTTTATCAGTGACCGGAAGATCATTGATTTCAATGCCGTCAATAGTTTCATTCGGACAGAAATGAACATAAGCGGATCCGGCATCAACCTGCCACTCATTCGCGGGTTTTACCGCGATTAATCCGTCACGTTCTGTTTTTGCTTCATAGATATCTACATCACAATATCTGCGCGCTTCATCAATGGCACTTTCAGCCCAATATCCTGCATCAATATAAGTTGCTTTTTCAGCGGATCCCAAAAGGTTTAGTGGTATAGCTGCAAACTGAGCTCTTGCCCCGCCCTGACAAAACAGTACTTTATAATTGTCCGGGATACCCAGCAAATCCCGAAGGTCTTGCTCGGCCTGGTTCGCAACATCAATAAAAGCTTTGCTACGGTGACTGATTTCCATGACCGATGTTCCAAGGCCATGCCATTCAACGAATTCAGCTTGTGCTTTTTGCATCACAGCTTTTGGTAAAACAGCAGGACCTGCACTGAAATTGAATACAGTGTCAGTATTTGGCTCCATGAATGATTTACTCCTACGATCAAAGGGAAAAAAGAAAGGTTCATACGATTAATAACACTTTTTCTCTGACAAAAAAAGTTACCTGACAAAAAAGATACCGGACGAAAGAAAAGTCTGTACAAGAATAAAAAAGAAAAGAGGCGCAAAGCACCTCTTTTCTTTGGTAACAGGAAGTTATTAACAACTTACCGGGACAAATACATCAGCATCATCAGAGAAGAAGCTAAAGGCATTTTTTCACCACTTTCAAAGATGAGATTGCCATCTTTGATCGTCGTATTTGTCACATAATTATCTCCTTTTTGCTGCATCATCTCCATCACAATGAGCTCATCCATTCCTTTACGCAGAGCCGGGTCTTTATCAATCAGACTGACCGGTACAGTGGCATGGATTTCACCTTCCAGTTTCTGGATCACCTGCTGCGGATTCATTGAGACAGATTCGATGCCTTCAGGCAGAGTCAGTTTCACCGACGTTTGTATCTGACCATCTTCCAGACCGATATTCAGACGATCTAAAACCACAGAAAACCCCTGCCTGACCAGCTGATCAAATGCCCCGATCACTTCAGCCTGATCCATTTGCATGGTTTCAGAATATTTCTCAGCTTCTGAGACAATTTTTGTCATGCTGGCCTTATCAACATTCAATAAGGAAAAATCCATATCAAATCCGGTCAGATTCCCCATCGGTGTTGTCACAGCAGCCGTTTTGAACACCTGATTCATGTTCATACGGCTACCGGTCGCATCCAGAGACAAGCCTGACTGAACACTGAGTTGATTCAGTACCATCTGATTTTCTGCGAGCAAATCCCGGAACGTTACTTTGTCAGTCTTGATCTGCTGCTGGCCCAGCCAGAAATAACCGTCTTTCTTGCCATTCCCGTGACCAGACAGGTTATCAAAAGTGAATTGTTCTTCTGATGCGAAATCAATCATTAAAGATGGCATCTGATACTGATATTCAAGCTCTCCTGCCGCACTGGCGTGACCATTCACTGTTGCCTCTGTGCTGGTCAGCGCCCAGGGCTGATCGCCTTCGTACTGACCTTTATAATTCAGCTTACCCAGCGTGGTTTCGAAGTCTGTATTCCCGGCAAGGCTTGTACTGGTCTTAATCATGAGCGGAAAATCAGGAAAATTCTTCAGTGTGGTTTCTGCATTCACAGAAAATACACCGTGGCGGATATCACTGCGCCATACCAGCGAAACAGGAAAACCATCCGCCTGCAGATCACTTTTCAGCTCCGGATCTACAACCGTAAATTCAACTTCCACATGCGTAGATAAATAGCCACGATCATAAGTCAGCGTTTTTCCTTCCACCCACTGATTTGAAAACGCACTTATTTCTCTTTCAAATGCATTTTGAGTTATCTGTCCGACAACCAGTGGCCAACAGGCCACAAGACAAACGGCGCCACCAACTGCTGCATATTTCTTTATTTGACTCATCATCGTTCTCTATTTTTTTCCAATAAACACTTGTCAATCTGATCAAGCAAAGCGAACCGTCATATCCGGTTTAATTCATCAATCTGATATAACGACCGTAACCGCTGTATGTTTTAACATGTAAAGCCGGATTATAAAACCTGGGTCGCAACCTTATGGCCTTATCCATGGTAAATTTTAAGTAACACAGATGTTAAATCGAGAATAATGTGAACGATTATGCCATTCTTTGTTTAGACAATAATCCGGTGAGTGTTGAGCAATATCAAAGTGATTTATTACCGTTTGCTGAGAAATTTGATCTGTATTATGTCGACTCTCTGGCCGAAGCCCAGCAAACCCTTGATTTCATCCGCGAACGCTCACAACAGGTAGCGCTGGTCATTGCCAGCCATCACCATGCCCTGCAAGGTGCCGACTTCCTGATTCATCTTGATCAGCTCCCCCACACGAAAACCGCCAGAAAGGTTCTGATTAGCGCCGGTAAAGATATTCAGGCCATTCTGTCTGCCGTCAATGAAGGACGCCTGGATCATTGCCTGACAAAGCCTCTCCCGGATAAGGTTTTATATCAAACAGTCCATAAAGAATTAACCCACTATATTCTGGAAAAAGATCCGGAAAATGTACTGAACTACAGTCACGCCCTTGATTCAAAAAAACTAATGCGGGCGCACATTGAACACTCAATGCGCAATTTCCGTCAGGGTTTTATTAACGACTATCATCAGATGCCTGATAATGAGCTGGCCGAAAATGTAATTGTTTCCCTTTATGCATTCTTCGAAAAGAAAGATGAAACCAATGCCTGCAGAACTTATTCTGCCAATCACATCTTAACCAAAGAAGGAGAAGATAATCAGTATCTCTGGTTTATCACTAACGGTGAGGTCGCATTATTTAAAAGAGACGAGCAGGGCCAGGAAAGAGAAGTGGTCCGCCACCAGAAAGGTAATCTGGTCGGCGGCATGTCGTTCGTCACAGGTGAACTCTCCTTCTCTACCGCCATTACGCAGACAAAAACACATGTCATTAAGCTGGACAGAGATGTCTTTGCCCGGGTCATGCATTCCGACAGTCAGTTGTTACCTCTGTTTACCAACCTGCTGCTCAGGCATTTTAACCGCCGCCTGCAAAGAAGTATTCTCACTAAACTTACGCTCGAAGAAACGCTGGACTCACTGGAGTCAACGCAAAAACAACTCGTTGATCAGGAAAAGCTTGCCGTACTGGGGCAATTAGTTGCCGGTGTGGCCCATGAGCTGAATAACCCGGTCGCAGCCATCCTGCGCGGTGTTGAAACATTGTCACAGGAAATTCAGTGGATTTTCGATACATACCCGGAGATTTTCCCGCCGGATGCCAACCAGTTACTCAATCAATCCATGACGATTTCACCGATGTCCACTTCAGAAGAGCGCCAAAGAAGCAGAGCACTGGAGAAAATCACAGGCGACCGGAGCCTGGCAAAAAAACTGGTCAAACTCCGGCTGGACTCGCGGGAAGATATTCTGCATCAGGTAAAAACCAATCTGACAGATGCTCATACTTATATCAATCAACTGGAACATGTTGCCAGAACCGGCGGGACATTACGTTCTGTACAGGTTTGTGCACAAAGAATTGCAGATATGGTGAAGGGGCTTAAAAGTTATGCCCGTGATGACAAGGAACGTATTTCTCAAATTGATATCCATGAAGGCATTGAAGATACTCTGGTCATCTTTGAAAATAAGCTCAAGCGACATCATGTGACCAAAGAATATGCCGAACTTCCGCGCATCACTGGCCGGCCAACTGCCCTGCAACAGGTATGGGTCAATCTGATTTCAAATGCCATTGACGCATTACCGGAAAAACACGGGCAACTTGAAATCACCACCACATTAGTGACACATCAGCAACAACCATTCATCCGTGTGACGGTTCAGGATAATGGTGTTGGTATTCCGGAAGAGATGAAAGCTCATATTTTCGAACTAAACTTTACGACAAAGAAAGAAGGTAATTTCGGCTTGGGTATCGGACTCTCTGTCTGTCAGCAAATCATCCAGCAGCATCATGGCTGGATAGATCTGGACTCCACAGTGGGGAAAGGTACATCGATTCATGTGTATTTATCCACGCAACAAGAATAAGTTCATCAATCAGGTACGGCTAACCAATCAGGAGAGAACCTATGAATCAACGTTACTTAATTCTCTGCGTTGACGATGAAAGAGAAATTCTCGACAGTGTGTCACAAGATTTGGATATTTTCGAAGAACATTTCACACTTGAAGCCGCAGAGTCCGTCTCTGAAGCAAGAGAAGTCATCGCTGAATACGAGCAACAGGGGATAAAACTGGCGCTTATTTTATGTGACCATATCATGCCGGAGCAAACCGGGATTGAGTTTTTGATTGAATTAAATCAGCACGCCCCGACATTAAACAGCAGAAAGGTTTTATTAACCGGTCAGGCGGGCCTGGATGATACCGTAGAAGCAATTAATCACGCATGCCTGGATTTTTATATCAGTAAACCCTGGCAGGGAGACCAGTTAAGGGAAGTGGTCAAAAACCAGCTCACGCAGTATATGATTAAAAACGAGTCAGATTTGACCGGATGGATGCCGATATTAAATACCGGGGAAATTCTTTCTGCAATCTCAAAACACCGTCATGATTTTGGCGAGTAATCATCTCACCGGATCTGGGGGTAAATCAGCCCCCGTTATAAGTGGTGGTAAAGTATACAATTTAACCTTTTTCTTTCTCTAAAATGGCATTATATTTGCTTTATCTGTTTATACTCGACAAAAGCATGACGCTTTCCGGGTGGATGCCTGCGAGCAAATAGAAAATGTTTTTGATCATGGAATGAATGGTGGAATAACAAACTCCCCTTTAGTCAGAATTTAAAATCACAAGGTTTAACTATGCGTAAAATTATTGGTGTAACAGCGTTGTTACTTGCATCTGGTTACTCTCAGGCAGCGGCTCCGGATCCAAATGATCCCTCTGTGATGAGTAACTTTAGTTACGACTATTATGAAGCCCGTATTGGTTTAAGTCCGACAACGTATGGTGCAAAACTCAGTATGTCCATTCACCCGAATGCGCATATGATTGGACGGATCGATTCAAAACTAAGTGGTGATTATGATCTGTCAGCAGGTCTGGGCTTTCATGCACCGGCAAATAACTGGGCGGATTTCACCGGGGAAATGCTGTTTCGTATGATTGAACCTGAGCACTCAAATAACAGTGATACAGGCATGGAATTAACTTTGGGCGTGCGTCAGTGGCTGGGACCACAACTTGAAGTTGGCGGTAAAGCGGGATATCTGACCTTGGACAATAACAATGACTGGATTGGTTCTGTTTATGCGAGATTCCATTCCACTGAGTTGTTTTCCGTTGGTGCTGAAGCACGTTTAAATGATAATTATGATGATCAGGTCATGCTGACTGCGCGTTTCAAATATTAATTTTATCGTTTATTTAATTTTTATAGCCAAGTCCTCTGACCTGGCTATTTATTTTGTGTTGCTGTGTTGTGTTTTTATGTCAGTTTTTCTCTTTGATAATTCTTTGCTGCCTGAGTAACAGCTTCATATGCCAGAAGGAGTTGCTGTTTTCTTGGCTCTCGAATTAACTCCCAATATATCCCTTCAATCGCGCCGGCAAATTTCCAAAGCATTTTTATTTCTACAGAATGACCATAAGTCTGTCTTACTTTGACATAACATTGCACTGCCCCCAGCTTATAGAAAGTTGTGACATCAGGGATGCCCGACTTTTTCAACATGCGTTCAATCGTTAAATGAAGGTTTGGCAAATCCCGCAGGCGCTTATTCTCAGGTAGCTTTCTCTGATGCTTCTGCTCCAGCGCATACTGCTTTGATTTTTCCACAATTTGTTCAAATTCCGGCGCACCGGACAAGAATAAGTCGGTAATATTATAATAATTAACCTTGACCGTACTTTGCTTTTTCACCAGCACATACTTTCCTGAATACCCCATATTATGGAGCAAATGATCGAGCTCACCTCCCCCTCTGATATAAATATAATCGGAATTAACCAACGCAAACATTGCCCCCTGACAAAATACACCGATGTCACCAAAGATCGATTTAGTGTCAAATTTTTCTCTTTTTAACAGGTAATCAAAAAATTTTGTTGCTATCATATAGCGAGCCTCATGTTATCATTCCTCTTTAAAAATTCAGGCTGACGTTGTAAATGGATTCAATTCTTATTCCTTATATGAAAAAATAAGCTGAACAACGACTTGATTGTATTTGTGCCGGAATATAACTAAACGACTTGAAACATGTCTGTATACGATGTGAGACACTATCCATCAAACAGCATATCAGTTATTTTGAATGGCATTTCTGCGTGTGTCTTCTCAATTTAAGACTGGTGCCAATTAATTGGCGTAGATACTGATATTATTTGCTACCATACGTGCAACTGATAGATGAACTACAATTGCTATAACAAACACTAAATATGACGACTATGAACCATGTATCCTTTTTTTGGTTGCCGACTGACCAACAAGAATTATTTCAAGCCGTTGAGACAGAATTTGCTCAAATGGTTGAATCTTCGATTCAAAGTGGTAAGTTTGAGCTGCCCCCAATACCACATGTCGTACTGGACATTCAAAAACTCTGTCTGGAAGAGTCAACAACCATCGCGGATGTTGCAGATAGTTTAATCAATGATCCGAGCTTAACTGCTGTTGTTCTGCGTGTAGCAAACTCAGTCATTTTTAATTCCAGAGGTATTACATATAGTGATATCAATACAGCGGTGTCCAGACTCGGTATCTACAGAGTCAGGGACATTGTGACGGCTCAGGCAATTAAGCAACTCAAGTATTCAGTTCATCTCAGAGACGAATGTGTCCAAATTCTTCGTCAAAGTGCGACTAATTCCCGTAAGTTATGCGCTGCAATGGTGCTGGTCATCAAATCTTTTCAGGACATAGATCCCGAAACATATGCCTATCTGGAGCACGATAAGGCGTTACTGGTGGGGTTGCTGGCTGATATTGGTTTGTTCTGTTTACTGAATGAGTACCATAATTATCTGGAGCAGGGAAACTACCTGGAACATAATCTGGCCATGCGTATTTTTGAATCGCGTTGTGATCGCACCAGCTATTATGTCTTGAAAACCTGGGGATTTGATAACGATTATCTGTCCGTTGCGACGAATAAAGAAGTTTCGGATAAATCTCATGATGTCTCTTACCTTGATATCGCTAAAATTGCTTATCACTTGTTGTTATTCAGAAATCAGGATTCAGAGCTCGACGATCATGAAGTAGAAATCAATACCACCGGAGCCGAAGTTCTTTATCAGCTCAGTAACTTATCTGACTCGGAATTTAATACACAAATCAGCTCCATTATTCATTCTTCAGGATTTTAATTCCGGCTGAAACATCAGAGACTTAGTTTTACGTTGACTATGTTTCAGCCGTCACAACACAAGGCTGCATAACTGACGTAAAGCTATGGAATTAACACGAGACATTCATTCCATTTTCGTTTAGATTGTCCCGTCATTATCCACAGATAGTTATTAGCTGAACAATCACATGAACTCTTCAGGCAAGATAAAAACCGCAGACGCTAATTTTGACAACCTGCTCCGGATTTTTACCGTACCGGAAGGACAAAATTCAACGCTCACGAAAATAGAAGAAGAGCTTTCAAGAAATCTGAATGAATTCCTGCGTAATCATATTGTGACCGAAGAACGCCCCCTGAAAGACATTGAACAGGACTTTCTCTCATCACATATCCCTGACCAGCCTGAATTTGTTTCCGATCATACTCAGCACCTGCTGGATACCGTTGTCTCTCAGTCCGTGCATACGTCATCGCCGGGCTTCATCGGTCATATGACTTCAGCACTCCCCTATTTTTTAATGCCGCTGTCAAAACTGATGATCGCATTAAATCAAAACCTGGTAAAAATCGAGACATCGAAAGTCTTCACGCCCTTAGAAAGGCAGGTTCTCGGGATGCTGCATCGTCTGGTTTATCATGAAGAAGACCATTTCTACTCACAATACATGCACAGCGCTCACCACTCTCTCGGTGCATTCTGTTCCGGTGGCACCATTGCCAATCTTACTGCTTTATGGGTTGCAAGAAATAATGTGCTGAAGGCTGATGGTCATTTCAAAGGTGTTGAGCAGGAAGGACTGTTCCGGGCAATGAAACATTACGGCTATGAAGGTCTGGCCATTCTGGTTTCTGAACGTGGTCATTACTCACTGAAAAAAGCCGCTGATTTATTAGGCATCGGGCAGGAAGGCCTTATCTCCGTCCCGACAGATCAGAACAACAGAATCAAACCTGATGCGTTAAAAGCGACCATTTCCCGGTTAAAACAACATAACATTAAGCCATTTGCCATCATTGGTGTGGCAGGTACGACAGAGACAGGAAATGTCGATCCACTCGATGACATCGCAGAAATTTGCCGTCAGGAAGACTGCCATTTTCATGTCGATGCAGCCTGGGGTGGTGCGGTGCTGATGTCGAAACAACATCAGCATTTACTGAAAGGGATTGAAAAAGCGGATTCGGTTACGATTGATGCCCATAAACAGCTTTATCTCCCAATGGGTGCCGGTATGGTGTTATTTAAAAATGCCGGAGCAACACAGGCCATTGAACATCATGCGCAATATATATTGAGAGAAGGTTCAAAAGATCTTGGCTGCAGAACTTTAGAAGGGTCGAGATCCGGAATGGCTTTTCTGCTGTATGCCTGCATGCACATTATCAGCCGGGCCGGTTACGGCTTACTCATTGATGAAAGTATTGCAAAAGCAAAATACTTTGCTGAGCTGATTCAGTCTCAGCCTGACTTCGAACTGATCACCGAACCGGAGTTGTGTATCCTGACTTATCGCTATATACCTGAACCTGTCCGTCAAGCCTTAAAAGATGCGACTGAAGAAAAACGGCAGGAACTCAATCAGACATTGAATGAACTGACAAAATATATTCAGAAAAAACAGCGTGAATCCGGGAAGTCATTTGTTTCAAGAACTCAGTTAAACCCTGGTCAACTTGATGGCATGGATACCATTGTCTTTCGGGTCGTTCTCGCAAACCCGCTCACATCAAAAGAAATTCTGCACGATGTTCTCGAAGAGCAGCGGCAGATTGCATCGCTGGCTACCTCGTTATTAAAAGAACTGTCCGGCTGAAAGCACAGTGAATATTGCGTCATCAAAACCAATGCATGTGCAAGATATACCCAAACAACCTGAAGATGCAGGGTTCAGGTTGCTTGGGTATAAACTGAAACTTTATTTCTGAATTACGGTAAATAAAAAATGGTTTATATAAAAAAAACGCATTTCGTATAAAACTTACACAAAAAATGAAATGAAAATGAAATTTAGTTTGAGGTTTGTCATATTCTCATCATTTGATGATCTGAAAAGCTACGGGGTTGAGAGTGCTTCCGTTTATACTCTTGTTTTTAAGCACTTCGTTACAAATTTTTGGTTCACAAGGTCTTTACATAAAGTAATCCGTTTTTTGAGACCCAGTGTGTAATTTGTTCCCTTTTTCCGCGTGACACTATGAATACATTAGAAAAAATTCAAAAAAATCTGGAAAATTTCAGCAAATCTGAACGTAAAGTGGCTGAAGTCATCATGGCTTCGCCACAAACTGCGATTCACTCCAGCATTGCCACACTGGCAAGAATGGCTGATGTCAGTGAGCCTACGGTTAACCGGTTTTGTCGGCGGTTAGATACGAAAGGTTTCCCTGACTTTAAGCTTCATCTTGCGCAAAGTCTCGCGAATGGTACGCCTTATGTAAACCGAAATGTGGAAGAAGATGACGGGCCTGATGCTTATACCCATAAAATTTTCGAATCAACGATGGCGTGTCTGGATATTGCAAAAAACAGTATCGAACCAACACAGATTAATCGCGCAGTTGACTTACTGACACAGGCAAAGCGAATCTCATTTTTTGGCTTAGGTGCATCGTCATCTGTTGCCAGAGATGCACAAAACAAATTCATCCGCTTTAATATTCCGATCACCTGTTTTGAAGACGTTGTCATGCAGAGAATGAGTTGTATTAACTGTACTGATAATGATGTGGTTGTGCTTATTTCTCATACAGGAAGAACCAAGAGTCTGATTGAAATCGCAGAGTTAGCACAGCAATATGGCGCAACGGTCATCGCGATTACCGCGAAAGATTCCCCTTTGGATCAGGCTTGCTCATTGTCTATTTGTCTGGATGTGCCCGAAGATACTGATGTTTACATGCCCATGGCCAGCAGAGTGGTTCAGATGACGGTGATTGATGTTTTAGCAACCGGATTTACACTCCGCCGGGGTTCAGGTTTCAGAGAAAACCTGAAACGCGTGAAGGACGCATTAAAAAGTTCACGTTACGACAAATTCCCTCAATTCTGATCCTATCATTAAAAGATTCAAACAATCTGAAGGTACCAGATTTGTTAGTCCGGTATCTTCATTTTATACCCTGCATCTTCAGGTTGTTTGGGTATATAAGTCGCAGTGTATTTCCGGGTTTATGATGTGCTTTGTACTCTGATAAATTTATTCTGAGAAGAAATACGATATCTTTTTTTGTGCAATAAGAAGGTCATCCATCCCTTTCATTTCAGTTCTCAAAGAGCAGATGTGCGCATTTTCAGGACACCCAAATACATAGATTTTAACTATTAAAACAAAAGGTACATGCCGCTTTATTTCAATATGGAGTTCAGGCATAGTTACCCCAACAAGAAATCAAGGAGAAAGTTATGTTTGTAGTCATTTTTGGTCGCCCGGGTTGCCCGTTCTGTGTCAGAGCAAAAGAACATGCAGAAGTATTAAAAGATAAACATGATGATTTTAATTTCCGTTATGTTGACATTCAGGCTGAAGGTATCAGTAAAGCAGATTTGGAAAAAACCGTAGGTAAACCGGTTGAAACAGTACCACAGATATTTATTGATCAGGAACATATCGGTGGCTGTACAGAGTTTGAAGCTTATGCGAAAGAAAACCTGGGGTTGTTTGACTAGTTTCTATATCAAGCCTTGATATGAGTTCACAGGCCTGTCTTTTATGACAGGCTTTTTTGTCTGACTGATTTCAATCAATGTCGCTCCTTTTTGCATAAAATATCATCACATTCATTTTTTCGGGCTGGTTTATTTCATAAATTCTGGACTTGAGATCAATCTGAATAAAATCCTGCAAAATTTTCACTTATATTTTCTCTGAATTCATATACAATTTCCCCCGTCTTTCGTCCTTTAACCCACATGCGCTGAGTCTAGCTGTGAATATAGATGTTGTATTATTGCTAAAACAAAACCCTATCCTTCTTATTTTTGTCGTCTTAGCCATTGGACTGGCGATCGGTAAAATTCGTATCGGCAGTTTTCAGCTTGGAAACTCCATTGGTGTGCTTATTGCTTCATTAATCATGGGGCACTTAGGTTTTTCTTTTAATTCTGAAGCACTTACGATTGGCTTCATGCTCTTCATTTACTGTGTTGGTATTGAAGCCGGGCCTAACTTCTTTGGTATTTTTTTCCGGGATGGCAAGCATTATCTGATATTAAGCCTTGTCGTTCTGATCATTGCTAATCTGATTACCTACTTTGGCAGCCAGTTCCTCGAATTAGATTATGGACTTTCCGCCGGGATGATGGCTGGTGCACTCACCTCCACACCGGTTCTGGTTGGTGCACAGGATGCGCTCAACTCTGGCCTTGCTGAAATTCCGGCTGACATGAATATTTCCCAGATACTGGAAAATGTCTCTGTAGGCTATGCGATGGCATATCTGATCGGCTTAATCAGCATGATTATGTTTGCAAAGTTACTGCCCAGAATACAAAAACAGAACCTGTCTGATTCTGCGCAGCAAATTGCCCGTGAACGTGGTCTGGAGCATAACGGACAACGTAAAGTTTATCTGCCCATCATCCGTGCATACAGAGTTGGTAAAGAATTAATCGACTGGATTGACGGCAGAAACTTACGTGAGTTAGGTGTCTATCGCCAGACAGGCTGTTATATAGAAAGGATCCGGAGAAACGGTATTATTGCTCACCCTGACGGTGATGCTATTTTACAGGAAGGCGATGAGATTGCATTGGTCGGTTTCCCGGACAGCCATGCCAGATTAGACCCGAGTTTCCGTAACGAACGGGAAGTTTTTGACCGGAATCTGCTTGATTTGAGAATTACAGAAGAAGAGATTGTTGTTAAGAGTGACGGGATAGCCGGAAAGCGTTTGTCGGAGTTGAATTTGTCAGAATTCGGCTGCTTTTTGAACCGGGTTGTCCGGGCACAGATAGAGATGCCAATGGATTCCGATATTTTTCTCGCGAAAGGTGATGTCCTTCAGGTGAGCGGTGAAAGAAGCCGGGTTCAGGGGCTGGCAGATAAAATTGGTTTTATCTCAATTCACAGCCAGATTGCTGACCTGTTTGCGTTTTGCTGCTTTTTCATTTTCGGCATTATGCTCGGCCTGATCACCATGAAATTCGGACAGGTTTCTTTCGGTCTGGGCAATGCTGTCGGGCTGCTATTATCCGGTATCATGCTTGGGTTCCTCAGAGCAAACCACCCGACTTTCGGCTATGTGCCTCAGGGAGCACTGAATATGGTCAAAGATCTCGGCCTGATGTTTTTCATGGTCGGTATTGGATTAAGTGCCGGGGGGAACATGTTCGAGCACTTATCTGAAATCGGCGTACAGTTACTCGGTCTTGCCTTCCTGGTCAGTGTTGTTCCCGTTGTGTTTGCTTATCTGGTTGGCGCTTATTTACTGAAAATGAACCGGGCCATGCTATTTGGTGCCATCATCGGTGCCAGAACCTGTGCACCTGCAATGGATATTGTAAATGACTATGCGAAATCAACTATTCCAGCCCTCGGATATGCCGGAACATACACTATCGCAAATATATTGATGACTATTGCCGGTACGATACTGATTTTGCTGACATAAACTGTATACCCAAACAACCTGAAGATGCAGGGTTCAGGTTGCCTGGGTATGGTTATTCAGTTTTAAACGATAAAAAAACCGGTTTGTTGAACAAACCGGTTTTTTTCATCAATCATTCAGGTCAAAGAGTTCAGATGTCAATGACATCAAAATCAGCAACCGGACTCACGTCAGCTTCATAATCAACAGAGTCGATTCCGAAACCAAATAATTTCAGAAATTCATGCTTGTAATTTTCATAGTCCGTCAATTCTTTCAGATTCTCAGCTGTAATCCGGGGCCATAAGTCCTGACAATGCTTCTGAATGTCCTCTCTCAGTTCCCAGTCATCCAGACGCAGACGATTCTTTTCATCGACTTCAGGTATACTGCCATCAGCTTTGTATAGGCGCTGACTGAACATACGGTAAATCTGCTCCATACAGCCTTCATGAAGACCTTCATCACGCATCTTCTTAAACACCATCGCAATATATAGTGGCATGACGGGAATCGCAGAACTCGCCTGCGTCACAACCGACTTCAGAACCGCAACATTTGCTGTACCATTTTTCGATGCCAGCTTATCGTTTAATACAGCAGCAGCCCGATCCAGATCCATTTTGGCACGTCCTAAAGCACCATCCCAATAGATTGGCCAGGTGAGTTCAGTACCAATATAACTGTAAGCGACAGTTTTGCAGCCTTCCGCTAACACACCAGCTTCATCAAGCGCGTTAATCCAAAGCTCCCAGTCCTCTCCACCCATGACGCAGACAGTATCTTCAATTTCCTGTTCTGTTGCCGGCTCAATACTTGCCTCAATAATCACGTCTCTGTTGGTATCAACGGCTGTCGAAGTGTAAGTTTCTCCAATTGGCTTTAAAGAGGAACGAATCACTTCACCGCTATCCGGCAACTTACGTACCGGAGACGCCAGTGAATACACAACCATGTCAATCTGACCAAGGTCCTGTTGAATGACTTCAATTACTTTTTGCTTCGCTTCATGGGAAAAAGCGTCACCATTTAAGCTCTTTGCATACAAACCAGCTTCATGGGCATATTTTTCAAATGACGCTGAATTATAAAAACCAGCGGTTCCCGGCTTCTTCTCTGTGCCCGGTTTTTCAAAAAATACCCCAATGGTTGCAGCACCACTTCCAAAAGCAGCAGCTATCCGGGAGGAAAGTCCATACCCGCTTGATGCGCCAATAACCAAAACACGTTTAGGGCCCTTTTCAATTTGTCCCTGTGCTTTAGTATATTCAATCTGCTCTTTTACATTAGCCGCACATCCGGATGGATGTGTCGTTGTGCAAATAAATCCACGAATTTTAGGTTTGATGATCATATTCAACTTCCTTAAAAAAACTTCATAAGGATAAAAGGTTCATCAAAAAAACTCATCCTATTTCTGCAAAAAAAGTTCCGAATGTCGAGTGGTTGGATCTCTGCTAACACAATCTCTGTTCGTGCGACCTGAAGTCGTATGAAGCGTTGTTCACCGCTTTATGAGTGAACCGTCTGTATCACCAGATGAACCTACGAGCCTGAATAAAGCAGCGGCTCGGACAATGTAACGAAACTTGGCCGTTGGGCTGAGTGGGAACAGAATCGTGAGAGGACGTTTCTCCTGAAAACCACAATTCGGGTAAGTGCTAGGTAGTCAGTATGATGAACGTATGTGAATCCATTCAAGGTGCGTTATATGATGAAGCAGCGGAAGTGGTTAATACGCTGTGGCCAAAAGGCAATGAGAGTTGGAAAGAGGTTGGACAGTACTCTTTCGTGGTCACTGCACTCTCCGCACTATAGTGGGCATCTAACCTGACATTTTACGTAACATACGGAACAGGGTAAGCCTGTATCACTCCCTTTGGGAAAGCCTTTGTGGCCGATAGTGATGCAGGTATAGGAGGTCGGAAAAAGCGAAAGCTACATTGTAATGATGCAGATACAGACTTATGTCTGATCACGAAAGTGAGCCCACTTCCGACTGGTCTCCCATTGCGAGAGAATTTGAAGAACTTTATTCAAGGAGGAAAGCAAATGGTGATCTCGAAAGAGATTGGTGCATCTTCTGACGGCGCTCAATGGCAGTCCATCGACTGGAAATCCATTGAAGCACACGTATTGAAGCTTCAAATGCGTATCGCAAAAGCAACGAGAGAAAAGAAATACGGTAAGGTGAAGTCCTTACAGTGGCTCTTGACTCATTCTCGCTCAGCCAAGCTTCTTGCAGTTAAGCGAGTCTCTCAGAATAAAGGCAGTAAAACGCCTGGAATAGACGGTGTCACCTGGACCACAGATGCACGCCGTATGAAAGCAGTCAATCAACTGAGCCGCAAGGCTTACTCTGCAAAACCACTTAAACGTATCTACATTCCCAAAAAGAACGGTAAGCTCAGGCCATTGGGTATTCCATGCATGATTGATAGAGCGCAACAAGCCCTCCATCTTCTAGCATTCGAACCAGTGTCCGAAACGCTTGCCGACCTCAATAGCTATGGGTTTAGGACAAATCGCAGCACGGCTGACGCCGTCAGTCAGTGTTTCAAATGTTTGGCTCTAAAGCGATCAGCGAAATGGGTTCTTGAGGGAGATATTAAGGCTTGCTTCGACAAAATCGGGCATCAATGGCTTATGGACAATATCACGGTAGATAAACGTATGTTAGAGCAATGGTTAAAGTCTGGCTATGTGGATAAGGGTCTGTTCTATGATACCGATGAAGGTACACCTCAAGGTGGAATAATCTCTCCAACCTTGATGCTAATGACTCTCGCGGGAATAGAGCAACAAATAAAATCTACAGCCCTGAAAAAGGGGGCTAGAGCCAACTTTATCGGTTATGCGGATGATTTCGTGGTTACTTGCTCTTCAAAGGAAGTGCTAGTGAACGACATCAAACCGTTGGTAGCTGGCTTTTTGGCAGAAAGAGGGTTAGCCCTCTCCGAAGAGAAAACGAAGATCACTCATATTGATGATGGCTTTAACTTTCTAGGCTTCAATCACAGGAAGTACAAAGGCAAATTGCTCATCAAACCGAGCAAATCCAACACGCTGTTATTCTTGAGAAATCTACGAGAACTCATTAAAAAGCACGCAACCATCCCTGTTAACGATCTTATCAAGTTGATAAATCCGAAACTCAGGGGATGGGCGAATTACTATCGCCACTGTGTTGCTAAACAAATATTCGGGTATGTCGGCCACAAACTATTCCAAGCGCTATGGCACTGGGCAGTTAGGCGTCATCCAACCAAGTCCAAAGACTGGGTTGTTCATAAGTACTTTCTCAATCGTAAAGGCCAATGGCAATTTCACGGTTGGCAGAAAATCATGAACATGGACTGTCACTTCAATCTGTTCCAAATAGCGAAAGTGCCTATCGAAAGACACGTGAAAATTAGGAGTGCTGCTACCCCTTTTGACCCTCAATACCAAGAATACTTGGCGAAGAGAAAACCCAAAAGGCTAGCTCGTAACTCTTGGAACGAACCTGCTTCGACTGCTTTATAAGTTGCTGGGTATCAATGATGCCTTAGTGGAGGCTTGAGCCGTATGCAGTGAAAGTTGCACGTACGGTTCTTAGAGGGGCGGCACTTGGTAACAAGTGTCGTCTACTCGACAATAATCAGGTCATCAGAGAAAAAAATTGAAAAAAATTGAACTCTGCCACGGAATCACAGTCATAAACATTACGTTGACAATAAGAATTGAGTTGGATGTTCAACTGATACTCATTGTTTACGCTGCTTTTTCTTGTTAACTCCTATTATAATGCCCGGTGTATGAAAGTTTTCACCGGGTTTTTCTTTTTCGAACTCACTCCCCCATCCGAAACAAATTGACGTGAAATCACAAGTAAATGACTGACAAAACACCTGTGCAATCTTTAACCGACAGTCCTGTTAGCAGCCATCAATTTGGCAATTATCATTTTTTTCTCAAGCGGGACGACTTACTTCATCCTGACTTTTCTGGCAATAAAGCCCGTAAATTTATGGCACTGCTCACCGGTTCCTTTTCTCATATCAACAAGTTGATCGGCCACGGTTCGCCTCAGGCTAACTCACTGTATTCACTGGCGGCACTGACTTATATGAAGGGGTGGCAGTTGGACTATTATGTTGACCATGTACCTGATTTTATACGGCAATATCCAACGGGCAACTATAAAGCTGCGCTGGCACTGGGTGCCAGAATCATTTCAACAAACAATGCAGAATATGATTTTATTTCTCCGGAGGATTATATCCGGGACAAACTGGAGCCGGAGCATGATTGTCTGATCGTTCCGGAAGGTGGGCGGAGCGAACTTGCTAAAGAAGGAGTGACCGCACTGGCTAATGAACTGCTGCAATGGATTGCAGAAAATCAGATTGTCTCACCAGTGATTGCACTGCCTTCCGGCACAGGAACAACGGCACTGTACCTTCATCAGGTGATGGAAAATCATCACATTCCGGTCGTGACCTGCGCGTGTGTCGGTGGCAGCGATTATTTGCTCCAACAATTTCAGTCACTGAAAGCTCAAAGCTATCCGAAAATCCTGGAACTACCGAAAAAGCATCATTTTGGTAAACTTTATAAAGAGAATTATCAAATCTGGCTGCAACTATATCGTCAGACCGGCATCGAGTTCGATTTGTTATACGACCCTCTGATGTGGCGCTGTCTGCTACAGGAAACCGCAGCGTATTCAACAATGAATTTAATTTATATTCATCAGGGCGGTATCAGAGGTAATGAAAGCATGCTTCCCCGCTACCAAAGAAAATATCCCGGCGTTTGAATTTCTGAATCATACACGGGGAAACAAGAGGTTAGCCAATGGCCAGCTTTGTCTCAGGATACCTCAGCTTATGAGTTCTGGGACTGGCAAGAAAATATGCCAGGGTTAACGGCCCGAGCCTGCCCATAAACATCAGCAACATAATAATAAACTCTCCCGTTTCACTAAGGGATGAAGTTAAGCCCCGGGACAAGCCCACGGTCCCCAACGCTGATACCGCTTCAAAAATAATATCAATCATCGGTGCATGCTCACTCAGCAGAAGACAAAATATTGCAACCCATGTTACGACAATCGAAATAAGCGTCAGCGCCAGTGCCTTACTCACGGTTTCTTTAGATATTTCCCGCTTGAATACATAAATTGCAGCATCTCTTCTCAGGTAACCATAAGTTGCTAAAATCAGAACAATAAAAGTGACCACCTTAATACCGCTGGCGGTACTCATCGAGCCCCCACCAATAAACATCAGGATTAAAATAAGCGACGTCGTGGCATCTTCAAGCTTATCCATTGGCAGTGTATTAAACCCTGCGGTGCGCGGCGCAACTGCCTGAAACCAGGATGCCATCCACCGGCCTGCCTCACTCATCTGCCCCAAAGTATCCGGATTATTTGATTCAATCAGGTATATAGCAACAACAGCGATTGCGTTAATCACGACAGTACCTGCAATCATCATCTTGCTATAAGGACTTAATTGCGCCCATCGTTTATTTCTCAGTAAGTCAATCCATACGGAAAAGCCCAGGCCGCCAATAATAAATAACCCGGAAATTGTAAAATTGACCACTGGATCGTTCACATAGGGCATTAAATTGTCACTATTCAGCGCAAAACCAGCATTATTGAAAGCACTCACTGTATAAAAGAAACTGTGAAACAAACTAACCTTCCAGCCAAGTTCATCCAGCCAATAGAAAAACAGAATCACCATGCCGATCATTTCCACAAAGACAGAAAAGAATAATACTGACTTCACTGTGGAGATCAGGGTTGAAGCATCGGTCTGGTTGAATGCTTCTCTTGCAACAGTGCGCTGCAAAAAATTTATTTTTCCACCCAACGCAATCAAAGTCACGATCGCGAATGTCATCAGGCCTAACCCGCCAAGCTGAATCAGTAAGGCAATGACAATTTGTCCGAACAGCGTGAATTCAGTACCGGTATCTACGACGGATAAACCGGTCACAGTCACCGCGGATGTTGCTGTAAATAAACTCTGAGACCAGGTAACAGGCGCGACTGTTGAGACGGGCAACTTAAGCAGACAAGAACCTGCGAGGATTAATAACAGGAAGCTGCCACATAAAATCAAAGGCGGGGCAGCAAGAATTTTTCTGGCTGGTTTCACTCTGTCTTTTCTTTCAACAACCGGTGTCATTGAAGGGTGCCACAGTTTCATAGATTACCCCAGTTTAGGCGCTAATAACTTAAGCGCTTCCCGTGTTCCACACAGTAATAATGTATCCTGTTCCATTAAAACAAAATCCCGGCCTACCTGAGTAAAGATCTGCTGCTCCCTTTTCACCATAACAACCTTGATTTCTTCCTCAGAATCAATCAATAACTGGCCTGCAGTACTTTCATTCAAACCAGCAGAAACCTGAATTTCAACCACGTACAGACCATGACCAACAGATAAATAGTCTTCAACCATGGGATAATTGAGCGCCTGAGCGACCCGGATTCCCATCTCTTCCTCCGGATGAATAATTCTCGATACTCCCAGCTTAGAAACGATTGTATGATGGGCTTTGGTACTTGCCTTGACCCATATTTCACTGACTCCAAGGTTTTTCAGTGCGAGAATACAAAGCAGGCTGGATTCCATATCTTCACCAATCGCGACAACGACGGCATCGCTGGCATCAAGGTCCAATTCTCTTAACGAGTGCTCATCAGTCGCATCACAAATGACAGCCTGAGTAAGTTCATCGACATACTTTTCAGCGATTTGAGAATTTTTATCAACCCCGGTCACGGTATGACCCAGATAAATGAGTTCAAGACTGGCCGCCACACCAAAACGCCCCAGACCAATGACTGTAAAATGTGCCATTTAAACCACCTTTGTTAAATCGGATGAATTTTCTTTCAGACATCTGGGCAGAAAAAACATTCAGTATCAATACGAAATTGCATTTAACATCATATGTTATGGCAATGCCAGATATCATGTAACTCAGGAGGCAGAATGATCAAAGACTGAGGTGTCATTACGATAAGAGAATATCGGAGATAAATCAGGAAGCAGAGCAGGAATGAAGAGTGAAGGGAAATATCAGGAGAACACGAAATGTCATGTCCTCCCCTGATACGAATTAGTTAGATGATTTTTGTGTTTGATCCGCTTGTTTTTTCATTTTTTCATTCATGAAAAATTGCAGAAATAAACTGATATCGAAATCCATAATGACTTTCCTCTGTAACAATGAATGGCTGAGTACACGTTATAACCATAAATACACGGTACGAATCTTTCCCAAATGATGTTATCAACATACAATATAGTTTATAAATAACAAACTCATCATTGAATGTATGACTCAAATCATTTTATGGGCTAATAATAAGGTGATTTAAATCACACTTCAAGCTTTTCAATGAAATTTTTTAAACTTATTTTTGTAATAAAATTACACACTATAATCATTAATATGCATTTATAGATTTCACAAAACCTAACTGATGCCACTTTATACGCATCAGTTAACCGAGCCTGTGACCAACAGTTGCCCTATCAATTAACAAATGCTAAATTAGATTTTTCTTATAAAATAGGTATCTGTGTCGATGTGGGACAAAATCTACAACACAGCTGAGTACATGTATGGAACGGAACCAAATCAGTTCCTGCAGGAGTCGGTTCAATATATCCCGAAAAGAAGCGGTAATATTCTCTGCCTTGGTGATGGTGAAGGAAGGAATTCAGTTTATCTGGCCAAGCTGGGTTACAACGTCACAGCAGTTGATTTATCTTCCGTAGCAATCAATAAAGCCAAAAAACTGGCCGATGAACATCAGGTCAAAGTCACCTATATTCATGCCAATCTGGACAACTACGAATTCGGAGAAAACCAATGGGATGGTATTGTTTCAATCTTTTGTCACCTGCCCTCACAATTACGGGCCCGGGTAAATCATTCAGCCTTTCTCAGCCTCAGGCCTGGCGGTGTCTATGTGATTGAAGGATATACAACCCGGCAACTTGAATACAAAACCGGCGGACCGTCATCAGAAGATATGATGATATCCGGGCAGATACTATCCTCGGAACTGAGCCAGATGAAAACAATCATCCTCACCGAAACAGAAAGGTTTATCCATGAAGGAATAAAACACAATGGCCTGAGTCATGTGGTTCAAGGTGTTTTAATTAAATCGTAACAACAGTGAGACGGGGAATGTTCTTAATATATACCCAAGCAACCTGAAGATGCAGGGTTCAGGTTGCTTGGGTATAGTCTGCAGACTATGGAGAATATGGAGAATATGCCCTCAAAAAGTGATGAAAAATTGAATCCCACATAATCTCTACTAATATTTATAACCATAGTATGTGGTATTTTCATTCTGAACAAATACCCTTCTCTCCTAAAATCAAATTTAAACTTCAGAATATATACGTCATGTTTGCTTTTTCTGACTAAAACCGGAGACAAATATGCCATCTATTTCTATAAAATCCAGATTGTACATCCTGTTATTCGTGCCACTGATATTACTGACCCTTGGCATGGCCTACCTGACAAACATCAAAATCGCTGAGTTAAGCCAAATGCAAATTCAGGATGTGCGCAAACAGATGGTCACATTAAAAGAAGACACGTTAAAAGCCTATATCGAAATCATTGATTCTTCCCTGACTACACTGAAAAAACAAAATGCTTCCCGAGAGGAAGTCATAAACAAACTGTCTAAAATTAAATATGGCCGGAAGGGGTATATTTTTGGTTATGATTCGAAGGGAAACCGGGTCTTTCAGGGCGATACAAATAAAGATATTGGTAAAAATTTCTGGCATGCCCAGGATTCCAAAAATAACCGTTTTATTCAGGATATTATCAGAAACGGGAAAAACGGCGGCGGATTCTCTCATTACTTCTTCCCGAAACCCGGAGAAACGGTCGCAAAAGAGAAATTGAGTTATTCAATCTATGAATCACAGTGGGATATTGTTATTGGTACTGGTTTTTATATTGATGATATCGATGACACGGTTGCCATGATGCAGCAACTGTCAGATGATAAATCCAGAGAAAGTTTTATATCAGTGATCAGCTTATGTGCAGGGATTGCTGTAATCGTCGGATTATTTGGCTTTTTTATTGTCCGCAGTATTTTATCGCCCTTACAGCAATTTGATCATTCAATCGCTGAATTTGCCAAAGGTAATGCCGACCTTACCGCCAGAATGAATACATT
The DNA here is from genome assembly GCF_024529975.1 of Vibrio quintilis. GTDB lineage: Bacteria > Pseudomonadota > Gammaproteobacteria > Enterobacterales > Vibrionaceae > Vibrio > Vibrio quintilis. The sequence continues at coordinate 1,920,946 of NZ_AP024897.1, read as the reverse complement.
TACGTTGCCTGAGTTTCACTCTCTCAGCACAAACTTCAATCAATTTGTTGCCAGCCTGCAATCGATAGTCAAAAACGTCACAGAGTCCAGTGTTGAAATCTCCGGAGAAACCAGGACCATGACAGAACAAGCCAATGAAGCAGACCATGTCGCCCTCAAACAAAGAGAAGAAACTGAACAGGTCGCAACAGCAATGACTGAGATGACCACCACTGCAAATGAAATATCCCAAAATGCCCACCAGGCAGCACAATCAGCACAAACAGTCGATGATCGGGCACGGGATGCAATGCAAACCGTCTCTTCAGCTGTAGATTCTGTCGGCAATCTCGCAGGTCAAATCGATCAGGCGAATTCGATTGTCAGCAGGCTTGCCGGTAACGTGAAAGATATTTCCACATCTCTGGATGTCATTCAGGATATCGCAGAGCAAACTAACCTGCTCGCATTAAATGCAGCCATTGAAGCTGCCAGAGCCGGCGAACAGGGACGTGGATTTGCTGTAGTTGCTGATGAAGTCAGACAACTCGCAAGCCGCACTCAGAAGAGTACCCGGGAAATTACAGATATACTTGAACAATTGAAAATTGCGACTGACGAAGCTGTCTCTGCAATGAATCAAAGTAAAGATCAAAGTGAGCAGACGGTCACGCAGGCTAATTCTGCCGGTCAGGCACTTCAGGATATTATCAGTGCAATTGAAATTATTATGGATATGAACTCGCTTATCGCAACAGCAACTGAAGAGCAGAATCACGTTGGTCAGGATATTTCAAAAAGGATCGTCACGATTTCGGATCAAAGCCATCAATCGGCAGCGCTGACCAATAACACCCGGAGCAGTAGCGACAAATTAAGCCACTTAGCGGAAAACCTGAAAGGGTTGATAGATAAGTTTATTGTCTGAACCTGAAGTTCATCAATCACTGGCATTAAAAAAACCTGCTGAGAGCAGGCTTAAATGGTGCGTCTGAGTGGACTCGAACCACCGACCCCCGCCATGTCAAGGCGATACTCTAACCAACTGAGCTACAGACGCATTCAATATTGTTCTTATAAATGGTGCGTCCGAGTGGACTCGAACCACCGACCCCCGCCATGTCAAGGCGATACTCTAACCAACTGAGCTACGGACGCATCACTGAAGAACGGGAAGGATATTAGCGACAGTCGTATCAGAGTGCAAGGAAAATTTATCAGTAATATGACTGACTTGTTTCAACTTCACCAATGTGATCTTTTTTTATTCAGAACCACTCTGCATCTTTGGCAGAAGTCATTCTTTTTTGCATCAATAAATCCGACGCACTTCTAATTTTGTGATATGCTCCCATAAATTCGGTTGAACTATTACAATGATTGCGTAACATACGCCAATCAACTGAAACATGGATATGAAAGCGCATAAAAATGGATGACAGGTTACATAAACAATCTCATACGTTCAGAATTTCTGTGCTTTCAGGGATCAGCTTATTTCTTACTATTCTGGCTTTGTTCCTGGCAATATTTCATTTGATCTATCAGAAAGAATACTGGCTGGCACTCGGTGAATGTATTCTTTCAATCTATTCGGGTTTCATCTATACAAAAATCAAACAAAATCAGTATTCCCGGACATCTGTCCTCTATTACGCCTATTATCTGATATTTATTTTCGGCATTGGTAATTACCTTGAACCGATTAGTCAGGGGCTGTTTGTCTGGAGCTGCTTTGCTCCCATTACACTTTACCTGTTGTTAGGCATTAAGCACGGTATGTACGCAACGGGCGTATTCTTAATTGCTCAGTTTATTCTGGTTGCAATTAAATTCAGTAATAATCAGACATATGACATCCTCAGTCTGATGTTCAATCTAACTTTATGTTACTGCGGAATTTGGGTCATTTCTCATCTATATGAATCTAACAGATACCATACCGAGAACTCTTTACTGTATTTAGCATCCCGGGATTCTCTCACCGGAACTCATAACCGCCTTTCTCTGGCAAATTTTTTCTCCCAGTTTACACAAAAGAAAAACAATAAAGATCCGCTCTGTCTGCTGATACTGGATATCGATTTTTTCAAACAGATAAATGACCAGTTCGGACATGACGTTGGCGATAAGGTTTTAATTGAAATCAGCCTGCTGATTAGCCGTATTGTTGGAGATAACAATTTGTTCAGAATTGGGGGCGAAGAGTTTTGTGTCACTTTACATGGAAAAGATATCAATGAAGCACGTCATACCGGTGAAAAACTATGTAACACAGTGAGTAATCACATCTTCAATGTAGGTAATAAGAATCTGCAATTAACATTGAGTATTGGCATCTGTCAGTATCGTACCGGTGATAACCTTTCAGATATCCTGAAACTTGCCGATATCGAACTCTACAAAGCCAAGAAAAACGGCAGAAACCAGGTTAAGATATGTCAGATGCCTTATGAAATTCGTCAGGAAGAGCAGTCAGATTCCGTTTAATTTAAAAAACTAAACGGCTTCCTCGTTTTCATTATTGCTTAAATCATCATCCTCAAAAACTACATTATAATTTTCAACATAGTTACATTGCGGCTGACGGCTGCAGGTAAAAAAGCGCCGACCTTTAAATTCACCCTGACTCGCCACTTTAACCACCATAGGGCTGCCACATTTCTTACAAAACCGAACTTCTTTATCAGGTTCAATTAAATCAATATGCGTTGCAAGTAAACGCCTCAATTTACTGACCTGATAGCTATACCGGATATTGGTACCAATCAGAGGAATATTTGCAGAGCGGCACACATGAAGTAACAACTTTTCCCGCTCAGCTTTTGGCTTATTGAGTGCTTTGCCGTTATCTAATTCAATCACAACACGTGGTTCAAAAGTTCTTGGATCACAGACAACAAATTGAAAGTAATGCTTTGCAATCCTGTTCGTAGCAATAAAACGATCTTTCTTTTTTCTTATACCAACGGGAACAAGCAGTTGCGCCATATTGACCTTCGCAAAAACAACACCATGCTCACCCACTGCATCAGTCAAAGCCCGATAGAAAGTACTTTCGGCAGCAGTTAAAACAGGTGAGTGATTTCTGTAGGTATAGTCTTTGGTATTATCTTCTTTGATAATGTATTTTTGCGCAAAAACGAAAAATAAAACCAATAGTGCAACGATAATAAATATATTCAACATCGTACCTGTTTACTCCCACACCCCGGCACACACAAAATATATAAATCAAATAATTGCATCATTAATCCATTTCAAAAATATATTTGTCCATCATAGAAACCATTTTGCCAATTTCTGGTTTCGTAATTGTATCATTTGCCCCTAAAGACATTGCCTTATGTCGGTTGTCATCACTCATTAATGATGAAAACATAATGATCGGTGTTTTACGGAATACTTCCATATCACGCAGACGCTTCACCAAATGCATGCCATCCATCCGGGGCATCTCCACATCGGTCACGACAGCGTTAATCAACTCGGAAACGGCAACACCTTCGTCATCCGCTGAAGCCTTGATACTCATGAGTTTTTCATAAGCTTCACCACCGTCTTTACAAGCGATGATATTATATCCTGAAGAGCTCAAAGTATCCTGAATCAGGCTTCGGATGAACGCAGAATCATCGACGACCATCACTGTCTTCGCATTACGTTTTGTGACCATCTTCTGGTTCAGATTCACGCTTTTATCGACAGTGACATCATATTTTTCCATGCTCAGTTCCGGATTAATGTCAGCAATGATTTTTTCAAAATCCAGAATCATAATCAGCCGGCCTTCTTTCCTGACAACAGCAACAACACAGTCCTGTTCGCCGGCTTCCAGAAACTGGCTGGGTGATTCCACATCATTCCATGAAATACGATGAATGCGACTCACACTATCAATCAAAAAACCATTCGTCATCCGGTTAAAATCTGTGACAATCACATACTTACTTTCGACACCGGATGCTTTTGGTATTTCCAACCATCCGGCAAGATCAACTAAAGGGGTTAAAATTTCACGCGAAGAAAAAACGCCAATCATATGCGGTTGAGCATTCGGATAATCAGTCGTTTCCGGCACACGAATGACTTCTCTGACTTTCGCCACATTAATGCCGTAATAGCATCTTTTCGTCCCTCCTTCCGGCAACTGTTTCTCTAAATGGAATTCGATGATTTCGAGTTCATTTGTTCCGCTTTCGGTTAAAATTGCACTTGTATTTTGATCCATACCGCTCTGCTTCTTCTATATGATTTCTGAACAGGATAATTAAAACGCAATGGTGTCTTTCCTCATTATCATCCTATTATCAACGATTAACCATGTTTTTCCTAAAATTATTTTGTAATAATCGATCACCTTAGTTATTTACCCACATCATCATCCACAGAAAAATCATCACATGCAGATTTGTATATAAATTCAGTGCCATAGCAATGCCGCTGTATCTGTCTGCCGGGTTTTATACCCATATCACAAATTCTTATGAATTTTCAGGAAAAATTCACCCGCATTTCTCATTCATTGTATTTGAGTTGTATAATTTTTATACACACATGTGTAACTATAATCAAAATCAAAATCAAAACCGTCAGGAAATCACAGTAAGAGGGAAAACATATGACACGTGATGAGCTAGGCATTTGTTTATCCAGAGACATGCTGGTTAACCATTTAGAATCCACGTTCACCTGCATTCGTGCCTACAGAGCAGAAGCTGATACAGACGATATACATATTCAACTTGAATACGCACAAATGAAAGGCCGGGATGTTCTGGTATCAATGAAAGGCAAACGAAAATTGACCTGGAGAGCCGATTTCATCTGCCCAAACCTGAAATAATACAGACGAAGATTTACCGGAAGATACGCCGGTCAATCTGATATATCTGCCAGATAAACGTTGCCGGTGTTGTTTTTGACACCGGCTCGTTTAATTTCACATCTCGACCACACTTCATATATCCAAATGGAATTAAAGCATCGCTGTTTATTCGGTATTCAACTGTCCATTTCGTTATTTTCTATCGACATATAACATGGATTCAGTTAACTTTAGCAGTATAGACGTCCAGATTGATTTATAGAGAGTTTACTGTGCCAATCAAGATTCCTGACCAACTCCCCGCAATTGATGTTCTCAAAAATGAGAATATATTCGTCATGCATGAGTCAAGAGCTTCAACTCAGGAAATCCGCCCGCTCAAGGTATTAATTTTGAATTTAATGCCTAAGAAAATTGAGACTGAAACACATTTTCTCCGGTTACTTTCAAACAGCCCGCTTCAAATTGACATTGAATTACTGCGCATTGATAACCGGCCAAGCCGCAATACCCCGGAAGAACACCTGAACATGTTCTACAGACAATTTGAGTTAGTTCAGGATCGTAATTTCGATGGTTTAATCATTACCGGCGCCCCGCTGGGACTTGTCGAGTTTGAAGATGTGGTGTACTGGAAACATTTAGAGACCATCATCAAATGGGCAAAAACACATGTCACATCAACGATGTATGTTTGCTGGGCTGTACAGGCCGGACTGAACTTACTTTACGGATTAGAAAAGCAAACCCTGAAAGAAAAGTTATCCGGTGTATACACCCATTCGATTTCAAAGTCATTTCACCCTTTATTAAGAGGGTTTGATGACTCATTCCTGGCTCCGCATTCCCGTCATGCCCACTTCCCTGTTGATTTTATCCGGGATAACACCGATTTAGATATACTGGTCACTTCCGATGAAGCCGGAGTGTATCTCGCTGCAAGTCCGGATAAACGACATGTTTTCGTCACAGGTCATCCTGAATATGATGCAACGACGCTTCATAACGAATACATCCGCGATTTAGGGGAAGGATTAGAGCCATCAGTTCCTGTTCGCTATTATCCCAATGACAACCCGGATAACCCACCCTGCGCCAGCTGGAGAAGTCATGGTCATCTTTTATTCGCAAACTGGCTGAATTATTGTGTTTACCAGCAAACACCTTACGATTTAGAACACTTCAGCGAAGATAAATTTACAAAAGACGACTGACTTCACCCTGCCTGATGATTTGCAGTCATGACTGATGGCTGCAATCTGCCTTATCTCTCCTGTAACAGCACACCCGGCATTGCCATCACAAATCATCTTGTTTTATATAAATATTTTTCCACAAGACATTATGTATTCATGAATAAAAGCGTTGTTGTTTGCCTGAGCTTGTGTGCCTGTACACTCGCACCACATTTGACTCAGGAAGAAGTTTCTGCGGCAGATACCAGAATATCCCTTGGTATCGCTTATTTACAAAAAAACCAAAGAGAAAAAGCAAGAATCAACCTGTTAAAAGCTCAAAAAGTTGCACCGCTGTACATTCGTACACTGATGGCTCTGGCTTATTATGACGATGCTATCGGTGAAGAAAGTCAGGCTTCCCGGCAATACCACCAGGCCCTTGCTCTCTATCCGGAACAACCCGATTTACTCAATAATTACGGCACATTTTTATGTAAACACAATCATTATCAGTCAGCACTGCGCTACTTTCGCCTGGCCTATCTGCAAACGGACTATATAAACATTGCTGACAGCTTTGAAAATGCCGGATTATGTGCACTCAAATCCGGGCAAAAAACTCTGGCCCGGCAACTCTTCACAAAAGCTATCGATTATCAGCCGGGAAAAACACTGTCTTTATTTCATCTGGTCAATATCGAATCAGAACAAAAAGAATTCACCGTCGCTGAAGAACAAATCAGACACTATATTAACCAGTTTGGTCCGACAGCTGAATTAGCCGGACTTCAGGCCAAAATCCGTCGGACAAAGCAGCAAAATGACTGAGTCAAACATTTTATTTCTTTTTCTTATCCGGTAATCCATGACGCTTATCCCGCAGCGAATAGTGCTGACGTCTGCGTTTTAATACCCGCTGCTTACGCTGAATGCGGCGGGACTCCTTAAATATCAGCCAGATGAACGAAATAATTCCGGCACTAAACAGTACACCGAAGAAAAAAAGCAAAGGCCCGCACACCCACTCAGGCTCACATGGTAAGTAAATTTCAAATTCCACCATCTCCGCCCTCCTTTCCTGTCTGCCAGCAGGAAGCCAACTCAGATTTCACAACAACTCTTTGTATTATAGGAAAAAGAACGACAATATGTGGCCCGGAAGCATCCAACAACAGAGAATCAGCGCATAAAACAGACACATGCATATGAATCAGATGAAGGTTTAATTTGAGTCTATAACTTTACCGGCCGGGATGTTAATCTTCCTCCTCGCTGATAAATTGTTAGAACTTTCCGGATCAAAATCATGAATCTATCTAAATTAACCGCCTCTGTTTTTACTCACTTATATAAGGATATCGTTGAGTTTCGCCAAACATTCGATTTACCGGTTGAACAGCCAGAGAGTCTTGATCAGGCGGCAGATACGCTCCACACATCTTTAGCGATTGAAGAACTGACCGAGCTGGCTGACGCCACAGATAAAACAGAACAGGCTGACGCAATCATTGATACGGTCTACGTGCTAATGGGCAGACTTGTTCATCTCGGTGACGACACACCTGAAAAAAATATCGGGATTAGTTATCTGATCGATTTACTGCTGAATGTTGCGCAGCACCGTCAGATCGATTTTATCCCCTGCTGGGATGAAGTACACAGTTCAAATATGAGTAAGGTATGTAAAAATCAGGAAGAATATCAGGCAACAGAAAAGTTTTATGCACAACAAGGTATTCGCTTATCCCCGGTCAAGAAAGGCAACTACATCATTGCAAAATGCGCTGAAGATTTTGCCAATGCAGAAAAAACAATCCGTAAAGGAAAAGTGCTGAAATCAGTCAACTATCGCCCTGCCGACCTTGCACCACTGACAAAATAAAAAAAAGGCCACCTTGCTTCGCAAGGTGGCTAAGGAGACTATAAAAAGCCTAACAAGAACGAGAATGTATCGATCTCATTAATGCGATTAGCGTGCCAACTCAATAAAAACATTTAACTATATGATTTTATTATTTTTATATTGCAAGTTATCTTTTACTTAAAAATAATCAGAAAAATCAATGCGCCACTTTTGTGCTTTGTGCACCAAAACTAATCGAACAGTAAATAAGATTTCCCTTTTATATCAACAGCCTGAACATCTGTCTGAAACACTTCTTTTATCGACGCAGCATTTAACACTTCTTCAGGTAAACCTGAGCGATACAAAATCCCCTGATTCAGCAAAACAACGTGGCTCGCATTCCTGTATGTCCGGTTTAAATCATGATTCGCCATCAATATCGTTATCCCCATTGATCTAATCTCATCCAGCAAGCCATACATCAGGTTTTCCTGCCCGACATCCAGTGCAGCTGAAGGTTCATCCAGAATCAGATATTGCCCATCCGGGTTCAGTGATGGCCAGATTTGCAGGCAACTTCCGGCTAAACGAACACGCTGCCATTCACCTCCGGAAATCTGGTGGATAGATCGAGCCAGTTTATCCTGCAAATGCAGCCTTTCACTCAGATAACGAATCACATCAGAAACTTCAGCATGATTCATGTTCAAAGATTCAGGTACCGACAACATCAGATAGTGATAGACATCAACCGCAAATACCGGACGTTCATTTTGGGCAAGATACGCTCTGCGAACCGCTAAATCCTGAATGGTGAGCCGGGAGATATCATCAGCCCCAAAACAGATCTGCCCCTGATATGAAATCATACCGGCTAAAGCCGCTAATAACGTACTTTTTCCGCTACCATTTGGCCCGACGATATGAAGAAAACTGCCCTGCTCACACCGGAAACTCATCGGCAGCAGGCGGGTTCCCACGTTGAGATTATTCACGCAAATCATAATTTCTTAACAGAATCCAGACAAAAACAGGGGCACCAATCGTTGCAGTGACCACACCTAAAGGAAGCTCAGCCGAACTCAGTGCTGTTCGGGCAATCAGATCAGCACCAACCAATAACAGTGCCCCGGCAACCGCTGACACAGGCAATAAATACCGGTTATCCGAACCAAAGGCGATCCGCAACAAGTGCGGGACGACCAGGCCGACAAAACCAATAATGCCTCCCAACGCAACTGAGACACCAACCAAAACAGAAACTGCGATAATTAACTTCCAGCGGGTCGAAGAAACATTCACACCAAGCTGTCTGGCATGACTTTCTCCCAGCATCAGTCGATCAAGTAAGACCCCCTGTGAGATCAGCCAGAACAAAACCGGCAGAACAAATAATGACAGCAGATGCTGCGACCAGCTGACACCTCCCAGGCTTCCCATCAGCCAGTACATCAGCTGACGCAGGCTGAATTCCTGACTGAAATAAAAAGCCCACGTAATGATAGATTGTTCCAGGATTCCAAGCGCCACACCGACTAACAGCAAGCGCGTACTGGTCAGGTGCATCACTCTGCCAATCGTCACGAGTAACAGTGTAAACCCAAGTGCTCCGGCCACAGCACCAATCATGAGGCCGGACGAGGTTGCGGCAAAAGGGAACAGAAACAAAATGATAACGATCGCCACACTAGCACCACTGGAAACACCAATAATTCCGGGTTCAGCCAGAGAGTTCCCCAGTAAAACCTGCAATACAGCACCAGAGACAGCCAGACAGGCACCAATCACACAAGCAGCAATCAGCCGGGGTAAACGCAGTTCAAAAATAAGTTGCTGCTCAAATGAAGAAAGATGACGGAAAGGAGATAAGAGAATTTCTCCTGCCATAAGATACACGACACTAAAAAAAACAAGAAGCACCAGCATCGTCCATAACACACGAAGCCAGTGCCTTTTTTTAGCAGATTGAAGCTGAATAAAATCCATATTTTTCCGGAGCTAATCACATGTGCGCTAACCATAACGCTTCAGACCGCAAATAAAAAGAGTCCGGAACAGGGAATCAGGCCGGATTTAATCGTAGACGAGTTGATCCCCTTCATATCTGGCAACAACGGGACAAAGCATGTACACCGCCGGCTCGCCGATTTCAACATGCCGGTCCGGGAATAACACCGCTTCCCCGTCATTTTTGGCCATCAGAGGCTTATCACCATCGTGTCCGAACACTTCACCATGTTTAAACGCGGTAAAGTTTTCAACATCTTCAGGGAACAGAAAGTCAAAATCTTCTTTCATCCGTACGATCGTCCGGCTCACACGATAAATTGTCGCTTTTCTCGATAAATGTTCACTCTTTTCCCTGCTGATTAAATCCCTGAGTGCCATATCAAATACAGCAAATGAATTTAAATCACTTTCCCCAATCCGCGAGGCTTTGCCCAGCTCAAATGTTGCTGAACGCGCTGAATAACTATCAGCGGTATACCAGCTGAAAGAACCTGAAGGCGCATTCGCCAAAACAATCGCATTAATATGGGCAAGCTCAATAAAATCGATTAGCGCTTTAGACCGGACCGGATGGCGGACTTTCGGACTAATCACAAAAGTAGAATGGCGGGAAGCGTAAAGTGTACTGTGTAAATCAAGATGCCACCGGGATTCAACCGGCGTCTCTTCCCAGAATGACTTAATCAGCACCTTAAGATTATCGGCAATCACCAGTTCCGTCGATGGTTCCCGCGGTTTATCGTCAAATAAACGTTCCAGATTTTCGTCGATATACTGTTTGTTTTGTTTAATTGCATCTAAATTAGCAATCACAAACAGGCAATGCTCTTCAATTTTCTGAAAACCACTTTCAACATCCGTCACAATACGGTTGACCATTTCTACCGGACCGGCATCTTTACCATGCACCCCACAGGAAACAAGCACATGCTTTGTGTTTTCGTCCATGTGTGGCGGGATGATTTCTAAAACACCCGGAAAGTGTAACTTCAGGCAAAGCCCTTCTTCTGTTACATACTCGGTTGATAAGGGAGCACTATCACTATATAAGCTATCAATAAGAAATGATTGCCGAAAAAGTGAATTGACCATGCATAACTCCTTAACCTGATCCTGATTGAATTCCTGTCCAGAAGAACTCAATCCTTATAAATGTTTGATAATAAAACAAGCCGAAATTTTATCATTAAGTTGTAAAAAATCATTCCATTGTTTACTCACAATGTGAACCATATAGTTTTATCATTTTATTCTGCACTCTTTTGTTGACTCGATCCAAAAAATTCCGGTCAGACTCATAGCTTCCTGATAAAAAAGCTAAAAACGGACCCATTCCAATTTCAGGTTAGTCTTGCCTGCTGTCAATAAATTCCATTGCAGATATGAAACTATGATTATTTTTTCACACCCACTGCGCTCAGTCACAATTATTATTTTTTCTCAGGGATATCAATTGATTTCAAACGAGATAAAGTGATATACAAATTATTGCGCACCCCCCTGCTAGACATGTCTGCATAATACTATTAAATAAAATAAAGTGGAGACCCCATGAAAAATAAAAAAATATTCGGCGGTATACTCGCATTAACGTCAGTGCTTACCTCTTGTGCTGTTTGGTCAGCGACCGTAAACGTCAACCTGAATCAAACTTATCAGGAAATTGATGGCTTCGGTGGCATGAACGCACCAGGATGGATAGCAGACCTGACCTCAGGTCAGGCTAAAACAGCTTTTGGTACAGGTAATGGCCAGCTCGGCTTATCCATCATGCGAATGAGAATTGATCCGGACTCTAACCAATGGAGTAAACAGGTTCCTATCGCAAAATATGCTGCATCTAAAAACGTCAAACTGCTTGCAACACCCTGGACACCACCTGCCTATATGAAAGACAATAACAGTCTGAAAAATGGAGGAAAACTCAAGCCATATCACTACTATGGTTATACCAAGCATCTGAATAAATTCGTCAGTTATATGAAATCTAAGAGTGCGAAAATCTACGCGCTTTCTCTGCAGAATGAACCTGACTGGCAACCTGATTATGAGTCTTGTGAGTGGAGTGGTTCAGACTTCACTAAGTTCCTGAAAGAACAAGGTAAAAACCTTGACAGTTCAGTCAAGATTCTTGCACCGGAATCACTAAACTTTAATCACAAGTTATCTGACCCGTTCCTGAAGGACTCACAGGCAGTAAAATATGTTGATATTGTTGGCGGACACCTGTATGGCAAAGAACCTTCAGACTATGCTCTGGCTCGCCAGAAAGGGAAAAAATTATGGATGACAGAGCATTACACGACCAATGATGACGCAAACAAATGGTCGAAAGCTCTGGGTGTCGGGACTGAGCTGCACAAAAGCATGGTTTCAAACTACAGCGCCTATATCTGGTGGTATATCAGACGGAGCTACGGCCTGCTGACCGAAGACGGTAAAGTCAGTAAACGTGGTTATATCATGTCTCAATATTCCAAATTCATCCGTCCGGGCTACAAACGTATCAGTGCGACTGAAAAACCAGCGTCTGGTGTTTATGTCACTGCCTATAAAAACAACAGTGGTAAAGTTGTCATCGTGGCAGTAAATACTTCATCATCACAACAGAAACTGGATTTCAAACTCAGCCATGATTCAGTCAAATCACTGGTGAAATACAGCACATCAGAGAAAGTGAATGCCGGCTATGGCGGTACTTATAAAATGAGCAGCCATAAAACAACGGCATATGTTGATCCGAAAAGTGTCACCACTTTCGTTTCTGAATAATCTCCGCTCTCAGCGAATCAGCCATCATTATATGAAATGATGGCTGATTATCCTGAATAAAAACAAGGTCACTTCCCGGGCAAATAAATAGTTTTGTCCGGGGATAATGCGTATTGCTCATTCGATAAGCGTCATTAACGACATCAGTTGCACTTCATCGATAATAAATTCAAAATAAACAGAATAATTCAGCTAATCTGTTGTCTAACAACCAGATAATTAAACAACAGAAAGATTCAGGTATTCAAAAAAAATATGTTCAAAGCTCTATTTATTGTTGTAATCACCCTATGGGTTAATATTCTGAGTTTCAATACATACGCTGCTAATAAAACAAACTACGGCTCAGCATTAGTAAATAAAATCACAAGTATTTATGACGCAGATACATTTAAAGCGAATATCAAAGGCTGGCCCGATATTATCGGCCAGAAAGTCTCCATCCGGGTCAATGGCGTCGATGCCCCGGAAATCAGGGGAAAATGCCAGAAAGAAAAAAATGCCGCACGCATTGCCAAGTTGTTCACCATCAAAGCACTCCGGACAGCAAAAACAGTTGAGTTACGCAATATGAGGCGTGGAAAGTATTTTCGCATATTAGCCGATGTGTATGTTGATAACAGAAACCTGTCCGATTTACTGATCAACTCCGGTCTTGCCAGACCTTACGATGGCGGGAAACGAGGCGGCTGGTGCACATTCTGAGACAGAATAAAAATCACAAACACGATGCACAAAGCAGAAAGGCGCTGATTGCGCCTTTTTCTTATCATAAGAAACAGACCTGTTTATTTACACGCAAAACAATTCCGTCAACACACCACCCCAAATATATTCTGCCATGTTTTCACCACCAGAATTTACCGGAGTAAAACCAAGCTTTTTCAGCACAGAGGCGCTCCGGCTGTTCCAGTTATTTACCCCGGCCCACACTTTCCCCGATAACCGGTATCACGAATATGGCACAACAAAGATTCACACATCCGGGTTGCCAGACCTTGCCCCCTCCCCCGGAACGTGTCAACCTGTTTTGCACCACCCGAAAAATAATTAAATTGCATTTCTCGTGACACTGGATAAGGTTGGGAAGTTCACACCTTTTTCTATCACTTCACTATCAGCATCTTCCGGTACCGGATTAATACTCACTTCTTTGGCTGGCATCGCGACTTTGGGGCACCTTTAGCAAAACGCTCTGGGTGTGCTCTGTATAGTGTCACGCCCAACACGCCCCGGCTGACGTTGCCGGTTAAAGGAATCTCAACCCTGGCTTGCACCTTTTTGACTTTTACACCGGGCTCTCATGCAAGGAGGAAGCAGTTATCAGCTGCTTTATGGTCATCGCTAACGGGTAAAACGGCGAGGTGCCAAACGCTTAAAAGGGTCACCGCCGTAAGCACGTTGAATAATGGCCGTAGCCTGTGAGTGCTCGACGACACTCAATGAAGTACACGTTTTTGCTTTTGGGCGGTGGTAGATTTATTTCTGAATCTGTTGATGAATGTCTAACTGTTGTTGAGTACGACGGGTCACACCTTCGTTTTCGCTGCTTCCGTAGAAAAATGAAAATATTCCGGCCATCGCAGTTCCAAGCAGGAACCCCAACTCCGTGTCAGCAAATCGGGTTGATGCCGGTGGAATGTCCAGAAATGTGATCGCAGCAATGTAACCGAATGAGAACACTGACCAGACAATGGCAAAGAGATAAATGAACCGCTTGCTGAATTTATCCTGATTTGCCAACGCAGCAATCTGCATTGCCCTGGCATTCGCCCGCTCTTCATTCTCCAGTCGCTTCAGCTCTGTGATGTGATCGTTTAACTGGCGTTTGAACTTCAGTAGTAATTCCGGGTTATTTTTCAGCGAATTCAGGGCTGAGACCGGAGAATCACCGCCTGTCAAAGATTGCGCCATATCAACAACCTTGCTTGCTACTTCTTCGCCCTTCTCACCACCGAGCCAGTGACCAATCGTTTCATCAAGCCCGGTCAGCTTCACGAGGTTAAGCGCAGCAGAAATAATACCTATCATTTTAAGCTCCAATAAAAAACGGCCCGAAGGCCGTTAACAGTTACAGTGACAAAATTTCACGAGGGAACTTATCAATAAAATCCGTCATATGACCTGCACCATGTGCAGTGTTGTAATGCGTCTTCCAGTACCGCGCAAAGCCTTCCACATCCCCCGCTTTCGGGAGCGGTTCTGATTTGCGGTAATAATGCGCCCGGCACATCGCCACGGCGTAGCACATATTGCCGATTAACTCAGTGGCTTTTACCGGTACATCTGCATCATCGGTGACAGAAAACGGCGCAACGGATTCCATAATCCGATCAGATAAATTTGAATATTTCAGGAAGTTTGACCAGATATCGTTGTGAGTGGCTGGTTCCATCTGCGCAATGCCCAGTGCCGGGCCATCACCCAGTTGCTTCAGGTACTCACCGTGGCTTTCAGTAAAAATGGTACCGACGATCAATTGTTCCGCAGCCTTAGAATAAAGCCCCAGGCGTTCCAGTTCTGGCCTTACGACCAGCTCAGTCAGTTGTGTTGCGTTCATTGTGTTGTTGCTCCTGCTTCTTTGATTTACGCTGGTCAAAAAAGGCATAAATTTCAAAAACCAGACGACAGGCGATAAGAAACAAGCCAACCGATGAAAGCAGGCGTTCAGCCTGCCCTGAGTTGTGAACCAGCTCTGCTGCTTCATGCGCTTTGGCAATCGCCTTTTCGTTATAAAGGCTGATTCCACCACTACCACCATAAGTAATGATGCACCCTTTCCACTCTTCAATTCGTGATAGCGTCATTTCAAATCCCAAGCATAAAAAAAGCACCGCCTTTCACAGAGAAAGTGGTGCTTTCAGAAAATCATAAATGTCAGATAAAACAAAACCCCGCCGAATTGGGCGAGGTTATGCATCGTGGTATTCTTGCTCCATTTAGTGGTGAATGTCAACACTCAGGGGCTAGGTGTTGTGTCATACCCTGCTAAGAAACCCCTCACCAACAAAAATTCAGAAACAAAAAACCAGTTTCTTCATAGCGAAGTAACTTAGCATTATCATCCAGATACAGATCCAACCGACAAGCCTTTTGCAAGTCGGGTTGTCCTTCCTCAGCTATCATATCCAGAGAATCAATAACTGAGCTTTGGTTTTTATAAGACCAACTGACTGACCCCAGAACATCCGGTGAGAAAAAAGTCGACAACCACGGTCTTTTAATCAGCATCATAGTCACCCCATGCGATACATCTTTAACATCTGATGTATCATCATACTGATATAGCCAAACATGAATTGGTTTATCCGGATTCTCGTAATGAATATACATACGCTTGGGATAAAAGAAGGCAACTACAAAACCGATTAATATAAATACAATGAAGATTCTGATAATATTTCCCAGGTTAGTTTTCATTTTTTAATTCGTCTTTGTTTGGATGAAAACATAAGTGAATATCGCGGGCAGCATTGGTGAATTGAGCTTTTTCTAATGTATCCATCAAAACCGATGGAGTTAAGCCAGCTAATGAATCCCCATACTGCTGATAAAGTTTAAAACCAACCTGAACTGAAACCACATCATCCGGGGCATCACCTGATGTCGTCATATTATCAAGAAACTGTGCTCCGCCAGCACCTTGTAACAAAAGCTTTTGACTAAATCCACAAGCCAGCCCGACGTAACCATAATGTACATTAGACCAAATATCATAAAAATAATCATGCCTTTTATATTTATGCCAATAGCTTTTAGAGTCTGTCGGTGGTTTATCGTTAGGCTTTTTCTTTTGCTGATATTCACGTATTTTATCCAATGACCATAATTTCCGATGCACTGCAACAGCTTTTAAATGCGGATTATCACGAATCAATGGCTTATGATCCCAATCGCGCCCTTTGAACACTTTTTCCGTCCATAAAGCCATAGCAGTTAACAGGTCCGGAGTTGGTGGTTTTATCAAAAACTGTTTCCACCAGGGAAATTCCTGCCACTCCTTAAGCCTTTCCTGATGATAATCCAGCAGGTAACGAATAGTTTTACAGGTCTCACTCTGAATATTAGTTTTCATTTCCCCAAGAATATAATCAGCAACTAACAAAGCACCATCTTTATGCTGCCAAGGCATTTTTATAGTCACCGGGTCATGGATTTGTGTCGGTGTCGAAGTAATCTCTTTCTTCAGCACCCAGCCTGATGTGTCTGACATTATATTTCCCTGATAAATATTTGAATTTTTTTCGGCTGAACACCAGTGTCTACAGTTGGTAATTTACCTCTGTGATCTGTTTTGCCCTCCGCAATAATTTCCCCATCGATAACAATACGGTATTCCACATCTTTAACCGCTTGTCCGGATTCATCTTTAATAACAAATAAGCGATTGTGTTGTTTTTCTATCACCTGAGGTTCTGATGCTTCATCACCAATATTAACCGTTCCACCACCTATAGTAACCCCACCACAATCCACTGAACCGCCAGTAAGAGCCGCAGGGTTATTATTAATAAAAACAGTAGACGAACCGGATGATATTTTCCGGCCATGTGGAGGATGCTTTGGTTTTGCATGAGCAGCCAGAGGGTCATCAACTCTTGCAGCCGGGATACCATCAAAATTAACATCAGGAGAACCGGCTGTTACCGGAGTTGGGGGGAAACCATCATGATCGGTGCCAATATCACCAACTTTAACCGCATTGCCCATTCGTATAACCCATTCATTATTTTTATTTTTTATACTCCTACACAATGTAATTTAAAATATATATATACATATATCGGTATAATGACCCAATATATATTGATCACTATTTATGTAAAATGTAAATAACAACCTAAGTCAACTTGTTCGACGGCCAGATAAAATACTGTGCTAACTTCTGCGTTTCTTGAGGGTTAATAAAATCAACAATCTCATAATCATCACCATTGCGTTTATAGATAACCCTGACTCTATTCGACACTTTTCCCTCATAAAGCTGATGATTCACAGCCAGCCTTTGACCATGGAGTGCTCCAGCATTACCCATTTCCATATATTCGATTGCCTGACGGGCTTTCATCTGCTCTTTACGAGACAGACGATCGAATGAAATTTTTGTTCTTTGAGTGATTAATACGTGTAACTTCATCTTTATCTCCAAACCTGCAACTAAGCAGCCTCTTCCTTCTCAATCCTTTCCATCAGCGCCAGCATCGCTGCATTCCGTTGCCCCGCCAGCCACTTAGCAACCTGCTCCAGAACCGGGTGATAACGACGCTTGAAAACATCGTATGAACACGCAAACCCGCCGGAACACATCACAGCAAAGCGGGATTCTGTATTCCAGATGATCCGCCCGTCCTGACAATGAATACAATTGCGGGTTTGTCGCCGGGGAGTTTTGTACAGCCCGGAACCATTGCAGGTCGGGCAAACTCTGCCGGATGGAGTGATAGATTCTTCAATCGCAACATGAACCATGGCGTCAAATGCTGCCGGGCTGCGCTGGCCGCGTTGGTTGGCCGCGATTTTGTTTAACTGTTCAGTGACGGCCACTTCCAGCGAATGCCGGGAATACGGGCAGCTGTGGATTTCAACAAACAAAATCAGGAAGCCAACCGGTGACTGTTTCCATTCGATACCAACCATTGCAAGCTGTTCTTCAAGGGTGAAAAGCCCCTTCCCGCCGCCGGTTTGGGTTTGTTCGTAGTTGATGCCTTTTAAATCAAACTTAGCCAATAACGTTTCTGGTTTCATATCCTTCTCCCCATTGCCGCCACGCGTTCGAATATCGAACCAGCTTTAAACGCCTCCGGAGCCGGACGCCTTAATTCTTCTACTGGTACAGCGGATTGCTTGTTCTCAATCCGGTTCATATTTCGAACCGGCAGGGTTCCGGCTTTGGCCTGTTTTGCGTATTTCTGCAACGCGCTGCGGTGTTTGGCTCTGGCCTCACGTTCGCTGAGGTAATTCCGGCATGAGTAACCCACTTCCCGAATGGGTTGAGCATGAAGGTGGATTTAAGGCGGGGTAACCCGCTTTTTTATTAAAATGCTATTAACGGCACGGTAACTCGTAATTGGACAAAGAATGCTTTCTTCGCTGGAGATATCAAGCGAGCCAATACAGAAACACGTTATTTTAATTCTAAAATTTCTTTTGGGGCTTCATCTCGAACACCTAAGCGATATGTTTTTATCAGCTTCTTGTCTTCATATGTTATGCAGCCAAATAAGCAAGCTTCTGCGATTCTACAGTATTCTTTCCTGATGCTTTCGTAATTATGGATAGTCCAATGGATAATCACTTTTCGTAGTGAGTAGTATTCCTTCCCAAAACCATCTCTAGTGGGTATTTTTACACCAAAGATATTCAAGCAGAATCCCAGAATTCTAGCTGATTTGAAATTGGGCAGTTTTTCCATACCCTTGACTTCGTCGAAAATCAATCGATAGTATTTCTTGAGAATGTAATAGCTAACCTTGCTATTTCTGTAACCAATAAACTCACGCCAACACGAGTTATGCTGGATTGACCAACATGTATCCACATCAACATTAACGCTTGCAGCAGAAAATGTTAGCTCAAACATTAACTCAGCCAGTAGATCATATAAATCTATTAATTGATATCTTTCCCCTTCCTTTTTCCGCAGTTTGTGGGGTGTAAAATCAGCAACTGACGGATGATTTTCTAAAAGTTTAATTGCAGAATTGACAAATTTTACAGCCACTCTGAAGTTTTTATAGCACTCGAGATCATGGTAATTAGTCGGATAACTGTTGATTTCATACAGGTAACTAGCGTTGTATTTTATTTCTGCGAAGGCGTTATTTATTGCGCAAGAGCCTTTCCACCACCACCCTTCGTTTAGATAAGACTGGATTGCTGTTAGAGCTGAATCACAATACACTTGAAATTGCGCATGCTTTAGGTTGAAAAGTGATAAATCCGCATCTAGAGGGGAAGCAAACTTTCGGTTCAAGGCTTCGAGTTTAACTATGTCTCCATACATGGCAATACTTAAAGGTTTAATATACCCAATAAGCCCAGAGCTAAACCCATCACCTTCATGGTGCAAGAGTGAGTTGGAGTTGAGTATTGCAGCCGCTGCAGTGTTCTTAGTAAATTGACGAATTGGTAGTGTCTGAATATTTTCTTTTGTCAGGTTTTCGTATAATTCGATTATTAAGTTAGGATGATATTCTGCAACTACCTCGCAAAATCTTTTATTTCCTAGCAGTAGTATGATGTCGTGAGCATAATTTCTGCATTCGCCCTCATCATCAGATGCGTAAGCGACTATGTATCTAATCGAAGGCGTGATTTCTGAAGCAACTTCTTTAAGAATGTCTACATTACCGTCTAATATTCTCTCATACAATTGAAGCATGAATTCTTTGTAGTTTTTCTTCCCAAATACAGGTGGTGATATAAAACCATAGTAAGCCCATAAACTAATAATTATGAGGAAAAGTAAAGCAAAGATTGCTTGCCACACACTTTGGCTCAAATTGAAATCAGGAGTAAGCCAACCTAAATTGACCCATAACTCTGAAATAAGAACTGCGATACCGATCATAGGTATCGTATAGAACGAGGCTTTGTAGAGTGGTACTGGGGCTATTGATATACGAAATTTATAGCGTTCTCCCGTAATCGTGTAAACCACAAAAAGTAAAGCTAGTGCAGATATAAATGACGAAAAACCGAATAAAGAGTCTGAAGAACTCCCTGCGTGAACAAAGCACATCCCGAATAACTCTT